>DATNDO010000214.1:0-2764 GCA_035606955.1 Candidatus Angelobacter sp.
CCTGCGCCGGCGAAAACTGGCGCGCGAGTTGATCGAGAGCGCCTGGAAATCTTCCCGGGCGCCGTTTCCCAACTGGACGTGAACCATGCCTGAGACGAATCGACGCGACATGAGCTACCGCGTGCTGCGCTATACGCCGAATCTGATCCGCGACGAATGGGTGAACATCGGCGTGGTGCTCGAAGACGCGAAGAAACAGCGGGCGCGCGCGAGGCTGATCGAGGAACCATCCGAATTCGCACGCGTGCGCCGGCTGCACCCGAACGCGGACGAGAATCTTCTTCGCGCGCTGCCGGGCGAATTCGACGTGCAGCTGGCGGCCACCGGAGCCAGCTCCGCGTGGATCGAGAAGATGGAGCAGACGTTGTCGAACACATTGCAGTTCAGCCCGCGGCAAGCCGTGTTCGCGGAGGATTTCGACGCGGAGCTCGACCGGCTCTACCACGGCCACGTGTCGCCGCCCGCGCGTCAGGGCCGGGCCGCTGCGATGGTCGAAAGCACGCGCGCGTGGATTCGTATGCGGTTGAACGACGTCTTCCGGCGGCACCGCATTCTCGCAAGGATGGAAAAAAGTGTGAAGGTCGAACAGTTCACGCAGCCGGGCGACCCGCTGCGCATCGACTACGCGTATCGCTACAACGGGACGCGCGGCTATTTGCAGGCGCTGTCGCTCGGGCGCGATCCGGCGCAGGCGAAGGTGCTTGCGTATACCGCCGAATGCATTCGCGCGCGGCAAAAAAATTCGGAATTCACAGCGATTACCGAGGTTGCCCCCGAGCGAGAGAACGAGCGGCACCAATTCATCGTGCGTCTCTTCGATGAGCAGAAAATCACGATTGTCCCGTTGCCGCAGGTGGAAATGTTCGCAGAACGTTTGCGCCCAAGACTGCAGGGATAGTTCGAACCAATAGTCGAGAGTCGAAAGCTAAAAACGTCGACGGAAAACTAGAATCGCACGAGTCCGTTGCCTCAAACTCTTGACTGTCAACTATCGACTATCAACTGTCGCTACAGAACTCCCTCGCTCCAATTCTCGAGTATGTGTTTGATCTTTCCCATGAATTGGTGCGCGATGGCGCCATCGACGACGCGGTGGTCGTAGCTCAGCGTGAGATACACCATCGAGCGAATCGCAATGGCGTCGTCAATCACCACGGGGCGCTTCTCGATTGTGCCCAGGCCAAGAATTGCCACGTTCGGCTGGCTGATCACCGGCAAGCCCATCAAGCCGCCAAACACTCCGGGATTGGTAATCGAGAAAGTCCCTTCCTGCACTTCCTCGGGTTTGAGCTTTTTCGTGCGCGCGCGCTCGGCCAGATCGTTGATGGCGCGCTGCAGACCCAGGAAATTCTTCTCCTCGGCATTTTTGATGACCGGAACGATCAGTCCCCAGTCGAGCGCCACGGCGATGCCGATATTGCACTCGTGGTGAAAAACGATGTTCGTGCCGTCGACAGATGAGTTCACCGTGGGGAAGGCATGCAGCGCTTCGACGGCTGCGCGGATAAAGAACGGCATGAACGTGAGCTTCGAACCCGTGGTGCGCTCGAATTCGTCTTTCTTCTGGCTGCGCAGCTTCACGATTCCCGTGACGTCGGCCTCGTCAATCGAATAAACGTGCGGCGAAACGCGCTTCGAGGCCACCATGTGCTCGGCGATTCTCTGGCGCATCACCGTCATGGGTTCAACGGAGTAATTGCCGAAGTACATACGCTCACGCGGCACCGCGGACTCAAATGCAGAGTGAGCCTGCGCGCCCGTCGCCGCCGGTTGCGAAGGAGGAGGCATCGATGGACGAGAGGCTGTCGCGGGCGCATAGGCCGGAGTTTGTGCGCCGGGCCGGGCTTGAGCGCCGCCGCCCTCAATGGCGGATAAAATGTCGCGCTTGCTGACGCGGCCGCCCGCGCCCGTGCCAGGAACTTGCGACAAGTCGACGCTGTTTTCTTTGGCCAGCCGCCGAACCAGCGGCGAGCTTCGAATCTTTTCTCCGCTGGAACGCTGCGGAGCAGAGGAAGTTGCCGCGCCGGCCATAGACGACGGCCTCGCGCCAGTTTGCGCGGGAGCGGGCGACGGCGCGGGCTTCACTGAGTCTGCTTTTGCGGCTTCGGCCTTTGTTGGAGCAGAAGCCGGCGACGCCTTTTCGTCTCCGCGCTTCGCTTCCGCGTTCACTTCGGCCTTTGCTTCTGGCTTTGCCTGAGGCTTCGCTTCCGTTTTTGCAGGAGCCGGGGCTGCCGACGCCGCGCCTGCGCCATCGGCGTCAATCACGCCTACGACCGTTTGAATCGGCACAGTCTGCCCTTCAGCGACCTTGATCTCCTTCAGCACGCCCGCGGCCGGCGAAGGAATCTCCGCGTCAACTTTGTCCGTCGAAATCTCGAACAGCGGCTCGTCGCGCTCGACCTTCTCGCCCGGCTTCTTGAGCCATTTCGTCACCGTGCCTTCAAAAATGCTTTCCCCCATTTGGGGCATAATCACGTCAGTCGCCATCGGCCTCTCCTTCGAATTCGAATCTCAAGTTTAATACCGCGCGAGTTCCCGCGCCGTCGAAATCACATCATTCAAATTGGGCAAAAATCGCTCTTCGAGCGGCGGTGAAAACGGCACGGGCGTATCCTTCGCCGTGACGCGCAGTATGGGCCCATCCAAATCCTCGAACGCGCCTTCGCACGCGACCGCCGCGATTTCCCCGGCGATGCCGCCGGTGCGCGTGTCCTCGTGAACAATCAACAGCTTGTTCGTCTTCTTCACCGATTGCAAAATTGTT
>DATNDO010000218.1:0-9267 GCA_035606955.1 Candidatus Angelobacter sp.
CCGTACAGCGACTTGGATTTGCTGAGTCCCGATTTGCGCCAGCCGAAAGCGGCAGCGCCGGCGCCCACGCCCGAATCCCTGGCCAAGGGGCATGACGTTGTTATGGCCGCGGCCCAGGCGGCGGGCGGCGACGCTCTTCGCAATATTTCAAGCGTGGAATTCACGGAGAAGGGCAATGTTTATACCCCGCAAGGCCCTTTGGCTATTGCCGTGAAATGGCAAGTCGCTTATCCCGATAAAGTGCACGCCACGATCACGCTCCCGATGGGCGAGATGAGCCAGGTCTCCGACGGCAAGTCCGCATGGGTCCAGAGCCCGCAAGGCACGCGGGACGTTCCAGCGGAAGGATTCGGCGAATTTCAACGCGGCATCAGTCTCTTCGGCGGATGGGGATTCTATCAGCAGGCCATGGCCGGAAAAGTTCAGGCGCAATATCTGGGTGAAGAGGAAGTCGACGGCAAAAAAGCCGATGCAGTGAACTGGCTCGCTTCCTTCGGCATCATCAAGCTCTATTTCGATTCGACGACGCATCTTCTGATCGCCGCGAAATACAAATCCGGGACGGAAGAGTCCGACCAGCGCTGGAGCGATTTCCGCGCCGTCGATGGACGCCAGTTCCCCTATCAGAGCGTGACATACCGCAGCGGCGCCAAGTTTACCGACGCCACTATCCAGGATATCCATATCAATCCCACGCTGGATCCGTCCTTATTCGCCAAGCCGGCCCCAGCCGCGCCGCCGGCATCGAAGCCTTAGCGCCGGATCTCCGGCTGATTCACGAGTTTTTCTCTCCTCGATGAGCGTGGGAAATATTTTTCGCGAGTCCGTACTCGTCCCGGCCCTTTCGTGCATCTAAGCTTTTGGCCGTAACTCTTCAGGAGTCTCGCAGCGGCGATTTGTTTGGGAATTGAATGGACCTGTCTTACACTGTTGAATCTTAACTCTTCGCATGATTCGCCTTCGTAACGCATCCCGAATTCGGGCCGTCACCGCCGCGCTTCCCGCGGCCAGCGTATGCTTGGCCGGAATTTGTCTGGCCGGAATATGCCTGGCGGGAACGGGGCAATCTTCTCCTTCCAATTCCAACGCGCCACCGGTCCTGCAAGCCTTGCAGCAGGAGCTCCAGCGCACCGTCGCCGCTTACAGCAAAGCCGATCCTCCATCGTATTTCGTAGCTTACACAGTCACCGACGAGGAAAATGTCAACGTTTCGGGCTCCAACGGCGCGCTGCTTTCCTCCAGCGACGCGCGCAATCGCTGGCTCGAAGTTCAGACGCGCATTGGGGACTACACCCTTGACAACACGCACAAGATCGAAGGCCGCGAGCCTGCCTGGACCAGTCCCGGCACGCAAGCGACGCTCGATGACGACATTCCTGTATTGCGCCGCGAAATCTGGCGCGAGACGGACCGCCAATATCGCGCCGCTGTTCAGGCGTTCATCGCCGTTCAGACCAGCAAGGAAGTGCAGGCGCAATCCGCCGAACAGCGCGCGCCGGATTTTTCCCATGAAGAGCCGCACGTGTCCATCGGCCCGGCGGTTTCGTTTCACGTGGACCGCAAACCGTGGGAGGAAAAAGTCCGCCAGTACACGGCGGCATTCAGCATGTCGCCTGCGGTTTTGAATTCCATTGTCACGTTCACGGCGGGCGCGGACAATCAATATTTCGTGAATAGCGAAGGCTCGAAGCAGGCGTTTGGCCAGATTCGCTACCGCCTCGAACTATTCGTGCAGGGCAAAGCTCCGGACGGCATGGACCTCGAGCGCTACGCGAATTTCGACTGGGTCGATCCGTCAAAAGCGCCCAGCGAAGCAGCCGTCATGAATCAAATTCGCATCTTGAGCGGCCAGATCGCCGCATTGCAGAAGGCCCCTCTCGTCGAGCCTTTCGCCGGGCCCACGCTCCTCACCGGTCGCGCCGCTGCCGTCTTCTTTCACGAGGTTCTCGGGCATCGTCTGGAGGGTTTCCGCCAGAAAGACGCGAGTGAGGGACAGACTTTCACAAGTAAAGTCGGCCAACCGATTCTTCCCGATTTCATTACCGTGCGCGACGATCCCACCACAAAGGAAGTCCACGGCGAAGTATTGCTCGGCTACTATCCTTTCGACGATGAGGGCGTGCCGGCGCAGAACGTCACACTCGTCGACCATGGCATCCTGAAGAATTTCCTGATGGGCCGCTCCCCGCTGATTAATTTCCCGCACTCGAATGGTCACGGCCGCCGCCAACTCGGCTTCCAGCCCATCGCCCGCATGGGGAACACGATCGTCGAGAGCAGCAAGACGATGACCAACGCGGCTTTACGCCAACGCTTCATCGAGGAAATTCGCAAGCAAGGAAAGCCTTTTGGCCTGCTGATTGACGACATCGCCGGAGGCTTCACGTTCACCGGACGCGCACAGCCACAGGCTTTTCAGGTGCAACCATTGATCGTCTATAAAGTTTTCCCTGACGGCCGACCAGACGAATTGGTTCGCGGCGTAAACATCGTGGGCACGCCGCTGATTTCCATCACAAAAATTATCGGCACCGGTGACACGCCGGAAGTCTTCAACGGCTATTGCGGCGCGGAATCGGGCTCTGTACCCGTCTCCGCGGTGGCGCCGGAAATTCTCATCTCGGAAATGGAAGTCTCGAAAAAAGAGTCTTCCACGGACACGCCTCCGATCCTGCCGCCGCCCGCGCATGACCCGCAGTCCAAGGAACCCGCACAATGACGCCGCGTCCCGCCATTCATTTTTGGCAAATCGGCCGCACTTGGCGCGTCGGCCTCGACATAGCCATCGTTGCCATGCTGGCGCTCGCTTTATTTGGCGCGTTCCCGGCCCGCGCACAGAACGACGCACAGAGTGATAATGACCACACGCTCCAGGCCATGCAGGACGAAATGGCGCGCAACGTGGCGCGCCTTCAATTGCCCGGGCAGTTGAAGCCCTTTTACATCGAATATCGCGCCGTGGACGTCGACATTCGCAGCATCACCGCGTCTTTCGGCACGCTCATTTCCAGCAACCACACGCGCAACCGCCTGATGTCCGTGGGCATCCGCGTCGGCGACAATCAACTCGATAGCTCCAATTTTATTACTCAGAATGGTTTTCAGGGCTTTCTCGGTTCCACGGGCCAGGTGGGAATTGACCGCGATTACAAGTCCTTCCGTCAGGACCTGTGGCTCGCCACGGATCAGGCTTACAAAGAAGCGCTCGTCCAGTATTCCAACAAAAAAGCGTTTCTGAACAGTCTCGCGCGGCCTCCGGAGATTCCCGATTTTTCAAAAATTGACCAGCCCGTCGTGGATATTCAGCCGCTGGTGAATTCAGATTGGACTTCGCGCAACTGGGAAAATGAAGCGCGCGAAGCTTCCAAATCTCTGCGGACTTTTCCTGACCTTTATGGCTCGCGCGTGCACTACTATCTCATTTACACCACGTACTATCTTCTGACCAGCGAGGGCACGAAGCTTCGCATTTCGCATAGCGTTGCCGGCATCGAAGCGAGCTTGGACACGCAAGCCACTGACGGCATGCCGCTCCACAATTTCTATTCCAGCTACGCCGCGCAGCCATCCGAGTTGCCGCAACCGGACAAAATCAGCGCGGCACTGGAGCAGACCGCGACGCAACTCGAACAACTCCGCGCGGCTCCCAACGTTTCGGACTACGAAGGCCCGGTTCTTTTGGACGCGAAGGCTGCGGCTTCCGTGCTCGCGCAAGCCCTCGAGCCTTCTCTTTCCGGCGCGCGTCCACCTCTTTCGAGCGTTCCTGCCTTCGATCAAATGTTGCAGCAAATGGGCGGAAACAGCGAATGGTCCGGCCGCGTGGGCACGCGCGTCCTGCCGCTGAACGTTTCCATCGCCGATGATCCCTCGGCGAAAGATTTCCAGGGCCAGCCGCTTTTCGGCGGTTATGACGTGGATGATGAAGGTGTGCGCGGCCAGAAGGTCAACGTCGTGGAAAATGGCATACTGAAGAATTTACTGATGTCGCGGCGTCCCGGCCCTGATTTTCTGGAGTCCAATGGTCACGCGCGCTCCGCACTGCTTACGCCGCCGCAACCCACAAGCAGTAATTTGTTTTTCCAGGCCACCAATACCGTCAGCCCCGCGGACTTGCGCAAGAAATTCATCGACCTCTGCAAAACAAACGGCCAGCAGTGGTGTCTCGAAATCAAGCGCATGGACAATCCCGCGCTTTCCGCCCAAACGCAGCAGGATTTCTCCGATATTATTTCCGGTCTTGCCGACGGGCTGGCTGGCGGCGACCGCCTGCCGCTTCTCGTCTACCGCGTTTACGTCTCCGACGGCCACGAGGAACTCGTTCGCGGCTCGCACATCAAGGGCTTGGATCTCCGCGCGTTTCGCACCATCGCGGGAATCGGCAGCGATTCCACGGTTTTCAATTTTATGCAGAACGAGCAACAGGGACTCGGCGGCACTGCTCTCGCCACGTTCGGCTCGGTCGAGGGCGGCATTCCCAGCTCCATCGTTGCGCCGTCATTGCTTCTCGAAGATGTCGAGGTTCGCGGATTCCACGGCGAGCCGCGCCGCTTGCCCCTCTTGCCCGTCCCCCAGTTGCAGCAATAGCGCCCAGCTTATCGCTCTATTTAATCTCTGCGAGAATTTCTCCGTTGTCATTCAAGCTCAATTTGTCAGGTTGAAACGGAAGCGTGATTCGCAACGGCGTAGTGGGTTTGCTGATCTTCACCCAGCCGATAATTCCGGACTTGCCCTTTACGTGAACGTAGACGGGAAGCGTGTCTTCCCATCCCGCGGGCACTCCAGATTGGGTCACAGTCCCATCCACTTCCCACTTGTTGTCGGGCGTCGCTTTCACGCTATAGTCGAGGTGATACTGCGCGATTCCTGTTCCGTAAACGTATTCGTTGAAGAACCAATCCATTCGATGGTTCTGGTCAACATCCATGTACGGCGCCATGTGACGTTCGACCACCGCTTTGAAATCTTCGGTCGACGCAGCTTTGCCGGCGAAGCTCTTTGTAAAGTCCTGCATCAAGAGCTTGAATTGCTCGTCGGGCGATTTACTTCTGGGGTCGTACAACATCGCCCGCAACATCTCCAACACGTATCCGCCCTTTTCGTAGATAACCGTGTCATATCCTCCCGGCGCTTGTGAAGATCCCAACCGCAATCCCATCCAAACGGGTCCAAGGTCTTCGTAGCGGTGGCCGAAATTATTGCGGCCGAAGAGGTCTTCTCTGTCTCTGTGCAGCCGGTCGAGGTATTGCTTCGGGCCGTCGCGGAATTGCACGTAGAGATTGCCGGAAAACTGCGCGAAGCCTTCCGAAAGCCACTGGTCGTGGTAACTCTTCCATCCGACCTCGTGGCCCCACCACTGGTGCGACACCTCATGTGCTCGGAAGAAGTCGCTGATGCCAGTCTGATCCGTCACTCCGAGAACGTGCCGCTGCGTTTCGTCGAGAAACGACAGCACGGAGAGATACAACAGCATCGGCCATCCCTGTCCATAGCTATATGGAATATTGGTTACGGCCAGTCGCTGGAATGGGAAGGACCCAAAATAATCCTGAAATACGCGCAGATTATTTCCAATTTCTATTCCGACCGTCTTCACCGTGTTGGCTGGATCCAAAGACCCGATTGCCGGGCCGCTCTCCGGATCGGCGCCCGGCAACGTGGGATGCAAATACATTTGGATGCTGCTTAGAAAATCATCCGCGTTCTTGTTTCCGTAGATCTGTACGTCGATGTTGCCGACCTTCTCGTCATAGATCTTGTAATCGCCGTAGGCGAATCCGGAAACAGCTTGCGGCATCGGGCTCTTCCAATGCGTCACGATCGAGTCGCCCGCTGTGTTTTCGCTCACCTTATCGCCGGTCGCGACCAGCGTGAGTTTCTTGGGTGTGTGGAACGTCATGTCGAAATCAGCCCGCGTGGCAAACTCGTCCGACACGCCCGGATACCATCCGTAGCTCGGGCAAAAGTAATTTCCGGTGCCTACCTTCTGAATCAGGTGCTTGCCCGCGTATTCGAAGGTCAGCGTTGCCTGTTTCGCTTCCTGCGTTGCGGCAGGCAGAACCACGGCGACATAGTCACCGTACGTCGGAAAACGATCTTTTGGGTCACGTGGCTGAAAAAACGGTAGCGCCGCTCCGGTTTCGTCCTTTACCGTGCTGACGCGCAAATTCGCACTCAGTTCGAAGACCAGCACGCGTTCGCCGGCCTTCTGATATTGCAGATTCACCTTGGTTGTTGCGCTCAGATCAGCGCCGCCCGTGACCGTGGCGTCGATTTGGTATCCATGCACAGCAAAAACATCTTTGCTTGTGGGTTGTTCATAAGCTTGGCTCGCGGTTATATTTCCCGCCGGAAAACTCATCCACGTGTCGAAGAGCAGTGCAGGGCTCCCTCGTGACTCGTAACGTCCCACGCTGATTTCCTCGGGTTCCAATGCGTCGTAACGCGCCAGCACCCATCCGTCGCTGTTTGTTTTCATGTCCGCGGCAAAGTAGGCCGTCTGTTTATGATCTTGATCGAGCACGCCTTCGAACACCCGCGGCACAATTTCCGCGTCCAGATCTTCTCTCTCGCGTTGCCGACCGTTGTAGAGACTCTCAAGCTCGGCGGCAGGCCCGTTCGTCCACTTCACCTGCTTGGCGACTTGGTCGAATGTATCGTCCGTGAAGCTGAACGTCGCTTCCGTGAAATCCATGTTCAGCGTCTTTTGCTTCGTCAAGAGATCGAGTTGCTGCGCTTCGAGCGCGTTCGGCGGCGCAATTTCGACGGTCCCGCGCCCTTTGAACGCCGCTCCGAAAACGACTCCAGCGGCTCGCTGTGAAAATGAGATCGACCCGTCCTTCAGCGTGATGCGCATGCGGTCGTGCACAATCGTCACGCCCTCGACGCTTGCCGTTTTCTCCGAGTCAAACGAGGTTTGCGACACAGCGCTCCATGCGGCGCTTGCATCTTGCGCGCTGGCGTTTTGTGCCCTGACTCCTGGCGGTGCTACACACACGGAGCAAAAAATCGCGGCTTGCAGCAAAGCGCAAAGCAGGCACCACCGAGGATTTTGAATCATCGGACCCCCCAAGAAAAACTGCCCAATTCTATACAAGTCTGATGTAGAAGAAAGAGTAAAGTCCGGGAGCGTTACCGCGGCGTTACGTAGAGTTACGGCTCCAACGTGATGAACGTGATTTCCGGGGGGCACAGAAACCGCACGGGCAGGTTTGACATGCCCATTCCACGGTTGACGTACATTCGCGAACCGTTTTCCTCGTACCAGCCCTCCAAAAATCTCCCGCTTCCGAACGGCAGCCAAAACGGCTTCACAAATGGTATCCGCACCTGGCCGCCGTGCGTGTGTCCCGCCAGGCATAGATTCACATGGCCTGCTGCCTGGTCAAAATATCCCGGTGAGTGGAACATCAAAACCGTGTAAGCATCCTTCGGGATGCCTTCCAGCGCGACATTCAGATTTGCGACACCCTGATATGGATCATCCAGGCCCGCCACCCACACGTCCGGACGCAATTCGTGGCTCTGATTCACCAGCAGATGAATCCCTGCGTCCCGATAGAATTGCCGCTCGTGCCTCATTGGGCGTATATCTTCCCAATTGCCGCGCACGAACCAAACGCCCAACGGTGCGCTCAGTTGCTTGTACACCTTCAGGCAATCTTGATAATTTCCGAACGGATCGGCCAGGCTGTCGCCGGTAATCAGGATCACGTCCGGCTTTTCCCTCGCCAGAATCGCGAGCATTTTACGCTCGGGACGCCCCAAGCCGCGCGTGTGCAGATCGCTCAACTGCGCAATTTTCAGCGGACTTTTCACGCCCGCGTGAATCTCGTAATGAGTTGTTTCAATACTCTCCGGCTCGACCCATACCGCGTCCGCCGCGAGCCCAAACAGCACCGCCGCGATGAGGATCACAATCCAATACCGTCGCCACCACGGCGCTCGCTGTCGCGGCGGTTCGCTCCCCACGTTCATTTTTGCAGCGCTCCTCGAAATTGTGCGACCAATACGAAGACGAATTACGAATCTTCCACTATACCGGGAAACGTGCGAGGCGAAACCGCGGATTTCTGCCCCTGCCATCGTATAATCACGCGGAATCTTCATGGATGCATCCACTCTAGCGGTCCAGGAAAAGAAGCGTGTGGCCTTGGTGTCGATTGGCGCCGCGGTTGTGCTCGTGTCGCTGAAGGTATTTCTCAGCATCCGCACGGGCAGCTTGGGAATTCTCTCCGAAGCGTTGCACTCCAGCCTGGACCTGCTCGCCGCCATCCTCACCTATTTCTCTGTGCGCATTTCAGACAAGCCTGCCGACGCCGACCACACCTACGGCCACGCGAAATTTGAGAGCGTCTCCGCCTTCGCGGAAACAGCGCTGCTCTTGATGACGGCGGTTTACATCATTTGGGAAGCCATCCAGCGATTGCTGTTCGAGCAACCGCGCGTGTACCCCAGCCTTCTCGCCATCATCCTTCTCGCCTTGATGATGGGGATTGACTGGACGCGCGCTCGCCGCATTTCTCGCGTCGCGCATCAATACCCCAGCGAAGCTTTGGAAGCGGACGCGCTCCACTTCTCGACCGACGTTTGGAGCACCAGCGTCGTGCTCTTCGGCATCATCGCCGTGTGGCTGGGCCAGAGTTTCAGCATTCCCTGGCTGCGTTTCATGGACCCGCTCGCCGCACTCGCCGTTGCGGGAGTGATCATTTGGGTGGGAGCGCGCATGGGCCGGCGCACTCTCGAAGCTTTGCTCGATGTCGCGCCCAAGGGATTGCAAAGCAGGATTCTCGCGGCCGCGCTGAAGGTCGAAGGCGTCCTCGGCGTCGACCGCGTCCGCCTCCGCCGCGCGGGCCAGCGCTATTTCGTCGACGTCACCATCAGCGTTCCCCGCACCACCAGCCTCGAAGAAGCGCACGCCACCAGCGACCGCGTCGAGCGCCGCATTGCCGAAATCGTTCCCTCCGATGTGGTGGTTCACATGGAGCCGCGCGCGCGCTCCGGCGAAAATTTCCTGGAGACCATTCGCGCCACGGCCCAGCGCCGCGGCCTGGCCGTCCACGAACTAGCCGCGCACCAAATCGACGGCCGCCTGTTCATCGAGCTGCATCTTGAAGTCGACGAGCATTCGAGCCTCAGCGAAGCCCATCGTCTGGCCACGGCCCTCGAACAGGATTTGCTTCGCGAAGCCGCCGGAGCGCACATCAATATCCACATTGAGCCGCTCGGCACCCACATCCCCGGCGGCGAAGAGATGAAGGATCTCGCCGT
>DATNDO010000226.1:0-6590 GCA_035606955.1 Candidatus Angelobacter sp.
GTTCTGAAGCATCGAAATTAGAAACTCCCGGTGGTAGAATGCGCGCAAGGAGCGTGTCACCAAGAGTGTTCATGAGGATCTTCATGAGAATGGTGGGCGGATTGGCGGTCGTCGTGCTCGCTGGCGCGATGCTCGGTTGGACGCCGGCGAATCGCGCAGCGGCGAAGCCGGATAAAGAGAATCCGGTGAGCGCATTACAGATTGTCGTGACGGGCGGCGAGTCAGGGAAGCCAGTGGATAACGCCAGCGTTTATCTTCGCTATGAAGAGCCACGATTTCTTCATCATCCCAGGCAGATCGAATTGGACTTGAAGACCAATATGGCGGGAATCGCAAAGGTTAAAGATGTTCCGCGCGTGAAAATCATGATTCAAGTGGTCAAGGATGGCTGGAGCCCGTTTGGACAGTACTACGTGCTCGATAAAGAAGAAGAGACAATCAATATTCATATGAAGCCGCCCGCGCATTGGTACTGAAATTGCCAGCCGAGAATTTTTCCAGCAGGCCCTTGCTGTCCCTCCACTCTTTGATTTACGACCCGAAGCGATCCAGGAATCACTCTAGATTCGCATGGGAAGCTGCCCTAGTTTAGTGCAAAGAGCATTAGACGCTGTGATGGTGCACGCTTACGAGGCAATGGACGAATTTTTCCACAAGGTTTTCAACACAACTGTTGAAAACTTTTTTATGGCCGAGATTTTTTCTTCAGAGCAAATTGGATGAGGCAGTCGTTTTTCTTCGTCGTTGATCCGATGGGATAGCGAATGTGCAATTTTTGTGTCAGAGCGGGAATTGTGCGGCCGCGATGAGTTTTTCTCGCCGTGATATGATGCGGCACAGAGCGAACATGTTCCTCAATGAAACGGCTCATCGTCAATGCGGACGATTTTGGTTACACACGCGGCGTGAACGCGGGGATCGTGCGAGGGTTTCGCGAGGGGATTGTGACGAGCACGACGATCATGGCCAATGGCGATGCGTTCGAAGATGCCATCAAGTGCGCGCAAGCCAATCCGAAACTTGGAGTTGGATGCCATCTCGTGCTGGTCGGCGGGAAATGTGTCGCGCCTGCGAAGCAAGTGAGCTCTCTCGTGGATTCCGAAGGACGCTTGCCGATGTCGCTGCCAGCTCTGCTGTCAAAGTTATCCACAGGTTCAGTACGGCCGGAAGCGATTGAGGCGGAACTTCGTGCGCAGGTGGAACGCGTGGTCTCCGCTGGATTGCGCCCGACGCACTTTGATTCCCACAAACATACCCATGCGCATCCAAAAGTGATGGAAGTTGTAGTACAGGTAGCGGAGGAGTTTCAGGTCACGCGAATTCGAAAGCCATTCGAAGACAGCAATGCATTTCTCTGGCCCCTATTCCGCGGAGGCGTAAGCTCATGGAAACAACGCGCAACGGCATTGATTGCTGGAATCAACGCGTCACGTTTCCGAAAGCTGGCGAGTGCCCACGGAATGCGCACGCCGGACCATTTTATGGGCGTCGCGGCGACGGGGAGGTTGAATCGGCAGGCAATTCTGGCCATGATAGGGGCAATGCGCGATGGTGTGACGGAACTGATGTGCCATCCCGGCGAGCACGACGAGGAGTTGGAGAAATCTTCCACGCGGCTGAAACGGGAGCGCGAGTTGGAATTGAGCGGGTTAACGGATCCAGATGTGCGGGGGGCTATACGTCAGCATGACGTCCGCCTGATGACTTTTCAGGAGTTGGACGGACCCAATGCGTGACGCTGAAGCCGGTATGCCGAAGTATTCAATCGTTATCCCTATGTTGAACGAAGAAGGCTCGCTGCGAGAGCTGCACAGGCAGCTCTCCGAAGTGATGAAGGGAAGATTTGAGCCTGTGGAATTTGTTTTTGTTGACGACCATAGTGCGGATTCGACGCCGGAAATCCTTGCAGAGCTTGCGGATGAAGATCACCGGGTGGTTCCGCTGAGGCTAAAGCGGAAATACGGGCAGACTGTGGCGTTGGCAGCGGGCTTCGATCACGCCACCGGCGACATTATTATATCGATGGACGGAGATTTGCAGCATGATCCCTCCGACATCCCGGCGATGGTCGAGGCGCTGGAGGCGGCCGACGCCGATATTGTCAGCGGATGGCGCCAGAAACGCGTAGACAACTTCTTTTTTCGGCGAATACCTTCGAGAGTGGCCAACTGGCTGATGGCGAAGCTTTCGGGGGTGAACATCCACGATTTTGGCACGACGTTTAAGGTGTATCGGCGAGAAACAATCAAAGATGTGCGTCTCTATGGCGAATTACATCGATTCATTCCTGCGCTCGCTTCCCTAAACGGCGCGAAAGTGATTGAAGTACCGATACGCAATGTGCCGAGACCTCAAGGGAAATCGCATTACGGGATCTCGCGCACATCGCGGGTTTTCTTCGACTTGATCACCATTCGCTTCCTGCTGCGGTATATGCTGCGGCCGCTGCACTTCTTTGGGCCGGCGGGAATGATCAGTTTTCTGGCGGGTGGCGGCATCCTGGGGTTTTTGTTTCTGGATAAAGTGTTCACTGGGGCCGATATATTCGTTCAGCATGGGCCGTTGCTGATTTTGGGGATGCTTCTGTCGCTTTTCGGACTTCAATTCCTGGCGACCGGGCTGGTTGGCGAGTTGATGATGCGGAATTATTTCGAAGCGCACCAGAAGCCGGTCTACCGCCTCGAACGAATCATGAATTCACCGCGAGTGACGGACACGCGACGCTGAGCGTTACAATTGCGCCCTCGCACGGAATCTGATAACAATAGGCCCATCGATTGAAGCCGAAATGCATGCGGACGCCTTTTTTTTGCGTCCCAATAGTTTGGACGTGCATCGCGGGTTCTCGCTGCGCAAAATTCGGACTGTGCCGGGGGGTGCATGGACAAAAGAGCGAGTATTTCGCACGGAAGTCGATTGAGGATTGGACACGCTGCCGTTGCGGCATTGGTCGTAATGGTTGTAGGCGCTCTTGCGTGGGCGGGCGGTGACCCCTGGAAGACGAAGCCCTTCGACCGGTGGACCCAGAATGACGTGAGGCAAATTCTGCACGATTCCCCGTGGGCGAAGGTTCAGTATGTTCCCGAGGAATGGAAGGCAGGCGGCGGCGGCAAATCAGAGATGGGGCGCGCGCCGGGAGGAACCGTGTCGGCGGCTCAGGGACCTGCAGGTGGTGCTGCAAACGTGGGCCAGCAGGCGATGGGAACGCCGGAAGGGCAAGCGGCTTTCTATCTGCGCTGGAATTCGTCCCGCACAACGCGAGAAGCGCTGGTTCGCGACGCCATCTTGAGCGGTCAGATGAAGGAGGACGAGGCGTCAAAATACTTGAGCGCTCCGATTGTCAACTACGAAGTGGTCGTTATCGGACCGGACATGTCGCCCTTCGGAAGCATCAGCGAGGACGATTTAAAAGCAAAAGCCATTTTGCGGGGAAAGCAGTCGAAGGTTAAGGTGAATGCCACAGGCGTGCAGATTAGCCGAAGCGCTGACGGCCGCGAAGTAGCAGCGGTTATGTTTTCGTTTCCGCGGAAAACGGCCGATGGCAAAGACGTCGCCGCGCCGGATGAAAAGGGACTGCAATTCGTGTGCAACATAAAGGATCTAGATTTGAATACAACGTTCGATCCCCGGAAAATGGCGGATAGCAAGGGGCCCGACTTCTAAAAATGCGGTGAGACTGGAGCTACCCACATGAAGCGCTTATTGCAGGCCGCAGCGGTTGGGTTCGCGCTTGCGGTGATGGCTGGCGCGGCACACGCGCAGTTTCGAATGCGAGCTCCGTCTTTAACAGGAGTCTGGAATCCGCAGGTCGGCTCAGGCGCCTATTACGAGACACAAGAAAAAGATGGCACAAAGAGAACGATGGGAATGGCCATTGTGGGGAAAGAATCAGCAGGTGGGAAAGAGGGATATTGGTTGGAGCTATCGTTCTCGCGCTCGAACGACGACGGTGAGACGATCCTGAAGTGGCTCTTCGTTCGAGACGGCGACGAGCTGACGCTCGAGCACGCGGTTATGCAGATGCCGGGACGCCCGCCGATGGAATTCCCCGATATGTTGTTGCAACAGATGTCGTCGAAGCCTCAGACGGCCGACATCAGCAAGACATCTGACGATTTGGGGAGCGACACCGTCACCACACCGGCAGGTACGTTCACGTGTGAACATTACAAGCAGAAGAACGGCTCGGGAGAATTTTGGATCAAGAAGAACATTGGCCCGTTTGGTTTGGTGAAGGGGATTGACAAAGACGGAACAGCCACGGTTCTTACGAGGGTGCTCACCGACGCGAAAGATAAGATAACCGGCACGCCCCAGCCAATGGGAATGGGCGGCCCGCCGCATCAACCGTAGAAATGAGTCCGCTGGTGCATCAGGGAAGAACTTTAGGGCGCTCGTCACTCGCGGGCGCCCTCTTTTATTGAATGAGAGCCACCTGCGGATTTTTCTTGCGGCTCTCGGTGGAAAGGGAAATCGATGAGTGTCCCGGAAGATAAGTTCTTTCGAGCGCGAATTACGCATCGCGCCGACATTGCCGCGGATTTGTGGATTATCCGCGTTGATCCCAACGGCGAATTTCGATTTCAGCCCGGCCAATATGCGACGCTTGGCGTGCAAGGAGCAGAGAAACTCGTCGAGAGAGCGTATTCAATCGTGTCGGCGCCGCACGAGAAGGAACTGGAGATTTTCATTGAACTGGTCCCGCAGGGCGAGCTGACGCCTCTGCTGTACTCGCTGAAGACAGGCGCTGAACTGACGATGCGCAAGATTCCGAAAGGCCGCTTCACTCTCGATACTAAGAGCGGACGGAAGAACCATTTGCTGCTCAGCACCGTCACGGGGATAGCGCCGTTTGTCAGCTACATCCGAGCGCTTGGCAAAGACTGGCGCGAACAGAAATTTGATGGTGGGCACCACCTATATGTGATCAATGCAGCGAGCCGTTCTTGGGAGTTCGGCTATCGCGAGGAATTCGAAAAGGCCGCGGCCGAATTTCCGTGGCTCACCTATGTGGCTACGATTAGTCGTCCATGGGAAGAAACGGCGCCCTGGAAAGGCGAAACGGGACGCGTGGAGGATTTAATCCGCAAATACGCAGACGCGTGGGGCCTGGACGGGACGAATACGTCGGCGTATCTCTGCGGACATCCACAGATGATCGATAACAGCAAAGGCATACTGCAGCGGCGAGGATTCCCGAAGGAATCAGTGCGCGAAGAAGTTTACTGGATACCGGCTAAAGAATCGCACGCGTAGCTAACCCGAGACTGCCATTGACATCGCGCGAGACAGTACGCAGTCGAGCCGCGCGAAATCAGATTGGACCGCCGCCGGCGGAGGCGATTTCGTCGATGGCGCTTTGCGTGGCGTGCAAGGGCACGGAGACGTGGACCGTTTCATCCGGATCATCCACGTCAACAACGATCGAGCCACCGCTTTTCACCACGCTTACGTGTTCATCCGGATCTGTAACCTCGACCAGCGGCCCGTCGGGACAATCGGCGAGGCCGGAGATCGCTGCATCAATCACGGGAAGGTAACGGCGAACGCCCCGTCCGCCCTCAGCGAGATAGCGATTCGGCACGAATTTCAAAGTGACAGGCACAATCATCGCCGGCACCATAAGTGAGATGTGCGTGCCGTCTGTTTGTTTCTCGTAGACCTTCACATGGATGAAGCCTTCGCTGGAAACGACCGCGCCCGCGACGAGCGCGGTGCTCAAGAATCCCAATCCGATTTTTCCGAGCAGCAGCATAATTGAATTCTCCTCTCCGTTGCGCGTTGTTACCGAGGCTGAGTTAATCGGATGTGTTGCGTGAGTCGATCCACACGCGCACGGTTTGGCTGTTGTCGGTGACGGTCACCAGCGTTGTGTCGCCAGCCCTTTCGAGCGCTTGAATGGCCGCTTCGACGTTGAGTTGCTTGTCGCCACTCGATGCAAGGGCTTGCGCGACTTCCCAGGGAATCGTGACATCCACTTTCTCTTTGCCCTCTTTATCAATAACGTGAACGATCATTTTGCCGTTCAACTTGGCGACGCGAACATCTGTGTCCGGTTCCTGAACGGTGACGAATTCGCCGTCCGGCGCGGATTTCACCGCTTCGAAAAGCATTTTCAGATCGACGCCATTCGCGTGGAAATCTCCAATCTCGACTTTGCCATCGCGGAGCTGACCTTGATTGATCGCCGGAAGAACTTTTTCTGCGAGCGAAAGAGGAATGTTGACGCGGACGTGTTCGCGTCCTGCCGGGTCGTCGACTTTCACGTGGAGGTAACGCTCGGGAGGAGCGGCCAAAGCTACTGTTCCCATGCAGAGAACCGCCAGAACAGGAAGAATGGTTTTCATCGTTGAGCGCCTCCTTGGGCGTTCAGCCATAGTTACGTTGGCCGGCGCAAAAAAGTTCCCTGGTTTTTGAATGGAGAGAAGCTGGTGTCGTATTACCGAAGAAAGTGACCCGTGGCCGTGTCAGGGCACGGTTTTAACCGTGCCGTTCGGGTTCCAGAAGAAAAGGGGCTTCAGCCCCTGAGCTATAGTTGTGACACTCGAAACTTACCTGTTCCTAATTTCGGAAATGCAGCACTAATCGCG
>DATNDO010000227.1:0-10243 GCA_035606955.1 Candidatus Angelobacter sp.
ACGCCGAGCGCCGGCGTATGATCGAACAGCCCCTGCACTTTTTTCAACTCGGCGAGATATTCGGATGTCTTTGCCGTGGCCGCAACTTTCAGTTCGCCGCCCATTTCGAACCACTGAACCACGGATTGCAGATTCGTGTCCTTGAAATATTTCGTGAATGTCTTGCCGATCGCGGCGCGAATCAGCTCGCGCGCGATGGTGTCGGCTCCGCGCAATTCGCCTTCGTATTCGAGCTCGAATTTTCCCGTCATTGAGGGAATCGCAGCGTAAATATCAGCAACACGCGCGACCGAGACTTTCTCTTCGTTGCGGACGGCACGCTGCTCGGCGTTGCTGACGGCATTTTCGAGACAAGAAATCGGCAAGCGTTGACTGACGCCGGAGCGACGGTCGACGCGCTTGTCTTCGCGCGCCTGAAATGCGATTTCCTCGGCTACTTCGCGGATGTACGGGGGGATTTCGATTCGATGGCCATCGCGCGCGGTCCATGATTCCTGAGACGTGATGGCAATGCCTTCGTCGAGTGTTGCGGGGTAATGAGTGCGAATTTCGGAGCCGATGCGGTCTTTCAGCGGCGTGATGATTTTCCCGCGCGCCGTGTAATCTTCGGGATTCGCGGTGAAGACGAGCAGCACGTCGAGGGGCAGGCGCATGGGATAGCCTTTGATCTGCACGTCGCCCTCTTGCATGATGTTGAACAGGCCCACCTGAATTTTCCCGGCCAGATCCGGCAATTCGTTGATGGCAAAAAGGCCGCGATTGGCGCGCGGCAGCAAACCGTAGTGGATCGTGAGCTCGTCGGAAAGATCGCGGCCGCCCTTGGCTGCGCGAATGGGGTCGACGTCGCCGATGATGTCGGCAATGGTTACGTCAGGCGTGGCGAGTTTTTCGACATAACGGCGATCGCGCGGGAGCCAGGCGATCGGTATGGCCTCGCCTTCGAGAGCAGCACGTTCGCGGCAGGCGCGGCAAATGGGGCGGTACGGATTGTCGTTGATTTCGCAGCCGTGGATTACGGGGATTTCGTCGTCGAGAAAACCGACGAGCTCGCGCAAAATACGCGTTTTCGCCTGACCGCGGAGGCCCAGCAGAATAAAGTGATGCCGCGAAAGAATCGCGTTGACGATTTGCGGGATCACCGTATCGTCATAGCCGCGAATTCCGGGGAAGAGTTCATCGCCCGCGCTCAATTTGCGCAGGAGATTCTCGCGAAGCTCGTCCTTCACCGTGCGCGAAGCATAACGCGCTTCGTTCCAGTGGCTTTTTCTCAATTCGCCGAGCAAGTTTGGTTTTGCGCCCATGTTGTGTGAGTCCTTTTCCGGAGTTCGCCGCGCTGCGTGATTTTCCACGATTGTCGCTCCCTGTTCTTAACGATAGCCCCGCGTTATCGCCAACTGGAAACCATCCTTTATCTCATAAATGCGGTGGCCGAAAATCGTTCCGGCCTCAGGGGTTAAAACCCCTGAGATTTTGGATCTTTGCGGCACGGCTAAAGCCGTGCCCTGACGCAACCACGACGCTACTTCAGGGGCTGAAGCCCTTTTTCTTCCGAGATCTTTGCGGCACGGCTAAAGCCGTGCCCTGACGCAACCATGTGTCACCTTTTTCGGTAACATGCCAGCTAATTGAGCGAATGTCCGTTGCCGCGCGCGCGTTCGCGGCGTTCATTCAAATAAACCAGCCGCGGCAGCCACTCCTTGAGCTGTTCGTAAAGATGCATTTGCCGCTCCGCTTCGTCGCGCATCTCGAGCAGAAGTTGCTTCTGATCGAGTTCGAGCGGCAGCGCCCCCGCCATGGCGTACGCCGGAGACAATTTGGACTTCGGCGGCAGGACTTCCGGCCCGTGATTGAAGAGCAACCAGTAGCACTGCTCATAAAGTTCCAGCAATTCGTTTGATGCAGCTGGATAGGTTTCCGGCGGTTCGTCAAAACATTCAATCGCCGCTTCGTAATAAGCTTTGTCGTCAAAAATCTCTTTCAACTGAAATGGCGTGTGGCCGCGCGTCAAGATGTCCATCTTGCCGTCCGCGTGCTGCTTCACCAGCGTGACGATCGCTGCGGTGCAGCCGATTGTGGCGATGCCTTGCTTGTGCGCGAGAATGACGCCGAACTCCAGCTTCATCGTCAAGCAGCGGCGAATCATTTGCTTGTAGCGCGGCTCGAAAATGTGCAGAGGGAGGGGCGCTCCTGGAAACAGAACGACATCAAGCGGAAAAAGCGGAATGCGCTTCGGCTTCATCTGTATGGCGCCGCGTCCCCTAGCATAGCAGAATCCGCTGCGCGCTTTTTCTTTTCTAACGGGAGGCGAAAGGCGGCGGCGAAGTCACGCGGGGAGCGAGTGTCAGTAACGCAGACTCGCGGGTGCAGGCTCTGCTGAGCGACGGCGGCCGAGAAAGTCCGCGACGATCCATGCTGACGCGGCGATGGCGAGAGTCTCCAGACCTTCGGACCAGTTCACAAAACTATGGGGATTGGCAGAGAGCGCCGGCAGCCATACTAGCAGCAAGAAACCCAGGAGCATCGCCGTGTTCAATCGGGACGCGAGCAGAGCCATGATCCCCGTGAGGAGAGCGATAGCGGCAAGAGCAAACGCGGAGGTGGTTGCAATCGCCCAGAACATTTGCCCGGGCGGAATCCACTTCGGAACAAGACTTGCAGTTGAAGAGAGATAGAAAAGCTGTTCCAGTGCGAAGGAGACAACACAAATGCCGAACGAGTAGTACCCGATCCGAGCCAATCTTGACGTTCGAGCCAGAGCGATTGGACCGGAACACGCATATAGGATCAGGGCGACCGAGACGTATGAGAATTGTTCGAAGAAGTTGCCAAAGTTATTGTAAACGAGCGGATGCTTAATGATGAGCGGTACTCCCAGCGAGGCGAAGAAGAGGTAGATTGCACCGAGTGCGACGGCACCGGCTCGGGCCGTTCTGGGCAATAGGACGGCTACGCCTGCGAGAATTTCGATGATGGCGAGAATGTAGATGAGAATCGCGCGGTGAGGAACTGCTGGAAGCGCGTCATAGTTGTGCCACACGAGGGCACAGATACCGGAACCAAACGTCGCCAAGCCGTAGACGTAACGCCCTAGAGAATATTTCATCGCAGTGCCTCAGCCAGAATTGGCGAAGATACCTTATGTCAAGGTAAATGCGGGTGATTTCTTTTGCCGTCAACCGAGTTCGCCGAGGGCCGCCTGCAATTCGCTCCGCGCATGTTCTTCGCCAGTTCTTGTTGCTTGCGACACGCCTTCCGTCAGCGTTTTCCGAGCGTCGTCAATTCTTCCCATTTTGGCGAGCATCTGTCCGTACTGAAAATATGCTGCGACGTAATCGGCATGCGCACCAATGAGCTGTTTGAAATTATCTTCCGCGGCTGCGCTGTCTCCGGTCTTCAGACATTCCATGGCAAGCCCGTAGCGTCCGAATGCATCAGCGGGATTCTTGGCGACGAATTCTTCGAGCATTTGTCTGCGGCTTTTCGAAGTTTGGGGTGAATTCATGATGTGGCGTATTATAGCCGTCTCGTTTCCCGACGCCAATTCTCACGTGAGGGCGATTTCTTGAAAAAGATGACGAAGGCAAAGTTTATCTCACGCACTTCCCCCGAGACTATCACGGAGCCTGCCAACACGGGACTGCCCGGCAAAGCGGTAAGCGCGTCGCGCTCCGAAATGCTGGAGGCTGTGTTGCCGAACGACGCGAATCCGCTCGGATATATTCTGGGCGGCCGCGTGATGCATTTGATTGACATCGCAGGAGCGATTGCCGGGCATCGCCATTCGGGGAGCTATCTGGTGACCGCGTCGGTGGACTATCTGGATTTTCGCAGCCCGATTCACATTGGGGACCTGATTGTGTTGAAGGCTGAAGTGAATCGCGTGTTTCACACGTCGCTCGAAGTCGGCGTGAAGGTATATTCCGAAAATATTTTGACGCGCGAGCGCAAGCACACGTCGAGCGCGTACGTTACTTATGTCGCCGTGGACGCGGACCTTCACAAGCATGCGATTCCGCCGCTGATTCTTGAAACGGACGAGGATCGACGCCATTGGCGCGAAGCCGGTGAACGGCGCAAAATCCGGCTGGCGCATCGCTACAAGCGGCCATTGCCGCCGGAATAGGCGGCTGGCGCTCACGGTCGCGACCAGAACCCATTTCACACATCTTTCATACCTCCATCGCTTGACCGAGCGTCACTCTGACCTCAGGGGTTAAAACCCCTGAATTCCCGTGAAGGTAACGGCACGGCTGAAGCCGTGCCCTGACTAAGGCCGTTTTATGAGACGACTCGGCTCGGTTGACGTCCGAGCGAGAGCCGCAAAAAGCAAAAAGCAAAAAGCAAAAAGCAGATCCCTCGCCGCATGGCGGCTCGGGATGACAAACTCGTGGCGAGGCGCTTCCGGGAACATGATGTCAACAGAGCTGACGGCTTATGGTCAGCGGGACAAATGGTCGAGGGCGGATTTCGCGGTGCGGAATCCTTGGGAGATGCAGCTCCCGATGGAAGGGCCTTCGAGGTAATTCCCGGTGACAAAAATGCCGCGATGATTCTCGAGTTCGCCCTGAATCGCTTGGACTCGCTCCGCGTGCCCCAAATTGTATTGCGGCAGCGCTTTTGCGTGGATCCAGACTTGTTGCGCAGCGGGCGGTCCGCTGATTTGCAGCACTTTTTCGATTTCGACACGCACCTGGTTGGCAATCTGTTCTTCGCTCATCTCAAGAATTCGTGGATCCATCGCGCCGCCGATGAAGCTGGTTATCAGGACCATTCCCGCCGGCGCGCGGTTCGGAAAGAGCGACGAGTTCCAAACGTTTCCCAGCGTGCGCAGGCCTTCTTTTCGCGGCACCAGAAAACCGAATCCGTTGAGTGCATGTCCGACATGTTCGCGACGGTATCCTTCGGCGACCACCGCGACCGGAGCGTAGGGAATCCCAGAGAGCGTCGTCGACAGAACTTTCGCGAATTTATTTACCAGGCGTGCGGCTTCATACGCAGGCGTGGCAATCACGATTGCATCGGCTTGCAACGTTTCCGCGGTGCGCATTCCCGTGGAATGAATCGACCATCCCACATTTCCCGCCGGTTCGAGCGAGCCGATGCAAACGCCATTCGTCACGCTGCTCCCAAGTTTCCGTACCAGCGCGCCGATAAAACTGGCCATGCCTCGTTTGAAGCCCGCGAGCGTTGGCCGCGTACGCGGGGCGTTGCCACGTGACTTCATCGCGCCGCGGATGATGCTGCCGTATTCTTCCTCCCATACCGCCATAGTCGGAAAGGTGCTGCGCAAGCTCAGTTGCTCAGGATCGCCGGCGAACACGCCGGAAACGAACGGCCCGGCAAGATGCTCCAGGATTTCCGTGCCGAATTTCCGGCGCACGAAATCGGCAAACGATTCATCATACGCCGGCGGTTTTGAGTGGCGGAACGCTTCGCCAAGTACTCGGACCTTCGAGCCCATGCTCAGGAGTGAAGTGCTGAACAGAGTGGGAGGAGACATCGGAGCGGGGCGCAACTTTCCGTCGAGCAAGACATAACGAGGCGTTTTTGGATCCGCCTCGATCAGTTCGCTTTCGAAGTTCGCCGCGCGAATCAGTTCCTGCAGGTCCGGCGTCATTTGGAAGCTCTGCGGGCCGGACTCAAAAAGAAATCCGTCGCGCTCGACGGTTGAAATCATCCCGCCCGGTTGTTCGGCTGCTTCGAGCACGCGAACACCAATGCCCATTTCAGCGAGGCGCAGGGCGCACGCAAGACCAGAGATTCCCGCGCCGACGACAACTGCTTGACGTTGCGGGCTCATTGGGGCAGGGACATCTCAGAGCGTCTTTGAAAAGAGCGGTCGCGAGTCCATTTTCTGTTCGCGGAGGTAGCGGTCAAACGGCATGGCAAGATTGCGTATGAAAATTCGCCCCAGAGGGGTGACGCGTATTTCGTCGTCCGATAGAAGCACGAGGCCATCGTCACGCATGGCGCGCAATTCAGCGAGCTCGCCGTGGAAATAATCGTCGAAGCGAATCTGGAATGTGTTTTCGATCTCCCGTTTGCGCACGACAGTGTGGCATAGAAGTCTGGTGATGACTTCGCGGCGCAGCAGGTCGTCGTAGTTCAGACGGTAGCCGCGCATGGTCGCCAAGCCGCGTTCCGCGACAGCCGATTGATAAGTGGCGAGCGCGCGATCATTTTGCGCGTATGCTTCGCCGATGCTGCTGATCGCGCTGACGCCCATTCCGTAAAGGTCCGCGCCGGCTTTTGTGGTGTAACCCTGGAAATTCCGGTGCAGAGTGCGATTGGTTTGCGCGATGGCAAGCTCGTCGCCCGAGCGCGCGAAATGGTCCATGCCGATATATAGATAGCCCGCGTCCGTAAACTTTCGTACGCCTGTCTTGAAAATATGAAACTTCTCCATACCCTCGGGCAAATGCCCCTGAAACGCGCCTTGCTGCTTGCGGAGCCATGGCACGTGCGCATAGCTGAACATCGCGATGCGATCGGGATTGAGCTCCAGGACTTTGTCGATGGTTTCAGCAAATGAAGCGGCCGTTTGATATGGCAGGCCGTAAATCAAATCCACGTTCACGCTATCGAATCCGAGCCTTCGCGCTTCGACGATCAAATCGCGAGTCAACTCGAAGGGTTGCACGCGGTTGATTGCTTTCTGAACTTCCGGCGTGAAATCCTGAATGCCCATGCTTAGACGGTTGAAGCCAAGCTTTCGCAACGTTGCCAAATGCTCCTGCGTGGTGACGCGCGGATCAACTTCAATGCCAATTTCCGCGTTGACCGCGAATGAGAAACGCTCTCGCGTGTGGCCGAACAGATCCTGCAATTGCGCGGGACTCAAATAGGTGGGCGTGCCACCGCCCCAGTGAAACTGGACAACTTCGCGTTGTCGCGAAACAAATTGGCTGACGTGATTGATTTCCGCTTTGAGCGATTCGAGATAAGGAATTGCAGCTTTCTTGTCTTTTTGAATGACGACGTTGCACGCGCAGAAAAGACAAAGGCTTTCGCAGAACGGGAGATGCATATAAAGGGACAGGGGAGTCGCGGCGGATTCCGCGTTATGAAGAAATTCCTCAAGGTCGGCTTGATGAAATTTGTCATCCCAGACGGGCGCGGTGGGATAGCTTGTGTAGCGAGGGCCGGGACGATTGTATTTCGCGAGAAACTCCTCGCTGACTTCGAGGTTCGGCATTTCGTTCGCAGTCTGCATTTTCGAGCTCATCGATTGTGCGTGTCCGGCGCGGCGGCTGCTTGGGGCGGCTTGGCTTGTGAAAACTCGCGCGCGGCGCGAACAAAGGCCTGTGCATTCGCGACTGGCGTCGTCGGCAGAATTCCGTGACCCAGATTCAGAATATGTCCTGTGCCGTTGGTTTTCGTGATCGCTTCGCGCACGGCCCACTCAACATTTTCTTCCGTGCTCAAGAGCATCGCGGGGTCAACATTGCCTTGGAGCGCGATTTTTGCGCCTATTTTCCTGCGTGCTTCGGCAAGGTCGGTGCGCCAGTCAACGCTCAACACGCTCGCGCCGGTCCGGGCAAGCGCCGAAAGCAAATGCGCGCCGTTCTTGGCGTACAGTATCACGGGGGCCGCACCGGCGTTCAGTTCCTCGATTAGTTTTTGGGTCGCGCGCAGTTCGAACACTTCGTAGTCGTGCGCGGAAAGCTCTCCCGCCCATGTATCGAAAATCTGCACGGCAGTTGCGCCGGCGTCGAGCTGCATTTTCAGATAGCGCGCCGTGGCATGGCCGATTTTTTCGAGCAGCGCGTGGAGAAGAGCAGGCTCCGTGTACATCATGCGCTTGATCGTCGAAAGCTCGCCTCGGGTTCTGCCTTCGACCAAGTAGCAAGCAAGCGTCCAGGGCGCGGCGGCGAAGCCAAGAACCGGAACATCGGGTCCCGCGGCGCGTACGATGGCGCGAATGGCGCCGCCCACGAATTGCGTTTCGCGTTCGGGATCAAACTCCTTGAGCGACTCGACCGCTTTCCAGTCACGCACGAGATTTCCCAAGCGCGGCCCGTCATCATTGATTTCGAGGGGCAAGCCCATGGCTTCCGCGACGATTAAGATATCGGAGAAGACAATGATGGCATCGACGTCGAGCAGATGGTACGGCTCGAGAGAGATTTCCGCGGCGAGATCGGGCGTCTTCGCCACTTCGAGAAACGAATGCTTGCGGCGGATTTTTTGGTAGCCCGGCAAATAGCGTCCAGCCTGGCGCATGATCCACGTGGGAACGCGCTCTGGCCGTTCGCCCCGCGCAGCGCGCAGGAAGATTTCTTTTTTGGTCGAGGATGAGTTCGGCGCGGGCATGGGATCAATGGATTACGCTTTATCTTACCAGAAGCAGCCGTTGGGCCGCATGGTGAGCGATTGCCTCGCGGCTCGACGGTAGTGACTCAGATTGACGTAGTAGGCTGGTTTCCGATTATCCGACTTACGAGGCACTTGTCTTCCACTTGTTGTTCCGCCAACACGGAATCTTGGTTGGTGGGACAGCTACCGAATCACATCTCAATTGTGTATCCTGTGCTGCGAAATAATGAGGACAAAAGACCTTCGGTGGCTGTTCATTGCGGCGGTAGCCGCTCTTCTGGTCGTTGGATTTGTCGGCGAACCTGCAAGCCTTGGTGTGTCCGCGGGTTGGACCAATGGTCGTTATAGCTTTGGGGGCGGGACAGCGCCTTGGGCGCTTGGTTTCGCATTAACGGTCCTGGGACTCTATATTCTTCTCATGTCCATGCGTCCATCGGCCTTGGGACAGCCTTTGCCCGGCGTCTTCCGTCGGTTCGTCGCATTTTGGCTGGATTTCATCCTCGCGATAATGACAGTAGCACCGATTCTAGGCATTCTCCCAGCACTGACGGAGTGGCGGCGGACCGGGATATTCGAATGGAATTTTCAGCGAACAACCCCTGCCCCTGGCGACGGAGTAGTGGCTACGATAGGTATCGCGTTGGGTTTTGCTGCCTTGGTCTTCTACTACGCCTTCCCGCTCATTCGCTGCCGACCCTCCCCAGGCGCTTGCATCGTCGGCTACCAGATTGTTCCTGACGAAGGAACTATCATGTCTCCACGAACAGCCGTGCTAAGAACGCTGCTAGGCTTCATAGCTGTAGCAACTGCCTATCTTGCTCCGTTCATCGGTCGAGACCGCAAGAACGGAAAGTTCTGGCTTGACAAGGTCTTTGGAACGCGGGCTGTAAGGCTGAGCTAGATTACCGCGACAAAGTCTCAGGCCGTCCCCTGATTGAGGGCACCCGGATAAAAGTTTGAGCAGCGGAAAAGAATCCAACATGCCTGATAAACGCGGGAACCGGAAACTGAGTCACTACACGACTCGCATTGGGTTTGTCGCGGTGTGCAATCGGCGCTAAGATTGCTGAATGCCGTTTTGCATAAGCGCTCTTTCTTTGGCCGTGCGTTTGCGGTGCAGCGCGGGTGCGGGGATTTTCCGTCTGCGATGAAGCTTTCCATGGATTTTGCGGCGCTGGGTCTGTACGTGGCAAGCTTTATTGGCTACACGGCGAATCTGTATCGTGACCGCCGTTGGATGGGGCGCGTCGCGACACTGCTGCTGATCCTCGCGCTTGTGGCGCATTATTATGCGCTGCTCGAACGCTCGCGCGTGATTCATGCGATCCCTTATAACGATCTTTACGGCTCGATGTCGCTTTTTGCGTGGCTTGTTGGCGTAACGTATCTCGGCCTGGAAACGTTTCACCGGCAGCGCGCGGTGGGCTCGCTGGTGGTTCCGTTTGTTATTTTTTGGCTGGCCCTGGCTATGAGCGTCGCGCCGACGGCGGTGATTCGGACGCCGCAAGCGAACGGAGCGCTTTTTGCGCTGCACATCACGATTGGGATTCTCGCCTACGCGGCGTTTGCCATTTCATTTCTGCTCAGTCTGATTTATCTGATACAAAATCGTGTGCTGCGGCATGGGAAGCCGGGGCTCGCCTTCTGGCGATTTCCTGCGCTTGATGTGCTGGAGCGAATGAGCCTGTCCAGCGTGTGGGTGGGCCTGGTTGCATTGGTGATTGGAACCGTTTTGGGCTTCGTTTGGGAGCACCGTCTGACTCATCGCTTTGCGATGGCTGACCCGAAAGTGCTCGTGACGTTGATCGTGCTGGTGATATACGCCATATATCTGTTGATTGTCCGTGCGCCGGCATGGCGTGGAGCGCGCGCGGCGCTCGTTTGCGTGTGCAATTTCGCAGTTGTGCTGTTCAGCTACACGATTGTG
>DATNDO010000009.1:0-8519 GCA_035606955.1 Candidatus Angelobacter sp.
CGCTCGCCGGTGATACGGACACCCTTTTGCTTGTACGGATCGGGCGGACGCAGGGAGCGAATGTCCGCAGCGACCTGGCCGACCTGCCCCTTGTCCGCACCGCTGACGACCAAATGGGTCTGCTTGTCGACGGCGATCTGGATGCCTTCGGGAATCTTGAACTCGATGGGATGCGACTTGCCCAGCGCGAAGGCCACGGCTTTGCCTTTTAGCTCGGCGCGATAGCCGACACCAACGATGTCGAGTTCCTTCTTGAAGCCCTGAGTGACGCCGTGAACGGCATTGGCGACCAGCGCGCGAGCGAGTCCGTGAAGAGCGCGGTGCTCTTCGCTGGCGCGGAGAGCGTTGAGCACGCCGTCCTTCTGCTCGAAGGAGATGCCTTGCGGCACGCGCACGGTGAGCTTGCCCTTGGGGCCCTGGACTTCAATGTTGCCGCCCTGCTGAGCGATTTTCACGCCGGAGGGAACGGGAATTGGTTTTCGACCGATACGTGACATCTGTTCGTCCTTGTCGTTTTCACAACTCACGGGTCTAAAGAACCCGCCACTACAAATTTGCTTCGTTCTTCGCCGGGCTAAAGCCCGGCAGCTACATGAGCTGCTACCAGACTTCGCAGAGAATCTCGCCGCCGGTCCTGGCTTTGCGGGCAGCGCGTCCGCTCATCAAGCCTTTCGGCGTGGTGAGGATGCTGATGCCCAACCCGCCCACCACCGGACGAATGTCTGCGCTGCCGAGGTAACGGCGCGCGCCCGGGCGTGAAATGCGCTTCATGCCGGTGATGACGCTGCGGCGGTCCGGGGTGTACTTCAGGAAAACGCGAAGCACCTTGCGGGTCTTGTTCTCGTCGACCAGCTTGAAGGTGGAAATGTAGCCCTCTTCCTTCAGGATGCGCGCGATCTCGGTCTTGAGCCGGGAAACCGGCACATCGACGCGCTGATGCTTGGCAGCGGCGGCGTTGCGGATGCGCGTCAGAAAATCGGCAATAGGATCGGTCTGCATAATCGTCTTGTGGCTCCTACCAACTGGCTTTCACAACGCCGGGGATTTCGCCCTTGAGCGCCATGCCGCGAAAACAGATTCGGCACATCTCGAACTTGCGAATGAAGGCGCGCGCGCGGCCGCAAACGCGGCAACGATTGCGCACCCGGACCTTGAACTTGGGCTTCTTGAGCGCCTTGGCGATTTTTGCAGTGCGTGCCATTTATTGTGCTACCCCCGGAGTGCGCAGCGGAAAGCCGAGCCCCTTGAGCAGCTCGCGGCCTTCTTCGTCGTTGTGCGCGGTCGTTGTCAAAGTGATGTTCATGCCCTTGATCTTGTCGACGCGCGTGTAATCAATTTCCGGAAACACAAGCTGGTCTTTCAATCCCAGCGTGTAGTTTCCGCGGCCGTCGAAGGAATTTCCCGGCAAACCCTTAAAGTCGCGCACGCGCGGAAGAACGATATTTGCGAGCCGGTCGAGAAATTCGTACATGCGCTCGCCGCGCAGCGTGACCATGCAGCCGATGGGCATGCCCTTGCGAATCTTGAAATTCGCGATGGACTTCTTCGCGCGCGTGATTACCGGCTTCTGTCCAGTGATCTGGCCGAGTTCCTGCACGGCCACGTCGAGCAGCTTGACGTTCTGGCTGGCTTCGCCCAGGCCGATATTCACCGTGATCTTCTGCAGGCGCGGCACAGCCATAGTGTTCGTGTAGCCGAAGCGCTTGGACAGCGCCGGCATGGCGTCTTTTCGGTAACGTTCATGTAAACGGCTAATCATGGTTTCTTTCAACCCTTAATTTTCGATGTTCGCGTCGCACCGATGGCAAGTTCGCGACTTGGTGCCGTCGGACAATATCTTGGTGCCCATGCGCGCGTGCTTGCCGCAAGACGGACAGAGAATCATCACGTTCGAAACGTCCATCGGTCCTTCTTTATCCAAAATGCCGCCGCGAATATTCTTGGACGGATTCGGCCGCGTGTGCTTCTTGATGATGTTGGCGTGTTCGATGGTGACGCGGCGCTTCACCGGATCGACGGAAAGCACGCGTCCGGTCTTGCCCTTGTCGCGCCCGGCCATAATCTTCACTGTGTCGCCATGGCGAATCAGCACTGGCCGCGGCTTTTGCTTCGCTTCCCGATGACGCATGGCTACCAAACCTCCGGCGCGAGTGAAATAATCTTGGCGAACTTCTTCTCGCGCAATTCGCGCGCAACGGGACCGAAGACGCGCGTGCCAACGGGCTCGCCCGCTTCGTTAATCAGCACAGCCGCATTGTCGTCGAAGCGGATATAGGTGCCATCCCTGCGGCGATGCTCCTTGCGCGTGCGAACGACCACTGCCTTCACCACTGTTCCCTTCTTCACCTGACTGTCAGGAGCGGCTTCCTTGACCGAGGCGGTGACAACATCTCCCAATCCAGCCACGAGGCCTGTATCTCCGCCGAGCGGAAGAATGGCCGTCAATTGCCGCGCGCCGGAATTATCGGCGACGGTCAGCCACGTGCGCATCTGAACCATGCTAGTGCTCCCTCATTTCCGAGAACATCACGCCACGCGCGTGGAGCGAGCGACGATTTCCGCCAGCCGCCAGCGCTTGAGCCGCGACAGCGGCCGGCTGGCGACTATGCGAACCGTATCGCCGGGGCGCGCTTCGTTCTGCTCATCATGGGCGTAGTATTTCTTGCTGTGGCGAATCACTCGCAGATACTTGCGGTGCTGCGTTGTGCGCGTGACTTTCACCACGATTGTCTTGTGCATTTTCGAGCTCGTGACAATGCCGACGAGCTGTTGACGCGCGCCGCGATCGCTTGAAGACTCCACCGCGCCTGTTGCCGCTTCACTGGCCATCTGTGATCCTCATTATTCTTTCGAGTCCTTTGCTTCTTTCGATTCCTTGGCGCTGTTTTTCTTGGCGCCGCGCTTATCGGAAGCCGCTTTCTTTGGCTTCTTCGCTTGCGTTTCCGCTGCTTTCGGAGCCGCAATATGAATGCCGAGTTCGTGCTGCCGAACCAACGTCTTGACACGCGCCAAATCGCGGCGGGCTTCGCGAAGCTTCTTGACGCTCTCCGATTGCCCCGTGGTCAACTGAAAACGCAGCCGGAAAATCTGCTCGCCCAGCTCGTGGGCCTGAATCTGAAGCTCGTCGACGTTCATTGGCCGGAAGTCTTCCATGCGACTCGCCATCAGAGCTCCTCCGCCCGGCTGACGAACTTCGTCCGGATGGGCAACTTGTGCGCCGCCAATTCCATGGCTTCCTTCGCCGAAGCCAGATCGACGCCCGACATCTCAAACATCACGCGGCCCGGCTTGACGACGGCCACCCAATGCTCGGGCGGCCCTTTGCCCTTGCCCATACGCGTTTCGGCGGGCTTCTTCGTGAACGGCTTATCCGGGAAAATACGGATCCACAATTTGCCGCCGCGCTTGATGAAACGCGTGATAGCCACGCGAGAAGCCTCGATCTGCCGGTCGGTGATCCACGCGGGTTCGAGCGCTTTCAAACCGTATTCGCCGAAAGCCAGCGAGCCGCCGCGCCACGCTTTTCCCGTGCGCCGGCCGCGCTGCTGCTTGCGGTACTTCACTTTTTTCGGCATCAACATAATTGCGTGTCCTTACTCCGTCAGAAAACAGTTCACAGTCGATAGTTGATAGTTAAAAACAAAACGCCGCTGCGAATCTAAGCGTTCGCGGCTTGCGCGGCACGCTCTTCGGCGCGCTTGCGCTCGGGAGCGTTTTCGCCCTGGTAAACCCAGCACTTCACGCCAATCACGCCGTAAGTCGTGCGGGCTTCCGCAAAACCAAAATCAATATCAGCGCGCAACGTTTGCAGCGGCAAGCGTCCCTGCAAATACCATTCCTTGCGGGCGATTTCCGCGCCGTTCAACCGGCCGCCAACGCGCACCTTGATTCCCTTGCAGCCGAAGCGCAGCGCCGAGTCAACTGACTTGCGCATGGCGCGGCGAAAAGCCACGCGCTTCTCAAGCTGCAAGGCAATCGATTCCGCGACGAGTTGCGCGTCGAGCTCCGGGCGATGCACTTCCTGAATATCGATATGAACTTCGCGTTTGGTGCGCTTCTGCACTTCCGCCTTGAGCTTGTCGATTTCCGCGCCCTTCCGGCCAATAATGATTCCGGGACGCGCTGTATAAATCCGGACGACCAGCTTGTTGGCCGCGCGCTCGATGTCGATCGAGCTCACGCCCGCCGATTTCAGCTTTTCCTTCAGTTCCTTGCGCAGTTGCACATCTTCGTGGAGCAGGTCGGCGTAATCTTTCTTGGCGAACCATCGCGACTTCCACGATTTGTTGTAGCCCAGCCGAAAACCGTACGGATGCGTCTTCTGACCCAATCGATCCTCCTGCGTCTAAAACTTACTTCTTCTTGCGTTTCTGCGCTTTCTGGGCTTGCTTGGCGCGATCTTCGAGCGTCTTGCGCGCCTTGCGCACGGCGCCCTTGATGCCCTTCGACGCCACGCGATCGGCTTCCGCAGCCTTGGCGCGATCTTCCGCGGCGCGCGCGTGCTCGGCCACTTCGACGACGATGTGGCTGGTACGTTTTTGGTAGCGAAACGCGCGGCCCATCGGTGCAGTGCGCAAACGCTTCCAGCGCGGGCCTTCGTTGACGAAACAGCGCGTCACCCAGAGCATGTCCACGTCGAGCGACTCGCCCGATTCGTCCGCTTTGTGTTCGGCGTTGGCAATCGCGCTACGCAGCACTTTGCCGATTTCGCGCGCGATACGCTTCTTCGTGAATTGCAAAATTTGCAGCGCTTCGGCGGCGCGATGCCCGCGAATTAAATCCACCACCAACCGCGCCTTCTGCGGCGAAACGCGAATGAAGCGCGCGTTGGCAAAGCCATCAATCGAGCTGTGCGTAAGTGTCTCAGGCGCCATGCAAGTTTCCTTTTCTTATCCTTTCGGCGCTGCTGGAGGAGCGCCTCCGCCTGCTGGTGCGCCACCGGCCGGAGCTGCCGCGCCCGGAGCGCCGCCTGCCGCAGCCGCCGCCCTTTCGAGCGCCGCTTTGACGGCGTGGCCTTTGAACGTCCGCGTGGGCGCGAATTCGCCCAGTTTGTGCCCGACCATTTGCTCGGTGACGTACACGGGAATGAACTTTCGCCCGTTGTGCACCGCGATGGTGTGGCCAATCATGTCCGGCAAAATCGTGGAGCGCCGCGACCACGTCTTGATGACTTTCTTTTCGTTCCGCGCGTTCATCCCTTCGATTTTTACGCGAAGGGGCTCATCGATGAACGGGCCTTTTTTAAGCGAGCGTGGCATTTGTCCTCTTGTCCTCTGCTATTCCCGTGCTATTCACCGACGCGGCGCAGCTTTACCCATTGCGCGCGGCGCATGCGACGAAAACCGCGCACCGGCCCCGGCACACGGTGCGACACAGGGCAGAACGGGCAGACAAAACGTGTTCCCTGCGCGTTCGGCGTCTTCTCAACAATTACTGCCCAGCCCGGCTTGCAAATCCGGTACATCACCTGCGGCTGGGGAATGACGACTTTCAGTTTCCGAGCCGGCTTCGCCGCGGGGCGAACCCGCTTGGAAGCGCGCGCGGTACGCCGCGAGGTCCTGCGAGTTGTTCGTGTAGCGCTCATTGTTCCGCTCTCGATCACCCGCCGCGTCGGGATCATTTATTCTGGTCTCCGTTTAGCTCTGCTTCTTACCGCAAACAAAATCGTTATGGCTTCCGCCGCTGGACAATCAGCCTGTCGGAAGGTTTACGCTTGCGCGTCTTCGCGCCCAAAGTCGGAAAGCCCCATGGCGTTTGCGGGTGGTTGCCCTTCACGCGACCCTCACCGCCGCCGTGTGGATGATCGACCGGGTTCATGGCCACGCCGCGGTTGGTCGGCCGACGCCCGTGCCAGCGCGTGCGTCCCGCCTTGCCGTACGTGACGTTTTCGTGATCCAAGTTACCGAGTTGGCCGATAGTCGCCATGCAATCCAGCGAGAATTTCCGCGTTTCGCCCGAGGGCAACTTGATCAGCGCAATGTCGCCTTCTTTGCTGAGCAACTGCGCCGCTCCCCCCGCCGAACGCACCAGCTGAGCGCCCTTGCCTGGCGAAAGCTCAAGGTTGTGCACCATCGTGCCGGGCGGAATATTGCGAATCGGCAACGCGTTGCCGGGCAGAATGTCCGCCGCGGCGCCGTTTTGCACGGTCATTCCGACTTCCAAGCCCACCGGATGCAAAATGTAGCGCTTCTCGCCATCCGCATAATGCAGCAGGACGATTCGGGCCGAACGATTCGGGTCGTATTCGATGGCGGCAACCTTCGCCGGAATTCCAGTCTTTTCACGCCGAAAATCAATCAAGCGGTAGTTCTTCTGGTGCCCGCCACCGCGATGCCATGACGTGATTTCGCCATGCGCGTTGCGGCCGCCCGTGCGTTTCTTCGGCTCGACCAGGGACTTCTCTGGCTCCTGCTTCGTGATCTCGCTCTTGTCGAGCATGGTCAGGAAGCGCCGTGACGGTGTGTAGGGTCTGAATGTTTTTAGCGCCATTGTTGCCTCTTGCCTTCCGGTCGAATGCTTCCGGTTCCGAACAGCTTGAACCCAACGACCGGCTTAAAAATTTCCGACTACAAATTCTCCGCGTACTCCATCATCTTTTCGCCCGGCGCCAGCTTGACGTAGGCTTTCTTCCAGTCGCGCCGGTGGCCTTCGGACTTGCCGCGCCGCCGCAGCTTGCCGTGATAAATCGCCGTACGCACCTGGTCGACCTTGACGTTGAACGCCGTTTGCACGGCCTCTTTGATCTGCGTCTTGGTGGCTTCGCGCGCCACTTCGAATACAGCTGTCTGCTGCGTCTCTTTCACGCCCAGGCCCTTCTCCGTGATGATGGGCCGGCGAATGATTTCGTAGGGCTGCATGGCCTATTCCTTGTCCTTTTTCGACTTGGGCTTGGCGTGCTTTTTCGCCGCGGGCTTCTTCTCCGCTTTCTTTGCTGGCTTTTTTGCCGCAGCCTTGGCTTTATGCTTTGCGTGTTCAGGCTTCGCGACGTGCTTCGCCGCGGACTTTTCCGATTTGGCCGCGTTTGCGATCTGCACGGTCTGCGAATCGCCGCCCAGCTCTTCCATTTCGCTTAATCCCCGGCTCAACTTTTCCGCCGCTTCGCGCGAGAGCACCAATGCCTCGTGGCGCAGCAAGTCATACGGCTCAATCGCGGTGCTGCGAACCAGTTTCACGCCTTCAATGTTACGGCTGGCGCGTTCCAGATTCACGTTTTCGACCGCATCAACCAGCAACAGGCTGCGGCTGGCTTCATCGAGCCGCGTCAGCGCCTGCCGAAAGGGCTTGGTCTTGTGCGAATCGAGCTGCCAGTTCTCGACGACGAAGAGCTTGTTGTCCGCGAATTTCGCCGACAGCGCCGAGCGCAGCGCGCCCAAGAACATTTTGCGCGGCAGGCGGTAACCATACTTACGCGGCACGGGTCCATGGACCGTTCCACCGTGGCGCCAGAGCGGCGAACGAATCGAGCCAATACGCGCGCGGCCTGTGCCCTTCTGCTTCCACAACTTGCGTCCCGCGCCGCTGACTTCGCCCTTCGCTTTCGTTTTGTGCGTTCCCGCGCGCTGCGAAGCGAGGTAATGCCGCACCGTCTCATGCAGCACGTGCGGATTCACGCGCGCCGCAAACACGTCATCGGCCAAGTCAACTTGCCCGACTGTCTTGCCATCCAGATTTCTCACGTCCACAACGGCCATTTTGTTCTCGCTATTTCGCTTTCGATTTTTTCGCTTTGCGAATGTAAATATACGCGCCCGTCGGCCCGGCAACCGCTCCGCACACAAGCAGCAGATTCTCGTCCGCGTCGATCTTCACCACGCGCAAATTCTTCGACGTCTTTCGCACGTTGCCCATATGTCCGGGAAAGTGCTGGTTCTTCCAAACCCGCGACGGAAACGAGCTGGCTCCAATGCCGCCAGGCGCGCGATGGAACATCGAGCCGTGCGACGCGTCGCCGCCGCGGTAGTGCCAGCGCTTGACGCCGCCCGCGAAGCCGCGGCCCTTGCTGGTGCCCGCCACGTCGACGAATTCTCCGACGGCGAAGCCGTCAACCAGCACGCGGTCGCCCGTTTTCGTTTCGTCCTTGGATTCTTCGAGCCGGAACTCGCCCAAAAAACGCATGGGCGCAACTCCCGCTTTCTTGAAATGGCCGGTCATGGCTTTGTTGACGCGTTGCGGCTTGATGAATTCCACCAGGCCCAATTGCACCGCGTCGTAACCATGCTTGTCCTTGGTGCGCCGGTCGACGACCACGCAGGGGCCCGCTTGCAGCACCGTGCACGGGATCGACGCGCCGTCTTCGGCGAACACTTGCGTCATCCCCAATTTGATTCCCAAGATTCCGTTGACTGCCATCTTAATCTTCCTTCGTACTCAGTAAGCTGCAGATCCCTCGCTACGCTCGGGATGACAACGCAAAAAGCGCGTTGTCACTTCGTGGCGTGTTCGCGCCCGAAGGCCTTGATTTCCACGTCGACGCCCGGCGGCAGATCGAGCTTCATCAGCGCGTCCACCGTGTCCGGCGT
>DATNDO010000019.1:0-2147 GCA_035606955.1 Candidatus Angelobacter sp.
TGCACGACGTGACGCACGCGCCGGTGCTGATGAATGAAGGCGACCTCGATCTGTACCGCGCGATGGATATTCAATCGCAATTTCTCGGCGTCGCGCCGCCGCCGCTGGCGAAGATTGACAATTTGCTCGCAGAAGGCGACGTGGTGCGCTGGGGCGGATACGAAGCGCGAGTACTGCACACTCCAGGGCACACGCCGGGCAGCGTCAGTTTGTATTTGCCATTTGCTGCGCGAAGGGAAGAAGGGAATCGCGTGGTGTTCGCGCATTCCGCCAAGAAATCGCACGGTGGAGATAATGATTCCGCGCCGTGGCTTTTCGCCGGAGACACGCTTTTCGCGGGGTCAATTGGGCGCACAGATTTGTGGGGCGGGTCGTATCCGGAGATTATCCGGTCGATTCGGACGAAGCTGTTCGCACTGCCGTCCGAGACAATTGTTTTTCCGGGGCATGGGCCAACGACCACGCTTGCCGAAGAGCGCGAGTCGAATCCGTTTCTTCAGCGCGGTTGACCCATTCCGGGCATTTTGAGGCAATCAGTCTCGTGGCGCGGAGTTCGGCGGGCTGTGCGCGCCGCGGCCCGCCCGTAGACGGGCCCTGCGTTTAAGAATTTTCGTGGCGAGCTATTTCGCATTGTGGCGGGAGTCGCGCTCGGCGCGCAGAGATTCCATCACGCTCTGAATTAATTGCTTGGCCTTCTGCAATTCGGAGCTGATGATGCGAATATCCATCGAGGGCGTGGAGGGATTTCCAGCGCTGTGGCAATAAACGCCGTGTTGACCGACGAGCACCATGGCGTTCGTCAGCATGTCGAGAGAAACGGCGAGACGGCCGCGCTGAGGGCCCATCATCGTTTCGTAATGCTCGAGTTCGTCGCGGTGCTCTTCAAAAACGGTCATGGGCAATTGCTCCCTCGGCTGTCGCGTGCGGTTTAACGGTACTCGAATCGCGGCTGGCTATCAACATCGCCGATGTGACGCTTCGCGGATTACCACTGGTCGTGTGGTGCACCCGACGCGCGGCGGTTCGCGTGTAGTGCCAGAGAGGGTATTGCAATCGAGGAACTTCGCACGCGCGGCGGCTTTACACTCCCGGCCACGCGACACATAATCGTGGCGAAAGAAAAAACGCGCACCGCGCGAGGCATAATAGGAGCCGCAACTTGGGGATTCTTGCTAGAGGCACAAAATATTTTGCGGCGTTGCTCGTATGCGGAGTAGTGAGGGGATCATGAGACGCTCGGATTTGGTGCATAACGCAGCGAAAGGAAAGGCGCCGCGAACCTCTCAAGTGGTTTTCGGCGAACGGCAGCATCTGCTGCGCGTGCTCGATTCGGTGGAGCACAGCGCGCTGCCGCATGGGCGTCTGGAGCAGGAGCGGCGCGTGATCGAGCAGTTGATCCACGCGCGCACGCAGGAACTCAACCGTATCAATACTTCGTGGGATGAAAAGGTTGGCTTTGTCTTGAGCGCGGAGGTGAAGCCAGAAGCTCTGGAAAAACTTTCCCGCGAAGCACCCAAGGAAGATTTTTATCTGCTGCGGCTGATCAGCGAGCATCCGAAGGTTTCCGCGAAGACGCTGCGGCGCTTGGCGAAGCACGAATACGCGGCAATCCGCGAAAATATCGCGCGGCATCCGAACGCCGATGCGGCCACGCTCACGGCTCTCAGCAAGGATCGCACGCAGCCGCTGTGGTATCTGGTCGCGTTCAATCCCAATGCGCCCACAGGACTGCGCCAGAAATTGCGCGAGCGCATGCGCAAGCTCGGCGAAAAGACCGCCACGCAGTAAATTTCCGCACAGTTTATCGGGATTCAGCGGCCGTGCGAAGGATCGCGCGACGCCGCGGAGTCTAAATCCACATGGATTTTTTCGTTGCCGGGCAGTGGCGGGTAGCAATTGCCGTCGGAATTATATGGGTAAGGACAAAGCGCCGTGAGTTCTGGCCGTCGCGGCGACTGCGCGAATTGCCAAGCGGTAGCAGAAGGCACGCCGCTCTGGTCAGGCGACAGAGGTTGACTGTTTAAATTGCACCCGGGCGCCGGCGGGCAGACATCATTGTAGACGAAGAAACTGATCTTGCGGCCGCGCGCGTTGTTCTGGATATCGTTTGCCGTCGTTATTTCGACACCAACGGATTCCTGTACGGG
>DATNDO010000020.1:0-14745 GCA_035606955.1 Candidatus Angelobacter sp.
CCAATGGTCGCGCTGCGCTACGAGTAAGCAGCGGTTGCTGAGCGCAACCGTCGGATTTGTTTGGAAGTTGAAGCGGCAGCCTTTAGATCGGTAGAATTTGTTTTGCTTGGTTTCACGCGTGACGGTGCGAGCGGCGAAACATGCGCGATGAATCACGCATCAGGTTTATCCAACGGAGAGAATTTGGCGGCCCTGTTGCAGGATTTGCGTTACGCCTTGCGCCTGCTGGCTAGGTCGCCGGGCTTTGCGGCGGTGGCCGTGCTTACGCTGGCTCTCGGCATCGGCGCGAACACCGGCATTTTTACGGTTGCGGACGCGCTGTTGCTCAGGCCGCTCCCGTATGCAAATCCGCAGCGGCTGATGATGGTTTACGAAACAAGCATTACAAACCGCAGCGAAGAGAGTGTGTTCTCCTATCCGTACTTTGCGCGATTGCGGGACCAACAGCATTCGTTTTCCGGGATTTCCGCTTTTGCCAGCGACGATTTCGACATGACCGGGCGCGGAGAGCCGCGGCAAATTTCCGCTGGGCGCGTGAGCTGGAATTTTTTCGATGTGCTTGGCGTGCAGCCAGCGCTGGGCCGGGATTTTTTCGCGAGCGAAGGTCAGCGCGGGAGCAATCGCGTACTCATGCTGAGCCATCAGTTCTGGATCAGCGAGTTCGGCGGTGCGCGCAACGTGGTCGGGCAGAGCCTGATGCTCAATTCGCTCAGTTACACGATCGTTGGAGTGCTGCCCGCGAATTTTAGTTTTACGCCCCTCGGCAGCGACACGCAGATTTGGATTCCACGCGAATTTGAGCTGAATATCGCCACTCCGGAGCACATTCAAGCGGGCATGGGATATTTGGAGGGCGTAGCGCGCCTCGCCCCCGGCGTGAGCATTGAACAGGCACAGTCCGAAATGGATGTGCTGCATAAGGAGTATTGCCGCGATAACCCGACTCGGCCAGACGCCAATCCGAAATGGCCGTCAGCCGTCACGCCGCTGCAAACGATGATTGTGGCGAACATTCGCGCGGCGGTGCTGATTCTGATGGGTGTGGTGGGAGTGGTGCTGCTAATCGCATGCGCGAACGTGGCGAGTCTGCTGCTGTCGCGCGCGCTGAAGCGTAAGAAAGAAATTGCGGTGCGCACAGCGTTGGGCGCGAGCCGAGGCGTGATTGTGCGGCAACTGCTGGTGGAAAGCCTGCTGCTGGCGGCGATTGGCGGCGTGATCGGAATTTTTGCCGGGTATGCTGGAACGCGCGGGCTGCTGGCGCTGAATCAAGATACGGTTTCGCAATTGAGCGGCGGCGTCGCGATGGACTGGCGGGTGCTGTGCTTCACGATAGCGATTTCACTGGTGAGCGGAGTGCTGTTCGGACTGGCTCCGGCGCTCCAGCTCTCGAAGACGGATCTGAATTCCGTGCTGCGCGACGAAGGGCGCGGGAGCACGGGCAGCCGCCGCGTCGCCAGTTCCCAAAATTTCCTGGTGGTGGCGCAAGTGGCGCTGTCAATGATTTTGCTGATTGGCTCGGGCTTGCTGATTCGAAGTTTTCTGCAATTGATGAACGTCAATCCGGGATTCGATCCCCGGAATGTCTTGACGATGCGCATAAATCTGCCGCCGTCGAAATACGGAACGAACGCGCAGATGGTTTCGTTTTACAACGAGGTGCTGCGGCAAATGCAGTCATTGCCGGGCGTGCGCGCCGCGGCGATTTCGTCGGCGCTGCCGCCGACCCCCACCCGGTCTGCGCCGATCCTCGCCGAGGGTCAACCGGTCGTGCCGCTGCCGCAACGGCCGGGCGTTAATATCGAGACGATCAGTCCGGACTATGCGAAGGTGCTGCGCGTGCCGCTGGAGCGCGGGCGTGAGTTCACCGTTGAGGACAATCAAACCACGCCTACGGTGACGATGGTGAATCAGGCCTTCGTGCGGCGCTATTGGCCGAATGAAAATCCGATAGGGAAACATATTTGGCTTGGCACGATCGCGACGCCGGTCGAAGTGGTGGGCGTGTTCGGCGACGAGAAGAACAACGGCATTAGCAGAGAGCCTGCTCCGGAAATGCTTCTTCCATTTCCGAATCTTCCTTGGTCGCATCTGCGATTGAGCTTGCGCAGTGCGGGCGGAGATCCGATGGCGCTCGTTCCGGCGGTGCGCCAGCGACTGGCGCGCATCGATAGCGTTCAGCCCATCACCGAGGTGCAAACCCTCGAGCAGATACTCGCCCAGTCACGCGCGCAATCGAAGTTCACAGTGGCGCTCTTCGGGATTTTCTCCGGCGTGGCGCTGGTGCTGGCCATTGTCGGAATTTACGGCGTGATTTCCTATGCCGTTGCGCAACGGATGCACGAGATGGGCATCCGCATGGCGCTGGGCGCGGATAAAAAAGATATTTTCAGGCTCGTGATCGGCCGCGGCCTCAGGCTCGCCGGCATCGGAGTTTTGATCGGACTCGTCGCGCCTTTCACGCTCACGCGCCTGATGTCCAGCCTGCTTTACAAAGTCAGCCCAGCGGATCCGCTGACGATAATCGGCAGCGCGATTTTATTTTTAGCAGCGGCGCTCCTCGCAAGCTACATCCCCGCGCGCCGCGCTTCGCGCACCGACCCCATGGTCGCGCTGCGTTACGAGTAGGATGGTTTTGTAGCTCAGGCTTGGCGTGAAGGAAGTGAACGGGAGTTCGGGCCGCGAGCTGGAACATATTCGGGACAGAGTGCGTATCTCAAAGTGCATCGACGAAACGGCACGGCAATGGCGCGCCACTCTGAGCTGAGGTGAATCGAACATGGGGACGTTGCTCCAGGATTTGCGTTACGCCCTGCGCATGCTCGTGAAGTCGCCGGGCTTCACCGCCATAGCTGTTTTGACGCTGGCGCTCGGTATCGGCGCAAACACCGCGCTGTTCTCCGTCGTGAATGGCGTGCTGCTCAGTCCGCTTCCGTATCCACAGCCCAGCCGCCTCGTCGCGGCCTATTCGCGTGCGTTCGACTTCGCACACTCCTCCATTTCTTATCCCAATTTCCTCGATTGGCAGCGCGAAAACAATTCCTTCGCGCAGCTCGCCGCCTACCGCCACGATTCTTTCAACATGACCGGCTCGGGCGAGCCTGAACGCCTCCGTACCGAAATGGTCTCCGCCGACTTTTTCTCCATCCTCGGCGTCCAGCCCGTAATGGGGCGCACCTTCACCGCGCAGGACGATCACCCGGGCGCCGCTCCCGTCGTCCTCGTCAGCGAAGGACTGTGGAAGCGCCGGTTTGGCGGCTCGCCACAAATCATCGGCCAGTCCATTTCCCTCAATGGCACGCCTTACACCGTGGTCGGCATCATTCCCGCGAATTTCTATTTTCGCGGAGACAATTTCAGTCTCTCTGAGATCTACGTCCCCATCGGACAGTGGACCGACCGCACTTTCCTCGACCGCCGCGTCAGCATGGGCATGGACGCCGTCGGCCGCCTGAAGCCTGGCGTCACTTTCGCGCAGGCCGAGGCGGATATGAACGGCGTCGCGCAAAATCTCTCGCGTGCCTATCCTGAAGCCGACAAAAATTCCGGCATCGCGCTTGTTCCCCTCAAACAGGACATGGTCGGCGACATTGCTCCTCTGCTCTACATCCTTCTTGGCGCCGTGGGATTCGTTCTGCTCATCGCCTGCGTCAACATCGCCAATCTTCTTCTCGCGCGCTCCACGGGACGCACTCGCGAATTCGCCATTCGCGCCGCTCTTGGAGCCGGCCGCGCCCGCATGATTCGCCAGCTCCTCACCGAAAGCGTTTTGCTTTCCTTCACCGGAGGAATCATCGGTCTCTTACTTGCCGCCTGGGGAACGCGCGCGGCCATCGCCATTCTCCCGCAGGCGCTTCCGCGCTCCGGCAACGTCGGCCTCGATCTCCGCGTTTTGCTTTTCACCCTCGGCGTTTCTCTTTTTGCCGGAATTCTATTTGGCCTCGCGCCTGCCTTCAAAACCTCGCAGCGCAACTTGACGGAAACGTTGAAAGAAGGTGGACGCGGCTCAAGCGGCGCGCGCCACCGCCTGCAGGGAATTTTCGTTATCGCCGAAACCGCGCTCGCTCTTATCCTTCTCGTTGGCGCCGGCCTTATGATTCGCAGTCTTGTGGCACTCTGGGACGTCAATCCCGGATTCAATGCCCACAATCTGCTTTCCTTCTCCATCGCCTTTCCCCCCGAGTCCATGCAAGCATCTCCGGATCAGTTGCGCAACTCTCTGCGCCAGCTCGATTCCGCTATCGCTGCCGTCCCCGGCGTGCAGTACGTCTCTGTTCTTGGCGGCTCGCTGCCCATGCAGGGCGATTCCGAATTGCCCTTCTGGCTGGAAGGCCATCCCAAGCCGTTAAGCACTCAGGACATGAATGAGGCTCTCTTTTATCTCGCGGAGCCGGATTACCTGAAGGCCATGGGCACGCCCCTCATTCGCGGCCGCTTCCTCAACGCGCAGGACACTCTGCACTCACCGCCCGTCATCGTCATTGACGAAGCCTTTGCCAAGAAATTTTTCCCCGGCCAGGATCCCATCGGCAAACGCGTTAACTTCGCCATCCTCGACGTGCAAGCGCAAATCGTCGGCATCGCCGGACACGTCAAGCACTGGGGACTCGACGACGCCGGCCCCATCCAGGCGCAGCTTTACTTCCCGATCATGCAGGTGCCCGACAAATTTATGCCGCTGATTGCCAAGGGCGGGGATTTCATCGTGCGTACTCACGTCCCGCCGGACACGCTGGTCGGATCCATTCGCCACACCGTCGAGCGCGTCAACAGCCAGCAAGTAGTGTACGGCGTGGAAACGATGGAAGGCATCATCTCGGATTGGCTTGCCGCGCGACGCTTCGCCATGATTCTCCTGGGAGTTTTCGCCGTGCTCGCTCTGATTCTTTCCTGCGTGGGAATTTACGGCGTGATTTCCTATCTTGTGGGCCAGCGCACGCACGAAATCGGTGTGCGCATTGCACTCGGCGCGCAACGCTCTGATGTTCTGCGCCTCATTCTCGGCCATGGCGTGAGAATGGCGCTCATCGGCGTCGCAGTCGGCATCGCCGCCGGACTCGCCCTCACGCGCCTGATGGCCAAAATGCTTTTCGGCGTCAGTGCGCACGACCCGCTCACATTTGGCGGCGTTGCAATTCTTTTGATGCTCGTCGCTGTCGCAGCCTGTTACATTCCCGCGCGCCGCGCCATGCGTACAGATCCCATCGTCGCCCTTCGCTACGAGTAGGCCGTGTGCTGCCGTTCCTGTAGCTCAGGTCCCGTTCGCGTGGTTTCCGCGAACTGACCTCAGGTTTTTGTTCTTTGTAGGGACGGCTCTATTCCGCAGCGAGAGGTTCCGTCGCCGATCCTTCCGGTTTTCTCCCGAGCAGGCGCGCATGTTTGCCTTCGCGGCAACTCACTCGATCAGGCTTCCGTGCGGCCCTAAATTGCATCTTAGAATTAGTTTGGCGGCGACGCCGCAAATGCCGATGCCAAAGGATCACGCGGTCTGCCAGCACCATGTCGAAAATCTCCGTTGGCGGGAATGCGTTTGCCATGATATATAGGAGTGCAGCGCGGAATGCGAGACGAAAACATCCCCAATTTTGCTTCCTCGATTAACCGGCAACAACCTTCCTCTTTTGGCCGCGAATTGCGCTCATGGTCGCGCGATATTGCGGTGGCGCTGGGCTTGGCGCTGGTCATTATTGTATTCCTCTACCAGCCGGTGAAAGTCGAGGGCACCAGCATGGCGCCGCTTCTGAGCGACCAGGAGCGAATTTTCATCAACAAATTTGTTTATCGCTTCGAGCCCATTCATCGCGGAGACGTGGTTGTTTTCTGGTATCCGCTCGACCGCTCGCAGTCGTTCATCAAACGCGTGATTGGCTTGCCGGGACAAACACTGGAGATTCGCGAGGGCGAGCTTTACGTCGACGGCAAACACATTGCCGAGCCTTACGTGCCGCCGAATTATTTCGACGATTCCAGTTACGGCCCGATTCGCATTCCGCAGGATGAATATTTCGTGATGGGCGATCATCGCGACAGTTCCAACGATTCGCGCATTTTCGGACCCGTGCCGGAGAAATTTATCTACGGCAAAGCGGTGTTTGCGTACTGGCCGTTTCACCAATTTGGCGAGATCTCGGCGCCGTGAGCCGGCACCCGGCAGTTGGGGGAAGTCTCAGCGTCTCGCGGTCGCGGCGCGAGATGAGAGGTTTGAGTCAGGGCACGGCTTTAGCCGTGCCGGAAGGCGCAGCGTTTACGGGGCTTTAGCCCCTGAGGCTAGTCGCGTACAATGAATCTCGCCGGAGGACACACTGAAGGCGTTGCACGGAAACAGCGCGATCCTCGCGCTCGAGGACGGAAGAGTATTTAAGGGACGCGCGGCGGGCGCAAGTGGCCGCCGTGGCGGCGAAGTCGTTTTTAATACCAGCCTTACCGGTTACCAGGAAGTTTTCACCGACCCCAGTTACGCCGGCCAGATTGTCTGCCTCACTTATCCGCACATAGGAAATGTCGGCGCGAATTTCGACGACGAGGAATCCGCGCGCCCGTATATCGAAGGGCTGATTGTCCGCGACTTCTCTCAGATTTCCTCGAATTGGCGCGCCAGCGAGACAGCGCAAGCGTATCTCGAGCGCTACAAAATTCCCGTGATATGGGATATCGATACTCGCGCGCTCGTCAGGCACATCCGCCAAGCAGGAGCATTACGCGGTGTGGTTTCAACGGACGGCACGTCCTCCGAAGAACTGATCGCCGAAGCGCGCGCGCTGCCATCGATGGCGGGACACGAACTCGCGAGCCAGGTGACTTGCGCGAAGCCGTATCACTGGGAGCGCGGCTCGATTCCGCTCGCAGCGAATTACGCGCAGTTGCCCGTTGATAAAAACGCTCGCGGCGTGAAGAATGCCCACGAAAAACGGTACAAAGTCGTCGCCTACGATTTCGGCATCAAGCAAAACATTTTGCGCATCCTCGTTGATCACAATTGCGCCGTCACGGTCGTGCCGGCCTCGACTTTGGCCGAGGACGTTCTGGCAATGAAGCCCGACGGTGTTTTTCTGTCGAACGGTCCTGGCGATCCCGAGCCAATCACCTTTGCCGTGCAAAACATCCAGAAGCTGCTGGGCCGCGTGCCGATTTTTGGGATTTGCCTGGGCCATCAATTGTGCGGAATCGCGCTCGGCGGAAAAACTTTCAAGTTGAAATTCGGTCATCACGGCTCGAATCATCCAGTGAAGAATTTGCTCACCGAGAAAGTCGAAATCACCGCGCAGAACCACGGCTTTTGCGTCGACCCGGATTCATTGCCGTCAAGCGACGTCGAAATCACGCACGTGAATTTGAACGACCACACCAATGAGGGGATGCGCCACCGCTCGCTCCCACTTTTCAGCGTGCAGTATCACCCCGAAGCGTCGCCCGGCCCCCACGACGCCCGCTATTTGTTCGATCAATTCATTCGCCTAATGGAGCGGCGTGAGACATGACGTTCGATAATGTGAACGGCGTGCTTAAGCGTCTGGATGACAAGAAACCTCTGTGTGACGATGAACATCGGGCCTTGTATCAATGGCTGACTGAAGCAAGCGACCAAAATCGTCGCATACTAGATTTAGAGATGACACGCCGTTTGCTAGATGCGCTGAATGAAAACCGAAGCGCGATACAGCGTTTCGACGAGTCGAGTCGTAAGCTCACGCGATGGCTGATTGGTCTCACGGCGGTTCTGATCATTCTGACGATTGTTATCGCGGCTTTCACAATCTTGCTGTGGCGACGGGGATAAGGGCCTTTGTAAGGGCACGGCTTCAGCCGTGCCGAAAAGCGCAAAAGGAGAGCGGCTTTAGCCGCTGAGGCCATGGCGGTTCCGAGGCGACGCAATAACGATGCGGGAACGTACTTTGTAACGTCGCGGACGTGGCAAGGACGACAGCTTTTCATCGGTCCGGACATTTGCGAGATGTTTGTCGAATCCTTACTTGGCTATCGCGAGCAAGGCCACTACGCGCTGCATGCGTTTGTGCTAATGCCAGAACATTTTCATGTGCTGATTACACCAGCAGAGGGCGTCACGTTGGAGCGTGCGGCACAGTTCATCAAAGGCGGCTCGGCGCATCGGCTACGCGAAGAGCGAAAGCTGGCGTTTACAGTGTGGCAACGGGGATTCACCGATCACCGAATTCGGGATTTTGATGATTATCAGATTCATGTCCGCTACATTGAACAGAATCCTGTAAAGAGAGGCATCGCCGGCTCAGCGCGGGAGTACGCGTGGTCCTCGGCGCGGGCAGGAGTCGTGTTGGACGACATACCTCAGCGGCTGAAGCCGCTGGTGCGCGTGGCGGTACGGCACGGCTAAAGCCGTGCCCTTACAAAACAAGCGGGCGGAGCCTGAGTGACCTGCGGCGCACGGTAAGAAGCATCGGCGACCAAAATTTACGTGTCATTCCGAGGAGCGTTGCGACGAGGAATCTGCTTCTGGGTTTGCATCGATGCACGACAAGAAGGATTTGCAAAATAACATATGCCTAAGCGCACAGACATAAAGAAAATCATGATCATCGGCTCGGGGCCGATCGTCATCGGGCAGGCGTGCGAATTCGACTATTCCGGCACGCAGGCCTGCAAAGCGCTGCGCGATGAAGGGTACGAAGTCGTCCTGGTGAATTCGAATCCCGCCACGATCATGACCGACCCGGAAATCGCGCAGCGAACTTACATCGAGCCGCTCACAAAAGAATATCTCGAGCCAATTATCGCGCGCGAACGGCCGGACGCTTTGCTGCCAACAGTTGGCGGCCAGACAGGTCTGAACACCGCCGTCGAATTGGCCCAGAGCGGAATTCTCGAAAAGTACGGCGTGAAATTAATCGGCGCGTCGCTGCGCGCAATTCAAATCGCTGAGGACCGCCTGCTCTTCAAAGACGCCTGCCAACGCGTCGGCCTGGAAGTCCCTGCATCGGCGGTCGTGAAAGAAGTTGCCGATGGTGTGAAGCTAGCCGATCAGCTCGGATACCCGGTCGTCATTCGGCCGTCATTCACGCTGGGCGGCACGGGGGGTTCGATCGCCTACAATCGCGAGGAATTTTCAGAAGCGATTGCGCGCGCGCTCGACGCAAGTCCGGTGCATGAAGCGCTCGTCGAGGAATCCGTCCTCGGATGGAAAGAATTCGAGCTCGAAGTGATGCGCGATCATCGCGACAACTTCGTGGTGATTTGCTCGATTGAGAATTTCGATCCCATGGGCATTCACACTGGCGATTCGATCACCGTCGCTCCGGCGCAGACGCTCACCGACAAAGAATATCAACGCATGCGCGACGCCGCCGCCGCGGTGATTCGCGAAGTCGGCGTCGAGACAGGCGGCTCGAACATTCAATTTGGAATCGATCCGGAAACTGGCCGCATGGTGGTGATCGAGATGAACCCGCGCGTGTCGCGGAGTTCGGCGCTCGCCAGCAAAGCGACCGGCTTCCCGATTGCGAAAATCGCCGCGAAGTTGGCCGTCGGAATGACGCTCGACGAAATTCCCAACGACATTACGAAAAAAACGCCCTGCTCCTTCGAGCCGACGATTGACTACGTCGTTGTGAAAATCCCGAAGTGGCAGTTCGAGAAATTTCCCGGCGCCGATACCACCCTCACCACGCAGATGAAATCCGTCGGCGAAGTGATGGCCATCGGCCGAACATTCTCCGAAGCGCTCGGGAAGGGGATTCGCTCGCTCGAGCCGCACGCGCCGTGGCGCGCTCCGGCGGAAATCGTCGACGCCGTGCTGCGCGAAAAACTCCACGTGCCCGGCCCCGACCGCATTCACTGGCTTTTCACTGCGTTGCGCAACGGAATGAAAGTCGACGAGATTTTCTCTCTGACGAAAATCGACCCGTGGTTTTTGCGGCAGATGCAGCAAGCCGTCGCCGTCGAAAACGAAATCGGTGCCACGACGCTCGCAAATGTCTCCGCTGAAATGCTGAAAGAAGCGAAACGCTCCGGCGTGAGCGACGAGCAACTCGCGCAGATCTGGAACACGAACACTGCCGCCGTGCGCGCAGCGCGTGCGAAGCTCAACGTCCGCCCCGTTTTCAAACGTGTCGACACATGCGCGGCGGAGTTTGAATCCTTCACACCTTACATGTATTCGACATACGAAGACGAAGACGAATCGGACGCGACCACTCGCCGCAAAATCGTGATTCTCGGCAGCGGGCCGAATCGCATCGGGCAGGGAATTGAATTCGATTACTGCTGCTGTCACGCGGCGTTCGCGCTGAAGGAAGACGGCTTCGAAACCGTGATGGTGAATTGCAATCCGGAAACCGTTTCGACGGATTACGACACATCGGATCGCCTGTATTTCGAGCCTCTGACGCTCGAGGACGTGCTCTCCGTGATTGAGCGCGAAAAGCCCGAAGGAGTAATTGTTCAATTCGGCGGGCAGACGCCGCTCAACCTCGCGCTGGAATTAAAGCGCAACAACGTGCCAATTATCGGCACAGCTCCCGAATCAATCGACCTCGCCGAAGATCGTCGCCGATTCGGAAAATTGCTCGATGAGTTGAAAATTCCGCAGCCGCGCAACGGCACGGCGCTCACTCCTGCCGAAGCGGTGAACGTCGCGCAAGAAATCGGTCTGCCGGTGCTGGTGCGCCCAAGTTACGTGCTCGGCGGCCGCGCGATGGTAATCGCGTACGATTTGAAAACGGTGGAAGACTGCGCCGCGCAAGCTGTGCGCATCGGAAGCGGTTCGAGCGCCGAGCGGCCAATTCTAGTGGACCAGTTCCTCGAAGATGCAATCGAAGTCGACGTCGACGCGCTTGCGGACGGCGCCGATGTCGTTATCGGCGGAATCATGGAACACATCGAGGAAGCCGGCATTCACTCCGGCGATTCTTCGTGCGTCCTGCCCTCCGTGACGTTGAAGCCGGAAGTCCTCGCGCGCATTCGCGAATATACCGCGGGCCTTGCAAAAGCTCTCAACGTCGTGGGCCTGATGAACGTGCAGTACGCCATTCAGCGCGACACGGTTTACGTTCTCGAAGTGAACCCGCGCGCCTCGCGCACAGTGCCGTATGTCTCGAAGGCGACGGGAGTGCCGCTCGCAAAAGTGGCGGCGCGTCTGATGACCGGACGCAAACTGCGCGAAATGAATTTGCCGCTCGCCGATTTCAATGGCATCTCCGAACTCCGCAGCCGCAATTATTATTCGGTCAAGTCGCCCGTGTTTCCGTTCAGCAAATTTCGCGGCGTGGACACGATCCTCGGCCCCGAGATGCGCTCGACGGGCGAAGTGATGGGCATTTCGCCAAATTTCGGCCTGGCATTCGCAAAAGCCCAAATGGCGGCGGGACAGAAATTGCCGCGCAACGGAACTGTGTTCATCAGCGTAAACGATCACGACAAGCGCCACGTCGCTGCGCTCGCGCGCGATCTGGTGGCGGCGGGGCTGAAGCTGATTGCGACGCGCGGTACGGCTGCGGCGATTGCTGCGGCGGGATTCGAAGTCGAGCCCGTCTACAAAGTGAATGAAGGCCGCCCAAACATCGTGGATTTGGTCAAGACCAATAAAGTGGATTTGATCATCAACACGCCGCTCGGTCGCGAATCGTTTTACGACGAAAAATCAATTCGCCGCGCGGCCGTGCGTTACATGATGCCGTGCATCACCACGTTTTCAGCGGCGATCGCTGCCGCGCGCGGCATTCGCGCCATGTCCGAAGGCGCGGGCAGCGTCGCCGCCTTGCAGGATTTGCATCGCGATGAATCTGCGGGTGAGATTCACGATCAAGCGCCCGCCAGCGCGCCCGCCAACGCACGCGACGATGCGGTGCGCGACGAATCGCCCAACCATGCCAACTCGACTCCCTCCGCGCACAAAGCCTCTTTCGGCAATTGAGCGCGCCCGCTACCGCTTTACTCGCAGCCATTTTCTGCTAAGATAGCGCCAGTCATTTCACTTTTGCTTTCCTGCGATTCCATTTTCTCAGTCGCATTTGAGGACGGAGGCAGTTTTATGGCGGAGCCAGCGTCAGCAATCGCCAACACGGAGCAGCCGGTGTTGATACGTCGCGCGACTCCGGCCGATGCCGAACCGTGCGGAAGAATCTGTTTCAACGCGTTCGGGGCTCTTGCCGATCGGCACAATTTTTCGCGCGATATTCCCGCTCCTGAACTTGCCGTTGGCATGCTGTCGAGTCTGTTCTCGCATCCCGGGTTTTTCTGCGTGGTGTCCGAAGAGGGCGGGAAAATTACAGGCAGCAATTGCTTGGACGAACGAACGTCAATCGCAGGCGTGGGACCCATCACGGTCGATCCGACCGCGCAAAATCGCAGCACTGGCCGGCTGCTCATGCGAGCAGCGATGGACCGTGCCGTGGAAAATAAATTCGCGGGAATAAGGTTGGTGCAAGCGGCGTATCACAATCGCTCGCTGTCGTTATACGCGAAACTCGGTTTTGTTGTGCGCGAACCTCTCGCTTGTATGCAAGGTCCCGCAATTCAAAAAAACTCGCCCGGTATCAGCGTGCGTGCGATGCAGCCCGCGGATGTTTACGCATGCAACGAACTCTGCCGGAAAGTTCATGGACACGACCGCGCGGGCGAATTGCAAGATGCTGTCCAGCGTGGCACGGGCGTCGTAGCCGAATCACGAGGCCGCATCACGGCGTACGCATCATCGATGGCCTTCTTCGGTCACGGAGTCGGAGAGAGCAATGAAGACTTGCAAGCGTTGCTCACGGCGGCTCCAGAGTTTCACGGGCCGGGCATTCTGGTACCCATGCGCAATTCTGGTTTGTTCCGCTGGTGCCTGGAAAACGGCCTTCGCGTCGTTCAAGTAATGACCTTGATGACAGTCGGACTCTACAATGAGCCCGCTGGCGCGTACTTTCCGTCGGTATTGTATTGAGGCGAACATGCCGCGCGACTGACGCACGGCTGAACAAACGAACGGGCCCGGATAGCTGAATACTATGCGTTGTAGTAGGAAATCCTTCTGGTAAAATCGGTGCCTATGAAACTTCAGGGAATTCTCCCACCTATCACAACGCCATTTTCAAACGACGGTGAAATCGATTTGTCCCGCCTGCAGTCGAACATTGAGCTTTACAACCAGACGCGCCTCTCCGGTTACGTCATGAATGGCTCGACCAGCGAATCCGTTCTGTTGAGCTGGGACGAAATCGAGCGCCTGTGGGCCACGGCTCGCGAAGCGGCTGCGCCCGACAAAATAATGATCGCAGGCACGGGCGCGGAAGCCACCGCCGAAACGATTCAGCACACCAAGCGCGCCGCGAAACTCGGATACGACGCCGCGCTGGTCCGCACGCCAAGCTACTACAAGCCGTTCATGACCTTCGAAGCGGAAGCCACGCACTTTCTCCGCGTCGCGGATGCCTCTCCGATTCCCATCCTGATTTATTCCGTGCCTGTGTTCACTGGCTATACAGTCGAGGCCCCACTCGTGGCCCACTTGTCATCGCACAAAAATATTATCGGCATTAAGGACAGTTCTGGAAACGTGCAGCGTATGAAGGATATTGTCTCCTCGACGCCAAAAACTTTCCGCTCGCTGACCGGTTCGGCCCTCACTCTGCACGATGCCCTGCAAGCGGGAGCATCAGGCGCAATCCTAGCGATTTCCTGCGTTTTCCCCGATGCATGCATCGATTTGTTTGACGCAGCGTCACGCGGCGACGCGCAGCGCGTCGAGCAGTTGAGAAAATACGCCATCCTTCCGGCCGCGAATTTAGCCACGAAATTCGGTATTCCTGGACTCAAGTACGCGATGGACCGCCTCGGCTATTACGGCGGGCCCCCGCGCGCCCCGCTTCTGCCCCTCGGCGAATCCGCGAAGCGCGAAATCGACACCATCCTCGCCTCCGTCAGGCCCACAACCGTCGCCGCGAATTAATCGGCAACTCACCACGGTTTGGATGGGCGTCCATACCCGTTCCGCAGTCTTTGCCGATGCAATCGCTTCGCAATCCCGGCATGGTTGCTGCGACCTAGCGTGCCGTGTATCATCACATCTTCCATGGAGTGCCACTGTCTTCGCTTCCACGAAATCCCACAAACAACGAAACTCTTCTCTACCTTTGTTGACGATTTCCCCAGCGTAGAGAAGTTCTACGCGCATGCGCCCGATGAAGCGGGAGTGCGTGCCGCAGCGAAAGAAGTGCATCTCGATGCAGGCGTGCGCAAGGCTGTCGCGGCGATTTTGCGCGAGCAAAATCGCACTTTAGGCTCTGACGACGCGACCGAAAAGAATGTCGAGCGCCTGGCAAATGGCGCAGCCACCATCGTCACCGGGCAGCAGGTCGGACTCTTCAGCGGCCCGGCGTACAGCATCTACAAAGCGCTGGACGCGATTCGCTGGGCCGAAAAACTGACGAAGTCCGGCGTCGACGCTGTGCCAATTTTTTGGATGGCAACCGAAGATCACGACCTCGCCGAAGTGAATCAGGCGTTTCTCGGCGGTCGCGAGGAGATTGCCCGAATCGAATTGCCTCTCGGTGACGATGTCGCCGGCCCCAGCGTCGGACGAATTTCTCTCGGAAAAATGGCGGGCGCCGCCGTCGAGCACGCAATCGAATTGTTGGAAGGCCCCGGAGTTCCCGCAATCTCCGAAGCTTTGCGCGCGTCGTATCGCGACGGCGAAACCTTCGGCTCGGCGTTCGGCAAACTGCTCGCCCGGCTCATGAAGGGACGCGGCATAATTCTTCTCGATCCGCTCGACTCCCGCCTGCACGAATTGGCGCG
>DATNDO010000023.1:0-23617 GCA_035606955.1 Candidatus Angelobacter sp.
GCATCGCTGGGGCTCAGGTCCAAAGCGTGCCGCAACTCCTGTTCGGCGCCGGCCCAATCCCAATCAGCATAAAACCGAATCGCTCCCAGCGTTGTGTGCGCCTGCGCAAGATTGGGATCAAGGTCCAGCGCGCGTTGTGCGTAATGTCTGGCCTGCGGCATGGCCACACTGGGGTCGAGCTGCGGGTTCGACCAATAGTACTCAGCCAAACCGGCATATGCGGGCGCGTAATTCGGGTCAGTCCGGATAGCCTCCTCAAAGGACTGTTTAGCAATCCATTGCTGCGCCGGCGTGCCCTTGTTCAGCGCGCTCCCCTCGAGATATGCCTCATGTGCTGCGGGATTTACAGGTCGGGCGTTTGCGAGCCGCGCTTGCTCGTCCGGAGTCAGAGTCACTTTCACTTCGCTGGCAATGGTCCGCGCCACTTCATCTTGCAAACCCAACACATCTTCCACTTTTCGATCATACTCTTGCGTCCAAAGAAGCCTGCCATCAGAGGCCTGTATCAGGCGCGCTGTGATGCGCACGCGATCGTTGGAACGCATCACCGAACCTTCCACAATTGCGTCCACGTGCAATTGTTTTCCGATTTCCGGCAACGATAAACGGGAGTCTTTGTAGCTTGTCACCGATGTTCGCGAAATCACCCGCAATGCGCTGATCTGCGCTAGTTGCGTGGTCAATTCCTCCGTCATTCCCTGCGCAAAATATTCTTGCTGCGGGTCACCAGAGAGATTTTCCAGCGGTAAGACAGCCAGCGATTGAATCGGTGTCGAGCTCGAAAGTGGCGCCCTCCGTTCGCGCCACCAACGAATTCCCAGTACCAGCGCGAGCACTAATACGATGGCAATCGCAACGCCCGCAACTTTCGTTCTTCTGGCCAGCCAGGGATTTGGTGTTGCCGCAGCCGCGAGCGTCAGTGGAGCTGCACTGGGCGTTTGCAAACGCCGTAGATCAACTTCCAGTTCTTTTGCGGACTGGTAGCGATTCTCTGGCTCCTTCTCCAGGCATTTCATAATAATTCTCTCGAGCTCTGAAGAGATCTTTGGGTTAAGCAGACGCGGCGGCACGGGGCGCTCGCGAACAATCGCATCGATCAGCCGCGAGGGCAGTGTTTCCTCGCACGGCCGCCGGCACGTGGCCATTTCGTACATCACCGCGCCAAACGAGAAAATATCGCTACGTGCTCCCGCTGCCTCGCCCCTCAATTGTTCAGGCGACATATATGGCAACGTGCCGGCCCCGCTGTGAGCTGCCGTGATGCTTTGCGTCGGATCCGTGTCACCGGCGGGGCGCAAAAGCTTCGCGATTCCGAAGTCGAGAACCTTCGCGCGGTCCTTGGGCGCGATGACGATATTTCCCGGTTTAAGATCGCGATGGACGATGCCGCGCTCATGCGCCTCCTCCAACGCCTGCGCCACCTGCGTGGCTATTAGCAGCAGCTCTTTTTCCGGCAGCGGTCCCGTTTCCAATTTTTGCGCAAGGGACGTGCCCGCGACACATTCCATCACCAGGAAGTCCGCGCCGTCTTCCGTGTCAAATTCGTGAACTGTCGCTATGTTTGGGTGGTTGAGTTTTGCGAGAAGCAACGCTTCATTGCGAAAGCGCCGGCGCGCTTTCTCGTCTTTCAGCATGCCGGGTGGCAAAACCTTGAGCGCCACGTCGCGGTCGAGCTGTTCATCGCGTGCGCGATAAATCTCGCCCATTCCGCCCGCGCCTATTTTCTCGATGATGCGATAGTGGCCCAGCGTCCGGCCAATCATGTGGAGGGGGACATCTCCGTTGCGCCATCTTACGGCCTTGCCGTTAGTTCAGTCAACGCTGCGCTGATGGCCGAACCCGCGATTTATGCTGCGAATGATGACGGCTGGCGCGACTAAGGTAGACTAATGCGTTGAGGCCTTCCTTGCATGTTCGCTGACCGCACAAACTGGAACCTTGCAACGAATCGTCTCGCCGAGGCGCTTGCCCAGCATCGCGCAAAGGGCAAACCGATATACGATCTCACGGTCTCGAATCCCACCGAATGCGGATTTGTGTATGACAATGACGCGATCCTCCGGGCGCTTTCGAATCCAGCCGCGACAATCTACCAACCGGAACCGCGCGGTTTGGCGACGGCGCGTCGCGCGATTGCCGAATACTACGCCGCGCGTGGCTGCGACGTTTCCGTGGAAGACATTCTTCTCACAACCAGCACCAGTGAGGCGTATTCATTTGTTTTCCGCCTGCTCTGCAATCCGGGAGACGAACTGCTGATTCCGGCTCCCAGCTACCCTCTCTTCGATTTTCTTGCCGACATTCAAGACGTAAAACTTGTTCGGTACCCGCTCTTTTATGACCACGGCTGGGAAATTGATTTTCATGCCCTGGAGCACGCAATCACTCCCCGCACGCACGGCGTCATTGTCGTTCATCCGAATAATCCGACCGGGCATTACACAAACTCAGCCGCGATGAAGCGCCTTAATGAAATCTGTTCCCCGAACAATCTGGCCATCATTGCCGACGAAGTTTTTTTGGATTTCTCCCTGACGCAAAAGCCGCATCCGAGCTTCGCTGCAAATCGCGAAGCGCTCACTTTCACCATGAGCGGGCTCTCCAAGATCGCCGGCTTGCCGCAAATGAAAGCCGCATGGCTGGTTACCAGCGGCCCCGAACGCTTGAAATCGCAAGCGTACGCGCGTTTGGACGTCATCGCGGATGCGTATCTCTCGATGAACGCACCGATACAACTGGCCCTTCCATCGTTTTTGCAACAGCGCAAAGGATTTCAAGAACAATTGATCGCTCGCGTGCGCGATAACCTCCGCGAGCTTGACCGTCAAATCGCCGCGCAAAATTCGTGTAGCCGATTGGAAGTCGAGGGCGGCTGGTATGCTGTCGTTCGCGTACCCGCAACGCGCCCGGACGAAGATCTCGCCGTCGATCTGCTGGAGAGCCGCGACGTCTATATTCATCCCGGCCACTTTTATGATTTTCCCAGCGATGGCTATCTGGTCGCCAGCCTAATCACGCCTGAGCGCGATTTCGCAGAAGGAATCCGGCGCCTGCTCGCGCGCTTCTGAAGACGGGGCAGGCCGCACAAACAGTCACCGAAGAACGTGCTTGAGCATCAAATGTCCGAGTAAAAAATGGATTCAAGCGAACTGTTCGTAACGGCACAGACGTAGATCCATACCGCGTCCAGAATAGTTCGTGTCCGCATTTTCCGGCACGCGCACCTGCAGCGCAACGCGTGAAATCGGATTCGGCCAACAGTGCGCTCATAATGAGGAGACGACAACATGCTAGCTGCACTCGCTGTAATCTTGATTATTTTGTGGCTGCTCGGGTTTTTCGCATTCCACGTGACCACCGCGTTTATTCATCTGGTGCTTGTGATTGGTTTGATACTGCTCGTCCTACACTTCGTGAGAGGTCGCTCCGCCTGAGAAGGCGCACTCGCCGTAGCTCGTCGGCCCGCCGAGGTGCGCTCTCCGCAGGCCGACGAGCCAGAATTGCCAGCCGCCCTAGCCCTAACGTTGGGATTCGTACTCCCGCTTACGTTTTGTTCCACGATGCAGCCCGCTTTGAATAAGAGAAAAATCGTGTGCGGGAAAGTCCTGTATGCAATGAATTTATACCGTGACTCGTGTAGAGAATTTGCGCGACGGTGTGAATTCGAACCGTGTAAAAAAGTCTTGTTTAGTCATTAATGCATAACCGCGCTTCGATGCCAACTCCGCTAAGTGCGCAAATAAAATGCAGATGCAGGGGCAATGTCGGGTTGGCAGCGCTCTTGCAGTATGCCCTATCTTGACGTTGACGAAGTTGAGCCGGCGGAACGCGACACGAAAGTGTGGAGGTTCTGAAATGAAAATGAAGAAGAGGCAGTTTTTCCTGCGCATTATTTGTGCAGCGGCTTTCACGACGAGCATGGGCTCGTTGAGTCATGCCGCATTCGCGCAATCACCTGCGTTTGTGCGCTCGGCTCATTCCCAGGCTCAGGCGCAGCAGCAACCTGCTCAGAAGTTCGAGGGCACGATCGTCAAGTCCAAAGACAAATATATTCTGCAAGACAAAACGTCGGGAGCCACGTATCAACTGGACAATCAGGACAAGGCGAAGGAGTTCGCCGGCAGAGACGTGAAAGTCACAGGAACTCTCGACCCAAGCACGAACACGATTCAGGTTTCCGATATTAAAGCGCAGAGCGGACAGTGATTGTGCACACCTGCGCCAAGTCCTCGCTACGACTGCGGTCAAGGAGCATTCGGCGAGGCACCTTTCTCCCGCGGAAATAACACTAAGCGTAAGCGGGCGATGGCACTTCCGTCCCGGTCGTGATACCTGCGCTCGTTAAGGGATGACGCAGGCAATCTACGAGGTCGCGAGCAGAAGGCGGGAGCGGCTCGGATCGGTACGGAAGTGCCGAAGATGGTTGGAAAGGGTTCAGTATGGCAACGCTAAATGTTGGGTGCTTGTCCATAAAGGGAGCCACACACATGTGGTCCGAGTCGAGTTATTCAAGTCTGGGAACGGCGCCATCAGAAAACGAAATCGGCGAACAGATAACGCGTCTGCGACAGTTATGGGTCGATGCCTTCAACGCGCGGGACCTGGAGACTTCGCTCCTTTTTTATGCGGACGACGCCGTCGTGTTACCGCCCAGCGGAGTTGCGGTACGAGGAGCTGAGGCGATTCGCGACTTGCTCAAATCGATGTTCGATGCAGGCCATCCCGAAGGTAAATTCGAGCAGAATCAGATTGAGTACTCGGGCAACATGGCGGTCGAAGTCGGCGACTACACAGTCCTGGTGCACGCCGACGGTGGCACGCGACAGGACACGGGAAGATATATGGCTACGTGGCGTCGCCAGGAAAATGGTGAGTTTAGAATCACAGTGAACGTGTGGTCCACAAATTGATGCCCCCTAATTCCCGGGGAATTGTTTCTCTGCGCGCCTAGTCTTCAGCACTCTTCGCGACATCGGCTTCCCCTTGGATTTCACTCGACTACCGTTGTCTGCTCCCTGGCAGTGTAATTGCTCATAGTAGTTGGGGGATGAAGATCCGACCAAGCATGCCTCAAGAATTCAAAAAGAACCGCAATTCTGTCGAATCACCCGAACAAGAGCGCCGCGGCAGCATCCGTTATCCCTTTACGGCTACTGCATACGTCACCGACATGGAATCAGGGGCGCAAGCCACAGCGCGAAGTACCGATTTGGGACGCGGCGGGTGTTTCGTGGACACAATCAGCCCGTTCCCGATTGGGACATCGGTGACGCTGCGGCTCACAGTGGAACAGAAGTCCTTCGAGGCGCCGGCCAAAGTAGTCTATTCCATGGTCGGCATGGGAATGGGTCTGGCATTCACATCGATTGAACCAGAGCAACTTTGGGTTCTCGAGAGCTGGCTCGGAAAACTCAGCGGCGTCACTGTGCCGGAAAGGCAGCCGCTGGTTGCACCGCGGGAAGAGTCGCCGCCTCCGCAAAACGCTAATGCAGAACACGGGTACGTCTTGAACGAGCTGATTATCACCCTGATGCGGAAGCGAGTGTTGACTGAAGAGGAAGGAAAGGCGTTGCTGAAGAAATTGATGAATTGACGTCTGTTACATCTCCCTCAAAAATAGTCATTTTCGCGACGTTTTGATCACGGCAACCACAGTAAGGCCATGGGTCCACAACGTGCGCAGACCTGTTTCCGTCAACGTGTAACGGTAACCTCCCAAGTAACTCGCGATTTCCTCGGGCGTGTAAACGCTAATATGCACACCCATCATGCCTCCGAAAAATGAGTGGATGCTGGCCCAGAAGCTCGAGCGGGGAATCGTGACGATCACGCATTTTGTTGCCAACGAAATACAGCGCAACAGAAATGCATTTGCGTCAGTGACGCAATCGAGCACGCCAATCGCAATGACGACATTGAAGCATCGGTCGGGTGCGTAGGAAAAAAAATCAGATTGGACAACCGTGATATTGCGCGCGTCGGCGCTTGCGATTCGTTCGCGCAGAATACGTGTCATGCCCGGTGATCGTTCGAGCGCCGTGACGTTTTGCACGCGGCGGCCAATTTCGAAAGTATAGAAGCCGGTGCCAGCGCCCACTTCGAGAACTTGGTCCGCTCCGTCAAGGTTTTCCGTAAATGCTCGATGGAGAGTTTGCTGCTCTTGTTGCCGGATGCTGCGAATTATCGGCAGCCGCAGCACGTGCTCGTAGAGCCGCGGGAAGCCGTTTTTGAGGAACAGGTCATCCATGGAGCACGTTGTGCAATCCAATTTCAAAGCCAATCTTACACGATGCGTTGTCCGGCACGTCACAGCATCAGCAGCTTGACGCACCAATCCCAAAGGGTTCATTCGCCAGAAAGCTTGTAAAGAGATAAAATCAAAGATGCGATTGATCAGTTGCAATGGATGCGGAGTTGTCATCCTCGCATCTAATTAGAATTGAGGCGATGTCAGACAAATGGATGCTCATGCCCAAATGACGACCTCCCAAGTGGTTATCGATCAGCTTTGTATCAATACTATCCGCACGCTTTCCATGGACGCTGTGCAGCAGGCAAACTCGGGACACCCCGGTACGCCGATGGCCCTCGCGCCTGTTGCCTACACATTGTGGCAGCGTTTTTTGCGCTTTGATCCCGATGATCCGATTTGGCCCAACCGCGACCGTTTCGTTCTGTCGAATGGTCACGCCTCGATGCTGCTCTATTCTCTGTTGCATCTTGCAGGCGTGAAGGCGGTGAATCCGAAGTACGAGCAACTTGGCGAATTGTCAGTGAAGCTCGAAGACATCAAGCGTTTCCGCCAGCTCGACAGCAAATGTCCCGGCCATCCGGAATATCGCTGGACCTCCGGCGTTGAGACGACAACGGGCCCGCTCGGGCAAGGCGTGGCGAACAGCGTGGGAATGGCGATCGCTAGTGATTGGCTGGCGCGATATTTCAATCGGCCGGAATTCGAGATGTTCAGTTTCAAGGTTTACGCGATTTGTGGCGATGGCGACATGATGGAAGGAATCTCCGGCGAAGCGGCTTCGCTCGCGGGGCATCTGAAACTGTCAAACTTGTGCTGGATTTACGACAACAATCACATCACGATCGAAGGGAACACCGAACTGGCGTTTGACGAAGATGTGGCGACGCGATTCGTCGGCTACGGCTGGAACGTCACGCGCGTGGTCGACGCGAACGACATGGAGATGCTCAGCCGCGCCTACACCACCTTTTTGCGCACGAAAGATCGGCCCACGCTGATTATTGTCGACAGCCATATCGCTTACGGAGCTCCGAATAAGCAGGACACGAGCGCCGCCCACGGCGAGCCACTTGGCGAACAGGAAATCCGCCTGACAAAGAAAAATTACGGCTGGCCAGAGGACGCGAAATTCTTGGTGCCCGATGGCGTGCGCGAAAATTTCGACGCCGGGATTGGCAAGCGGGGAAGGGAACTGCGGGCTGGCTGGATGAGCCTGTTTGACGCTTACAAAGCCAAGTTCCCAGAGCTTGCGGCGCGCGTGCTGCAGATGCAGCATCGCGAGTTGCCCGAAGGCTGGGACAAGAATTTACCGTCGTTTCCCGTGGACGCCAAAGGCATCGCCAGCCGCGATTCGTCAGCGAAGGTCTTGAATGCCGTTGCGCAGAATATTCCGTGGCTCATTGGCGGTTCGGCGGACCTGGCGCCGTCGACCAAGACGCGCCTCACCTTCGATGGGGCTGGCGATTTCGAAGCGGAAAATTACAACGCGCGCAATTTTCATTTCGGCATACGCGAGCATGCCATGGGCGCAGTGTTGAACGGGCTTTCGCTCTCGAAAATACGGCCGTTCGGCTCCACATTTTTGATTTTCAGCGATTACATGCGCGAGCCAATCCGGCTGAGCGCCATCATGGAAGTGCCGGTAATTTACGTGTTCACGCACGATTCAATCGGAGTGGGCGAGGATGGGCCAACGCACCAGCCAATCGAGCAACTCGTCGCGCTGCGCGCGATTCCCGGATTGATCACGCTGCGTCCCGCGGATGCAAATGAAGTGACCGAGGCGTGGAAGCTGATCTTGCAACTCCATCATGAACCGGCGGCGCTGGTGCTCAGCCGCCAGGCGCTCCCCACGCTCGACCGGACGAAATATGCACCGGCAGCGGGGTTGGCGAAGGGCGCTTACATCCTTGCGGAAGCGGATGGTGGCAAGCCGGAGGTTCTGCTTCTCGCGACAGGCAGCGAAGTTTCATTGGCCGTCGAGGCATACGAGCGATTGAAGGCGGATGGAATTCGCGCGCGCGTGGTCAGCATGCCGTCGTGGGAGATATTCGATCACCAGCCGCAGGAATATCGCGACACCGTGCTCCCTCCCGAAATAACCGCGCGAATATCCATCGAGCAGGCGTCAACGATGGGATGGGCGCGATACGTTGGTCCAAAGGGACAATCAATCGGGATGCACACCTTTGGCGCTTCCGCGCCGCTCAAGGAGCTGCAAAAGAAATTCGGATTCATGCCTGAGCGTGTGGTCGCAACAGCGAAAGAGTTGCTGGGAAAGGCGAGGTAAATCGTGCGAATCGGAATGGGCGCGGATCATGCGGGATATGTGCTTAAGGACCAGCTCGCGGTATTCTTGCGCGATGCGAAGCACAACGTGACGGACTTCGGCACGAATGGCCCGGCGTCTGTTGATTATCCCGATTTCGCGGAAGCGGTCGGCGAAGCGTTGATCGCGGGCCGCGTTGAGCGCGGAATTGTGATTTGCGGAAGCGGCGTGGGAGCATGCATCGCGGCGAATAAAATCCCAGGAATACGCGCATGCATGTGCCACGATTCCTATTCCGCGCATCAGGGAGTTGAACACGACAACATGAACGTGCTTGTGCTGGGCGCGCGTGTGATTGGTCCGATGCTTGCGCAGGAATTGGTGACGAATTTCTTGGGGGCGCACTACAAGGGCCTCGAAAAAGGCCAGGAGCGCCTCGAACGCAGAGTCGAAAAAATTAAGGCAATCGAGATGAAGTACAGTTTGCCGGCGAAAGCCGGGAAGGGGTAGACGAAATGGCGACGCAAACAGTAGGAAACGCAAACGCGGTGAAAACGGCGAATCCGCTAAAGGAACTCACGAAGTTCGGGCAGGCGGTGTGGCTCGACTATATCCGGCGAAATCTGCTGACCAGTGGCGAACTTCAGCGCTTGATTGACGAAGATGACCTGCGTGGAATGACGTCCAATCCGACGATTTTCGAAAAGGCTATCACTGGCAGCACGGATTATGCCGATTTTCTGAAGTCGCTCGCATCCAGGACGGAGCTCGACGCCAAGGCGCGTTACGAATTGCTGGCCATTCGCGATATTCAGGACGCGGCGGACATTTTGCGCCCCGTTTATGACAAAACAAAGCGGGCCGATGGCTATGTCAGCCTGGAAGTATCTCCGATGCTCGGGCGTGACACGAAGGGAACAATCGAAGAAGCCCGGCGGCTGTGGAAAATGGTCGCGCGCGAAAACGTGATGATCAAAGTTCCCGGCACGTCCGAAGGTTTGCCCGCCATTCAGCAATTGCTCAGCGAAGGCATCAACATCAATATCACTCTGCTCTTCTCGCAGGAGACGTACGAAAAAGTAGCGCTCTCGTATATCGCAGCGCTCGAGACCTATGCCAAGAACGGCGGCGATTTGAGCAAAATGGGCAGCGTCGCGAGTTTCTTTGTGAGCCGCATTGATACGCTGGTGGATAAACAGTTGGACGCGCGGTTGAAAACGGAGACGAGCGCGGACAAGCGCGCGTTGCTCCAGAGTTTGCTCGGCAAAGTGGCGATTGCCAATGCCAAGATGGCATACGAGCGTTACCAGCATATTTTCCAAGGACCGCGCTGGGCCGCGCTCGCCGCAAAGGGCGCGCACACGCAGCGAGTTCTCTGGGCCAGCACGAGCACCAAGAATCCGAACTATCGCGACGTGATGTACATCGAGGAGTTGATAGGTCCAGACACGGTCAACACGATCCCTCCCGCAACGCTCGACGAGTTTCGCGATCATGGCAAAGTCCGCGCGAGTCTTGTCGAAAATGTCGATGCGGCGCGCGCCACGATGCAAAATCTTGCGAAGGCCGGAATTTCGATGAAGGACGTCACGGATCAACTCGTTGATGACGGCGTGAAATTGTTCATCGATGCGTTCGGGAAACTGCTGGCTGCGGTCGAGCAAACAATGACGGTCTCACCGAAATCGAAAATGGCGATGCAAACATATAGTTTGCCTGACGGTCTCGGCCAAGCCGTAAAGCAAGCGATTGACGAGTGGACCAGCAGTGGAAAAATCCGCAGGCTCTGGGCGCATGATGCCACGCTCTGGACGGGCACCGACGAAGCGAAATGGCTCGGATGGCTCGGCGTCACCGAAGACCAAATCGCGCATGCGAATCAATTGACGGACGTCGCAAAGGACGTGCAAGCAGAAGGATTTACGCACGTGGTGCTGCTGGGCATGGGCGGTTCGAGTTTGTGCCCGGAAGTGCTGAGCAAAACATTCGGCAAGACGCCCGGCTTTCCCGATCTGCACGTACTCGACTCGACCGACCCGGCGCAGATCAAGGCCATCGAATCACAAATCGACATAAAGAAGACGCTCTTCATCGTGTCGAGCAAATCGGGAACCACGCTCGAGCCGAATATTTTTAAGCAGTATTTCTTCGAGCGCGCGAAGCAAGCCTCCGGCGCGGAACGCGCGGGAAAGCAATTCATCGCCATCACGGACCCGGGATCAAAATTGCAGACCGTCGCGGAGGGCGATAAGTTCCGGCACATTTTTCACGGAGTGCCGAGCATCGGCGGGCGCTACTCGGCGCTTTCGGATTTTGGCCTTGTACCGGGCGCGGTGATGGGTGTCGACGTCAAAAAGTTTCTCGACCGCACGGAAGAAATGGTGCAGGCGTGCGCGTCTTCCGTGCCGGCGAATGAGAATCCGGGTGCGGTGCTGGGAGCGATTCTTGGCGTGCTGGCGAAAAATGGCCGCGACAAAGTGACTCTGATCACGTCGCCCGGAATCCACGATTTGGGCGCGTGGCTTGAGCAGTTGCTCGCGGAATCCACGGGGAAGCAAGGCAAAGGACTCATTCCAGTAGATCGCGAAGAAATCGGAGCGCCGGAAGTTTACGGCAATGACCGCGTCTTCGCGTACGTGCGGCTGGATTCGGCGCCGGACGCGCAACAGGACGTGAGGGTGGCCGCACTCGAAAAAGCCGGCCAGCCCGTAGTGCGAATCTCGCTGCGCGATACTTACGATTTGGGCCAGTCATTCTTCCGCTGGGAGATTGCCACCGCGGTTGCCGGCGCGATCATCGGAATTAACGCCTTCAATCAGCCGGATGTCGAGGCCAGCAAAATCGCAACTAAGAATTTGACCGAGCAGTATGAAAAAACCGGCTCGCTCCCGCCGGAGCAAGCTTTCTTCGAAGAAAAGGGCATCAAGCTCTTTACCGACGATAAAAATGCCGCGGCGTTGAATCAAATCGTCGGGAGCGGCAAGTCTCTCGCCGCGTATCTGCGCGCGCATCTTGGACGGCTGAAGGCCGGGGATTATTTCGCCACCTTGGCGTTCATCCCGATGAACGATGAGCACGAGAAAACTTTGCAGGCGATGCGTCATGCAGTGCGCGGCAAAAAGCGCGTCGCAACGTGCCTCGGATTCGGGCCGCGCTTTCTGCACTCAACGGGGCAAGCCTACAAAGGCGGTCCCAACAGCGGTGTATTTCTGCAAATTACGTGTGACGATGCCGCGGATCTTCCCGTGCCGGGACAGAAGTATACGTTTGGCATTGTAAAAGCAGCGCAGGCTCGTGGTGATTTCGCCGTGTTGGCCGAGCGCAATCGGCGGGCGTTGCGGATTCATTTAGGCTCGGACGTGCGCGCAGGGCTGGCGGCAATCGACGCAGCGGTCCGCCAGGCGCTCGCCTGAAAAAATTGAACGAAGATTCGATTTGAATTGCGAGCAAACTTCGCGGGAAACTAGAGATGAGTTAGAAGAGTTGTGCACGTAAGCTGTGGTTAAAGGAGCGATTTGATGCAAATTGGGATGGTGGGCCTGGGGCGGATGGGCGCGAACATGGTGCGGCGGCTGATGCGCGGCGGCCACCAGTGCGTCGCGTTCGACATGAACCAGGACAACGTGAAGCAGCTCGCAGGCGAAGGCGCGACGGGTGCGGCCTCGCTCGATGATTTTGTGAAAAAGCTAACCGCGCCTCGCGCGATTTGGATGATGGTGCCCGCAGGCGTCGTGGATGAAACCGTACACGCGCTGAGCTCCCGGCTCCAGCGCGGCGACATTCTGATCGATGGAGGGAATTCGTATTACATCGACGACATTCGGCGCGCGAAGGAGCTTGAGCCAAAGGGCGTGCGCTACGTTGATGTAGGCACCAGCGGCGGCGTCTGGGGACTCGAACGCGGCTACTGCATGATGATTGGCGGGCCGGACGATGTCGTGAAACATCTCGATCCGATTTTCAAAACGCTGGCGCCGGGCCGCGGAAATTTATCGCGCACGCCGGGCCGCGAAAAATCGGCGGGAACTTCGGAAGAAGGGTACCTCCACTGCGGCCCTTCAGGCGGCGGCCATTTTGTGAAGATGGTGCATAACGGAATCGAATATGGATTGATGGCCGCGTATGCGGAGGGCCTTAATATTTTGAAGCATGCGAATGTGGGAAAGAAAACGGCGGCGGCCGATGCGGAGACGACGCCGCTGCGCAATCCAGAGCACTATCAATACGATTTCAATCTCGCGGATGTCGCGGAAGTGTGGCGCCGCGGCAGCGTGATTGCCTCGTGGCTGCTCGACTTGACGGCGATTGCTCTTTTCGAGCAGCCGGATCTGGCGAAATTTTCAGGGCGTGTTTCGGATTCAGGCGAAGGACGCTGGACCATTCAAGCGGCCATCGACGAAGCGTCGCCGGCGCCCGTTCTCAGCGCTGCGCTCTATGAACGCTTCAGCTCTCGCGGAGAGGACGAGTTCGCCGCCAAGCTGCTTTCGGCGATGCGCTACCAATTCGGCGGTCACGTGGAACGGGCCGCCGGGAAATGACCAATGAATATTATTTCGTAAAGCAGAAATCGAGGATTCTGAGGAATGTATAACGGCAAAGAAACAGCTGTGATTGCCCCGGGCAGTAAAAAATCCGGCGGGGAAGCAGGACGTCCCGCCGGTCCGTGCGTGATGGTGATCTTCGGCATCGGTGGCGATCTGACCAAGAGAAAGCTTTTCCCCGCGCTGTACAACTTGGCGAAAGACGATTTGTTGCCGAAGGAGTTCGCAATCGTGGGAATCGGGCGCGGCGAATCATCGACGCCCGAATTTCAAAAAAAGATTGCGCAGGAAATCCGTGAGTTTGCGACGAGTGACGTCGAACCGGCGTTCGTCGACTGGCTGACCGAGCGCCTCTATTACCACCTCGGCAATTTCCAGGATCCCGCGGCGTACAAATCGTTGGGGACGCTACTGGCCAACGTCGACAAGGATCATTCGACCGGAGGGAATTATTTTTATTATCTGGCTACAGCCCCTGAATTCTTCGGCGAAATCACGCGACAGCTTGGCGCCGCGGGCTTAACGCAGCAGACGGAGAATCGCTGGCGGCGCGTGATTTATGAAAAGCCGTTTGGTGACGGCCTCGCCTCCGCGCACGCGCTGAATTGCGAAATCGAGGAAGTCCTCCAGGAAAATCAAATTTACCGCATCGATCACTATCTCGGCAAAGAGACGGTGCAGAATATTTTGGCGTTTCGATTCGGCAATGGGATTTTTGAACCTGTCTGGAATCGACGCTACATTGACCACGTGCAGATCACCGTGGCGGAAACGATGGGCGTGGAGAACCGTGGCGGCTACTACGACCATTCCGGCGCCCTTCGCGATATGGTGCCGAATCACATTTTTCAGCTCATAAGCCTGGTAACGATGGAGCCTCCTGTTTCCTTCGACGCGGATGCGGTCCGCGACGAGCAGACGAAAGTGTTGCGCGCGATGCAACCCCTCACCGAACAGGATGTTTTGATGCGCACAGTGCGCGGGCAATATGGCGAAGGGACGGACGGAAATGTGCGGCTCCCAGCCTATCGTTCGGAGCCGCGCGTCAGTCCCATTTCCTCGACGGAAACTTTTGTCGCCTTGAAACTTCTGATGGATAACTGGCGCTGGGCCGGCGTACCGTTTTATCTGCGCACGGGAAAGAGGCTGAAAATTCGCTCCAGCGAAATCGTCATCCAGTTCAAGAGCGTGCCTTTCATGCTGTTCCGAAAAACGGCCGTCGAGCGGCTCGCGCCCAATCAATTCATCGTTCACATCCAGCCGCAGGAGGGAATCTCCCTGCAATTCGGCGCGAAAATTCCAGGGCCGATCGTGAAACTCGGCACGGTGAATATGGATTTCCGCTACGCGGATTATTTTGGTTCGAAACCCAGTACTGGTTATGAGCGGCTCCTTTACGAATGCATGATTGGCGATGCCACGTTGTTTCAACGCGCCGACATGGTCGAAGCCAGCTGGAGCGTCGTGCAGCCGATCCTCGACGTTTGGCAAGCGTTGCCTCCGCGCAATTTCCCTAATTATCCCGCCGGTTCCTGGGGACCCTGGGAAGCGAATGACCTGCTCGAACGCGACGGCCGCCAGTGGAGGGAGCCCGGACAGTGATTCTTGCCGGGGACGTCGGCGGGACGAATACGCGGCTGGCTTTTTTTGAGCAGCGTGCTCGAAAACTCCAAAATCTCTTCGAGCATATCTACCCCAGCCACGACTACGCGAGCTTGGAAGACATTGTCGCGGAATTTTTGGCGTCGCAGAAATTCCGTCCTGATGCAGTGGCGATTGGAATCGCCGGGCCGGTGCGCGACGGCGTAGTCCGCGCGACGAATCTGCCGTGGGTGGTGGACGCTAGGCTTGTGGCGACGCGGATCGGACTTCCCTCCATCACGCTGCTCAATGATCTTGAGGCAAACGCTTACGGCATCGCCACACTCGCACCAAAAGATTTTGCTGTGCTGCAACGCGGCGCGCCGGGCGCCACTGGAAATTGCGCGGTGATTTCGCCCGGAACGGGCTTGGGCGAGGCTGCGCTTCATTGGTGCGGCTCGCATTACCTGCCGCTCGCGAGCGAGGGCGGACACTCGAGTTTCGCCCCGCGAGACGACCTCCAGGACGAATTGCTGAAGCATCTGCGCGCGCAATTCGGCCATGTGAGCTGGGAAAGGCTGGTGTGCGGTCCGGGCTTGGTTAGTATCTACGAATTTCTGCGCGATACGGGTCGTGGTGAAGAGCCTGCGTGGTTGGCCGCCGAAATAAAAAATGGCGATCCAGCACCTGTGATTTCGCAGATCGCATTGGCCGGGAAATCCGCGCTGTGCGAAAAGGCGCTCGATCTTTTCGTTGTGTTGCTGGGATCGGAAGCGGGGAACATGGCGTTGAAGGTGCTGGCGACGGGCGGCGTTTACATCGGCGGGGGAATCGCGCCGAAAATTTTGCCGAAGCTTCAGACACCCGCGTTTCTCGCCGTCTTCGCGGACAAAGGCCGGATGAAAGAGATGCTCGAGTCCATGCCCGTCCGCGTGATTCTAAATGACGGAACCGCATTGCGCGGCGCCGCACTTCGCGCAATGATGCAGCAGTCGGAGAAGCAACCCGCTTAGTTTTGCGCTCCCAGCGCTGCGTGCACCGTAACTTCGCTATCCTTCAAAACAGTCAAGTCCCGTTCCCAGGACTTTGCTTTCCCCGATTGAATTTGAATCTTGTGCGCGCCGGCGGCAACGTGAAGCAGCGACGGCGTGTTGCCTACAAATTGCCCGTCCAGGTAAATGTCGGCTCCCGCGGGATCGGAAGATACATTGACGGAGCCAAACCCGTCGGCTTGATCCGCGGTCTTTGGAGATATGCCCGCTTCCGGGTAAAAGCGTTTCAGCACGCTAATCAGGTTCTCGGCGCTCAACGCAAAATTCATTCCGGACACATTTTGGTCGGCGTCGTTTCGAATCCGAGAAAGCGTCGTGATGCCAATCACGCGCCCGTACGTGTCCAGCAGCGGGCCGCCACTATTGCCAGGATTGATTGTGGCGTCGGTTTGAATCCAGGTTCCGCTTCCCAGAGCGCGATCCGCGCCGACCCCGCTTACCACGCCGCTTGTGAGCGTATCCGCGAATCCCCCGCCGGGGTCCCCAATCGCCACCACCGTTTCGCCTCGATGCACGGAATCAGTGGAAGCCAGCGGAAGGTGCGCGAAACCGCTTCCGTCGACCTTAATGATGGCCAGGTCCTTGTCGGAATCCACGTAAACGACTCTTGCTGGCAGACGCTGCTCGCTGCGAGTCAAAACGAACAGGTTTGACTGCTCGCTCACCACATGTTTATTCGTCGCGATCAATCCCGTGTCCGTGATGAAAAAGCCCGTGCCGCGCTTGAGATTCCCCTCCACGCGCACAATCGCGGGATTCGCGCGAGTGGCAATGGTTTGAATCGGAAGTTCCGCGGAAGGCTCACTGGCGTCCGCTTTCGCGCTGCGAATCTCGGGCTCGCCGGTGAAAACCTTACCGAGCGGCTCGAGAATCACTTCGAAGTGGTCTGTCTTGATCAGCCAGTAGTTTCCTCCGGAGTGGCCGTTAAACGAATGCCACACGAAGGGACCCTCCGTTAGCGTAATTTGCTGGCTCGCATAGCCATCCATGGAAACTCGCACGACGATGGGATGTTCCAGGCGCGAGCCGAACACGGTATGAGTCTTGTGAAAATAGCCGCCGGGGTATTGCGCGGTGAACGGCGTTTTGCCGGTAATCAAGCCATTCATCTCAACGGTTGCGCCGCTGGGCTTGCTGCTGATTGAGAGAGTCGCGGCGTGCGCGGAGAAGCTTGGCAGACAGAGCAGGCCGCATCCGACCGCCGCAACAGCCAGTCTTCTACCGTGCATTCAAGCCTCCCAAGAGGGAACGATGCCGAGGATGACATTTTACCAGTGAGTAGTCAATTTGAAAGGCAATGCCAGGCAACAACCCAGGCACGGATCATCTGGCGTTTTCACAAATCGCCTACCGGCAATGTTGCGCTTCGCACTTGTTCCAAGCATGGCTTACACTGGCGTGCTCATGAAAATCCTCCATCTCGACACGCGCCCGGATTGGCGCGGCGGCCAACTGCAAATTCTTCTGACGCTGCGCGGGTTTTGCGAACGCGGTCACGACGCGCAGTTGATGGCCCGCCGCGACTCGCCGCTGGCGCGCCGCGCGGCTGCCGAGGGCTTTTCCGTTCATCTGTTTCCGGCGCGATTCCTGCGATTGCAAGCAGCGTTGTGTCTGCGCGAAATCCTTGACCAGCAGGCCTTTGACATTTTGCACGCCCACGATCCGCACGGATTAACCGCCGCCTGGCTGACGCGCGCGCATCATCGCAGCCGGCTCGTTGTCGCAAGACGCGTCGCTTACCCGTTGAGTGGCGCGCCGCTTAGCCTCGCGCGGTATCGTGCGGCCTGCCGCATCATCGCTGTTTCGCAATTCGTCGCCAATAGCGTAGTCGCCTCCGGCATCGATTCTTCGCGCGTCGTTGTGGTGTATGACGGCGTGGAAATTCCCCCGCCAGCAACCGAGGAAATGCGCCGTGCGGCGCGCGCGCAATGGAACATCACGGACCAGGATTTGTTGCTAGGGTGCGTTGGATATTTGCTTCCAGAGAAAGGGCAAGACACTCTTCTGCGCGCGTTGCCCCAGATCCGCGCCCAGTTTCCGAACTGCCGCATAATCCTTGCGGGTGATGGCCCATGCCGCGTGAAATTGCAATCCCTTGCGAGAGAATTGGGAATTGTCGATGCGGTAATCTTCGCGGGTTTCGTGGAAGATGTCGAGGCCGTCTATCGAGCCCTTGATCTGTTCGTGTTCCCGTCTTTGGCGGAGCCTTTGGGTTCCTCCCTTCTCACGGCCATGGCCCATGGCTTGCCGGCGATTGCTGTTGCGAGTGGTGGCGTGCCAGAAATCATCGAAAACGGGAGAAACGGAATCCTTGTCGATTCGCCGGACGCCCTGAAATTCGCGGCTTCCGTTTGTCAAATGCTCGAAGATCGCAATGGGGTTGCTCGGATGGCAAAAGCAGCGCGAGAGACCGTCGAGCACCGTTTCTCCGCGCAATTACTGGCGGAAAACACTCTACAGCAATATCAAACAATTCTCTCAACACACAAAAAGTTCTGACAACGCTGAATTGCTTTCGCGTATCCACATCTAGAGGCGCATCTGGATTCCCGCCCTCACTTCAAATCAACGTTTCGACACAACCATCTTGATTCCATTCCGCGGCCGCAATGTGATTGACGGCCACAGCTCAATCGTCTGGTCAGGCACCAGTGCCAAGCGAAAGCGCGATGCGATGGTGGCGAGCAACAGCGTTGCCTCCATCATCGCAAATGACGCTCCGATGCACATCCTGGGTCCTCCACCAAACGGAAAGTAAGCGAACCTCGGAAGCGTTTTCTGCAGCGAATTCATCCATCGCTCAGGACGAAATTGTTCTGGCTCGCCGAAATAGCGCGCATCGCGGTGCACCACCCACTGGCTCATATAGATTGTCGTGTTGCGCGGGACTTCATAACCGCCAATCGCACAATCTTCGATTGCTTGACGGCCCATCGCCCACGCGGGAGGATAGAGCCGCAACGATTCGCGAACGATCGCTTCCGTAAATCGCAGCTTTGACAAGTCCTCATAGGTCGGCACGCGGCCGGGTGTCACGGCTCCCAATTCCGCGAGCAGCTCGGATTCTGCGCGCGGATTCTGCGCCAGCAAATAAAAGGTCCATGCGAGCGTAGTCGCCGTCGTTTCGTGACCCGCGAGCAGCAGCGTCATCACCTCGTCCCGAAGCTGCTTGCTGTCCATTCCCGCGCCGCTGTCATCGCGCGCGGAAAGCAGCATCGAAAGCAAGTCTTCCGTTTCCACATGGCTCTTACGGCGCTGATCGATGATGTAGTACAGAATTTCGTCAAGACGGTCCACGGCGTTTCGTGAACGTATATTCCCCGGCGTTGGCCAGTTCGATGGCAGCAGGAATCCCGTCTTCACCCGTGCATCAAACTGCCGAATTGCCGCGGCCAAAGACTCTCCGATAATGCGAACCGTGTCTGCTTCGAGATCCGCGCCGAAGAGTGTCCTGGCTGCAATCTTCAACGTCAATTGCATCATCTCTGCGCGGATCTCGCGCGTTTCTCCGTCACTCCATGTATCGAGCATTTGTTCCGCATAGCCGGTCATTACCGGTGCGTACGCCATCACGCGCTCGCGATGAAACGCAGGTTGCGCGAGCTTTCTCTGCCGCCGCCAGAATTCGCCTTCGCTCGTCAGCAGGCCATTGCCGAGCACGCGGCTGCCTTCGCGCAAGTCGGCGCTCTTGATGAACTTCGCGCTTTGCGTGATCAGGATTTCTTCAATCAGGCTGGGCCGGTTAAAAAAATAGACAGGAAACTTCAAAAATCGGAAACGCGCCGTGTCGCCGTACTTGCGTTGCGTGCTTATGATGAAATCGAGTGGCTGATGCGTGAAATGATATAACGGGCGAAAGAGTGCAATGCCCTTGGGCCCGGGCGGCAGCGTAGTATTCGGCATTGAGCTTATTTTGATGCCGCCAGTGGCGAAGCAGCATCTTAGTTGATCGCGATTTTCCTGCGTCTCGGTCTATTTGAGATACGTCGCGAGCCAATCCAGAAACTCGTGATACCACAGCTTGCTGTTCTGTGGTTTCAGCACCCAGTGCCCTTCGTTGGGGAACATAATAAGTTTCGACGGCACGCCTTGCCGCTGCAGCGCCGTAAAAAGCTCCAGATCCTGCGTGTATGGAACGCGAAAATCGAGTTCGCCATCAATCACCAGCATCGGCGTGTGGAATTTCCCGAGCGCCGCCGCGTATGTTGACGGCGACCATTTCGCGTAAGTCTCGGGATCGCTCCACGGTGTTCCGCGCAGGTCGTGCTCCACGAACCACAGCTCCTCCGTCGCGCCGTACATGCTCACCAAATCGTATGGCCCCGCGTGACTGATCAGGCAGCGAAAGCGGCCCGTATGCGTCGCGATCCAATCCGTCATGTAGCCGCCGTACGAACCGCCCGCCTCGGCGAGCCGCGTGCTATCGATAAACGGAAAATGCGCAATCGCATAATCGACGCCATCCATCAAGTCCACGTACGGCTTCCCGCCCCAGTCGGATTGTATTGCGTCAGTGAATTTCTGGCCGTAGCCGGTCGAGCCGGTCGGATTGATCATCACAACCACGTACCCCGGCGCCGCCATCACTTCCGGATTCCAACGGTAACCCCAATCGTCGTCCCACGCGCCCTGCGGTCCGCCATGAACGAGCAACAGCATCGGATATTTTTTCGCGGCATCAAAATGCGGCGGCTTGACTAACAGGCCCTCGACTTTCGTGTTGTTCGCTCCAGCGAACCAGAATGGCTCGGCGGCAGGCATTTCGAGAGGCGCAAGCAGCGCGGCATTTTGATGCGTGATTTGCCGAACGTCCGCCCCGTCCGAATTGGCTGAAAAAATCTCCGCAGGATACGTCAGACTCGAACGCGAAAAGGCGAGCCGCTTGCCGTCCGCGCTCAGAGAAAATTCCCCGTTGAAGCCGTCAGCCACCACAGTTCTCGGCGAATTTCCCGGCGCAGCAACAACCGAATAGATCGGCATTTCGGCCTTGTCTTCCGCCTGAAAGTAAATCGTGCGGCTGTCCGAAGACCATTCATACGATTCGATATTCCGGTCGAAATTCGTCGTGATATCCGTGTGCTCGCCGTTCGAGCGATTGTAGAGCATCAATTGCCAGCGATCGCTTTCGTATCCCGCTGTCATTTGCGAACGGTAAGCGATCCACTTTCCGTCAGGCGAATACGCAGGACCCCAATCATCGCCCTTATTTGTCGTGATTCGAAGCGGTGCGATCACACCGGAAACGGGGACCGTGAATAGGTCGCCGTTCGTGCTGAGCGCCTCATCCTTGTCGGTATTGGCGGTGAAGCAAATCTCCGTGCTGTCGGGAGAAAATGCGATCGCTTCAGGCGCGCCCAGATTGAACGGAGGAACATCATAATCCGCGCCAACTGTAAGGTCGCGCGGCGTTCCGTTCGTCACCGCTGTGACAAAAAGATGGCTGCGCTTCCCATCGGCCCAATCGGTCCAGTGGCGGTAGAGCAGGCGCGTTGCGATGTGCGCCTTGACGGGATTCTTCGCCGCCGCTTCGTCGCGAGCTTTGTTGCAACCGTCGTCTTTGCAATCCGGATAAACGCGCGAAGTGAACGCCATCCATTTGCTGTCGGGACACCAAATCTCGTTATCGACATCCGTCGAAAGAAAAGTGACACGCGTAGCTTCGCCGCCGTAAACCGACATCACATAAATCTGTGTCGCGCCGTCGCGCGACGACAGAAACGCGATTTGCTTTCCGTCGGGCGACCACCGTGGGCGCGAATCGCTTCCGCTGCGCGTCAACTGCCGTTCCTCGCCCCCGTTCGTCGGCACCATCCAGATGTTGCTCATGGAGTGGTTCGCCTGCATATCGGGCGTCGCAACCACATACGCCACCCATTTGCCATCGGGAGAAACTTGCGGATCACTCAAGCGATGCATGGCAATCAGATCGTCAAACTGAATCGCGCGCTTCTGCGTCTGTGCGCACGCTGCACCGGAGCAAATCAGGCATGATGACAGTACGCAGATCACGCGTGTCGCGACACTCATCGAACGTTCCTCCCGCAATTATCAGAACATCATTTGTCCAGACTGCGCCCGAACGTGAATCCCATCACATCAAAATTCTGCGACGAATCAATCCTTCCGCATTCCCGTTATCAGAAAAGCCGTTCCAATCGTCAGAACCGGTATGCTGAACCACAATGGAAAGTGAATTACTTTCCGTGTCTCGAACAGAACCTTCATCCCACCTACTTGCTGGGAATGCTGTTCGACGCGATAACTGAATTGCGGGTGCACGAGCGCCGCAACGCCAATCAGGATCAATACCGCGCCCACGGCTATCGGCATTCGTTTGCGCATCAGTCGAATCACTTTCCTCCGCGCTTTGAAGCGTTCCAGCCTTCCGCGGGCAGCAATCCGGTCAGATTCTCTGACGTCAATGGCTTGATAATCTCGTCCAGATAATCCGAGGTGCCTTCCACCCGCTCCAAATGCGGGTAGCGCATTCCGTCGTGATAATCGATCTCGTACGTCTCCACGAATCCGCCGTTCGCAACCAGCAGTTTCAGCGGACGCGTTTCCTTGACGCTGTCTTCGATGGCGTTGCGCATGGTTTTGATCGACCATCGCCGCCCGTTCACCGCCTGAATTTTCATCCCCGGTCCGATTCCCGCGGTGTACGCAAGCATGCCGTGAATCACATCGCGAATTGTGCCGTCTTCTTCGAGCACAACGCCGATCGAGTTGGTCAGATCCAGATGATTGTCGGTCGATTCATCGTCGAGAATCATTTGATTCGGCGCGCTGCTGTAAACCAGCTTGTAGCCTCCGCCTTCGATTCCGCCAAGCGGCGCCCGCGGACCAACATAGTCAAGCCGCTCGCGCAGAAACTTCGCCCAGTCATAAGGCGCAAGTCCGTTGAGCGTCGCGACAATGTCGTCAAAAGTGTAAGTTTTCAGCGCGGGCTTGCCTCCGGGACCGCCGTGAAAAATCCTGCAGAAATCGTTCATGGACTTCTTGTCGTTGGTCAACTTGCGCAGCGTTGTATCCACGTCCAGCCAGATCAGCGTCCCTTCATCGTAGTAATCCGTGCTGCGCCGCCAATTCGCCCACTGCGGAGCCGCGAAGTAGAGAAGCTGCGCAGCGTCCGCCGTGTCCTGCAGCGGGCGCCACTCGCGTCCCGGACGATGATCGAGCGCTGCCGCCACGTCGGCGAGATGCTCGCGAAGCTGCTCTGGCGTCCACAAACCGCTCCGCGCGCAAAGTATCGTACCCAGATATTGCGTCAGGCCTTCGTAAACCCACAGCAGGTCGCCTTTCATCGGCGTGTTGTAATCCGGTGTCGCCAGTCCGGCCGGACGCCGGAATTTTCCGTTCCACGAATGCGTGAATTCGTGCGGCAGCAGATCGGCGTTCGTGATCCGCAGCGTTGGGTCAATCATCGTTCGCTCGTCCACGCGGTCGTCGCTTGACTCGTGATGCTCCAGGCCGAAGTGCGCAACGTTGTCGCTGAGCGTCAGCAGAAAATGATAATCGCGATAATGCCGCGAACCGAAGAGCGCACCCGTCTCCGCGACCAGCCGCTTGTAGGCGAGTTGTGTTTCCGCGGGCATTTCGAGCGCTTCGGGACTGTCGGCAGCCATGTCGATTTCGTGCGACGGCGTCTGGCCCGGCGTCAGTTGAATGGCGCGAAAATAATGGCCGGAAAGAACAGGCGAGTCGACGAGCGTGTTTAACGGCGCGGGCTTGAAAATAATTTCGTTGCCCGATTCCTTTTCCGCCGGCAGCGCCGTGCCGAACTTCCAGCCTTCGGGCAGGCGGAGACTCGCGTCGAAAGTCAATTCGCGCGCGGGCCAGCCCTTCGGATAGAGCAGCACCTGATTCCAGCTCAACACGTCGAGCTGCGCCGTGGCCGATGCGCCCGCGGAAAATCCCGAAG
>DATNDO010000025.1:0-11544 GCA_035606955.1 Candidatus Angelobacter sp.
CACGTAGGCGGCGCTCGCACGGCCCTGTTCAACTGGCTGTTCGCGCGTCACGAAGGCGGCACGATGATCCTGCGCATCGAGGACACCGACGTCGAGCGCAATAAGCCGGAGCTTGTCGACGGAATCCTCGCGGGCTTGCGCTGGCTTGGCCTTCCGTGGGACGAGGGCCCTTACTTTCAGTCGCAGCGGTTGGAAATGTATCGCGCCGCGGCGGAAAGCCTGCTCGCGAAAGGCGCTGCCTTTCCGTGCTATTGCAAAGCGGTCCAGTATGCGGGAGCTGATGCCGTCGTCGAAGGCGAAGAGGGCGCGGAAAAAGCCGCGCGCATTCCTCCGTGCCCGTGTCGTGATTTAACTCCTGCGGAACGCGCGGAAAAAGATCGCCAGGGCTTGACGCGTGCGATTCGGTTTGCGTCTCCGCGTTCGGGAGTCACGCGATTCGAAGACGCGGTTTTCGGGCCGCGCGAAGTTCAGAACAGCGAAATCGAGGACTTCGTTCTCTTGCGCTCGTCCGGCTTGCCAACGTATCAGCTCAGCGTCGTTGTGGATGACATTGACATGCGCATTACGCACATCATTCGCGGCGCGGATCATCTCTCGAACACGCCCAAGCAGGCTTTGCTCTACGAAGCTTTGGACGCGCCGCCGCCGATTTTTGCGCACGTGCCGTTGATTTTGGGCCCGGATCGCACGCGCCTTTCGAAACGCCATGGAGCCACCAGCGTCAGTTCCTATGCCGACGAGGGTTTTCTTCCCGAGGCATTTCGCAATTTTCTGGCGCTGCTTGGATGGTCCACCGGTTCCGACGAGGAATTTCTACGCACCACGGAGCTCACCGACCGTTTTTCGCTTTCTGGCGTCAGCCGCACCAATGGCATTTTCGATCGCGACAAACTCGAGTGGTTCAATTCGCAATATTTGCAGAAGCTGCCCATTGACGAGCTGCTTCCGTACGTCAAGGCCGAACTGCAACGCGCCGGCCTGTGGCGCGAGGAATGGGATGGCGCAGAACGCGAATGGTTCGCGCACACGGTCGATATTCTTCGGCCGCGCACGCGCCTGCTTCCGGATTTTGCCACGTGGTCGCGCGCATTTTTCTCTGACGATTTCGATTACGATCCGGAAGCGCGCAAAAAATTCTGGAAAGATCCGAAGCTGCCGGACTTGCTTGGCAAGTTAGCCGGCGCACTGGACGCGCTGCCCGATTGGAATCACGACGCGTGCGATCACGCGCTTCGCGCATTGGCCGAAACGGAAAGCGTCAAGGCCGGACTGCTGATCAACGCCACTCGCGTCGCCATTGTCGGACGCGCCGTCGCGCCGCCGCTGTTTGAAACCATGCTCGTGCTTGGCAAGCCGCGCGTCATCGCGCGTCTCCGCCGCGCGCTGCCCGTTATCTCTCAGGAGTAAGTGCAATACAGCCTTGGTGAGTTTTTACGGTGTCGGATGCGGAGCGGGGAGAACTACGCGTTGCGGGACGGTGCGAGACAAATTTTTCAGCGTGATCTTTGTCTTGCGATTCGCGAGCGGCTAGTTTTGTTTGCCGCTGAAAATATCCGGGGACATCGCGTGCGCCTTCGCTCCCGCCTGCGCGATATCGATTTTCGCAATCACCGGAATTCTCACCGGGGGCAAACAGGCGCTGTCGTTGCAGGCCTGGTATTGCAGCGTAAATGGCACGCTCATTTTTCCGAGCGCTGCGTTTGCTTCCACGGAAAACCTGGCGCGCACCGTGAATTGTTTTGTGTAAACCGAAAGAGGCTGGTCGGAAAACGAAAGCTTCAAACTTGTTCCTTCTGGATACAGCGTCTGCACTTCCTTGATTCCCGCGGGCGGCTTCGCCGTCAAATTCGTCGGGATCAAATAATCTTCCGAAACTTTGTGCGCGTTCATATGAAATCCCGGCATGATCCCCACCACCACGCCGATTTCAAATGTGCTTCCACGCGGAATCGGCTGGAGCGACACATACGTTTTTGGACTGGCGACCGCGGAAGCCGCTGGCAGCGAACTTTGCGCGAGCGCGAGGGGCGCGCATGCGGAGCACGCAAAATAAATCAGCGCCGTTGCGAACACTGTGCGATGCGAGATTTTGCGAGTCGATTTTTCCATTGTCACACCGTTACGGCTGCGCCCAATTGCTGGGTCAGAATGCGGCTCATCACTTGATCGAGCGTCTCGGCTGTTTTGTCCAGCACGAACGCGTTTTTCTCTTCGGACCAGCCGAGTTTGAAACTGGTAGTCAGCGCGGAAATCCATATCTGGCGCACCGGCGAGTTCGGGCTGATAACGAAGCGCGTTTCGTCATCGTCTTCGAACAGAATTTCAATTTTGCCGCTGCCGCCTTCGACTTCGAATCCGCGCTCGTCGCCGACTTCGAGGAGCCTCTTCTGAAGGCGGTCGAAAGCTTCCTCGCATTTTTTCTGAAATTCCCGCTCATCCATCATAAATGTTTTGGTGATGTTCTTTTCTGAACCGAAAGATATTACGAATGCGACGCGATTTGTTTCTCGATTGCCGACTGCAATTCGTCGTGGTCCACCAAGCCGATGAAACGTTTCACGATCTTCCCGTCGCGCGAAATCAGCACGCTGGTGGGCAAGCCGATCAGGCCGCCGAATTTTTCCGCAAGATCATTGTTGCCCAACATGATGGGATAACTCATCAGGCTTTTCTGTCCGTCCACATCAAATTGCTTCGTGTGGACAAATGGATCGACGACTTTCCTGCCGCTCTCGTCCATGGCCACGCCCAAAATCGTGAAACCCTGACCGGCGTACTTTTGCTGGAAACCGATCATCCACGGAATTTCAATCTGGCATGGCTCGCACCAGGTGGCCCAGAAATTGACCAACACTACTTTGCCTTTCAGGCTTGCGAGCGACAAATCGCCGCCTTGCAATTCGGGAAACGTCACGTCCGGCTCATTTGGCGGGCCAGGTTTGGAGACGAATGTCGTCTTCGAGCCATTGGAAACCGTAGTGCCCATGCCTTTGCATCCGGCGAATCCAATCAAAAGCGCCGCAAACGAGATTGCCGCGGCGCCCCATCGCGAAATATTCCGATTCATCAAAAAGAGTTCCCCTTATCGTGAAAAACGATTCAGAAATGTCAGTTTACCCGAAAGCCATGTCAGCCGGTTCATAAAAATCAGCGCGCCAATGGCGAGCAGGAGCACGCCGCTGAAGATTTCCACCATGTGAATGTGGCGGCGGAACCGTTTGTAGAATTTTAGAAATTGCCCGATGCCCACCGCCGTCAGCAAAAAGGGAATTGCGAGTCCGGCGGAGTAAGCCGCGAGCAAGAAAACCCCTTTCAAGACTGTGTCTTGCGTGGCGGCCATGGCGAGGACGGTTGCCAGAATGGGTCCGATACACGGCGTCCATCCAAAAGCGAACGCGAATCCCATCAAAAATCCGCTGACGACGCCCGGACGCCCGCCCAGGTTCCGAAAATGCGCGTCGCGATTCAACCAGCGCGTCAGTGCGGGGCCCAGCAGGAAAATCAGCGCGATGGCGAACAAGTGAATCGGGCGAAAACTGCGAGAAAAATTGGGCACCAGAAATGCCATTGCAATTCCGGCGGCCACAAGCAAAGCACCGATCACCAATCCGATGCGAATGGAAATCTTCGCCAGAATTCCGATCAAATGCAGACCGAAAAGGAGAATGAATGCGCCTGCGAAGGGCGCGAGCTCGTTGCGATTGCTCAGCAGAAACGTTCCGACCGCGGTCGCTGAAGCGCCAAAGCTGATGAACACAATCGAGAATCCGATGACGAAGGCAAATGCGGAGCGAAGCAGTTCGCCGCGAGAACCCTGGCCCTGTTGAAGCTGGTCGACTCCGATGCCTGAAAGCATCGAGATGTATCCGGGCACGAGAGGCAAAACGCACGGAGACAAGAATGAGATCAGCCCCGCGAGCAACGCCGTAAATACCGTCACATTCATCTGATGTAGTTACGCTCCTGATTCCGGCATTGGATGTTTTCGCGCGCCGACACGGCACATGCAGCGTTGCGATTTTCGCACACCCCTTGGCAAAGCGCACGCGCACATCGGGCATGCTGTCCACGGCAGGACTCAAAAGGCCCTCCGCTAACTCTTCCACGGTCTCGGAGGACCGGGGAAACCCTCCATGTGACGCCAGAATCATTCATTAACTCGCTGCGCAGTGCCGAGACGTCGCATTGTCCCGTTTTGTAAGCCACGGAGAATCAGCGAGGAACGTTTGACTTGCGCAGCCGCGCGATTTGGCTTCCCTCATGCTTTATAGGCAGTTGCTGGCGAGAACACGGCCAGTGGAGGCCGAAATGACGCCAAATCAAATCACTCTCTTGCGGGTTCTGATGGGCTTCGCGGCAGTTGCGCTGTTTGCGCGCAATTTTTGGTGCGATCTTGCGGCGCTGGTGTTGACGATCGCGGCAATCACTCTCGACGCGCTCGACGGCTACCTTGCGCGGCGGCGCAAACTCGCGACACCGCTCGGCGCGCAGCTGGATATTCTAGGCGATCGCGTGGTCGAGAATCTTTTCTTCACTTTTTTTGCCGTGACGGGACTGGTCTCGCTGTGGGTGCCGGTTCTATTTTTTGTTCGTGGCACGTCGACTGATTTTCTTCGGGGTTTGGCGGCGCGCGCAGGACGCAACGCGTTCGGCGCAAATCCGATGCTGCAAACATGGTGGGGACGCGCGCTGGTGGCTTCGCGCGCCAGCCGGGCCGCCTACGGTGCGATGAAATGCCTTTGCTTTTGTTATCTCGGCGTGGAACTGACGCTCGTGCGGTTGCCAGCGGCAGCTCTCTCACCCGCGCAAGTCGCATGGGTGCGCGCGGCGGCCGAAGCGTTGGTGCTGGCGACGGTCGCGTTCTGCTTGATTCGAGCCGTACCTGTTTTGTGGGAAGGCCGTCGGTATTTTTTCGCGGCGTCGCCTGCGTCAGTGAAAACAATTGTGGGCGGCGCGCAATGAGCTGCGAGGGCAATGTCGGCGCATTTTTTGATCTGGACGGCACGTTGTTGCCTGCGCCGTCAGTGGAACGCCGCTTCATTTTTTTTCTACTGATGCGCAGGCTAATCGGGCCGGCGCAGTTTGCACGCTCTGCGGCGCGGTTCATCACAAACATTATGAAAAGTCCGAATGCCGCAATTGGAGCTAATAAAATGCATTTCTCGGGAATGTCCATAAGGTACGTCGACGAATGGTCAAGGCGATTGACATCGCATCCCGTGAAATTCTTTTCCGCCGGCCTTGACCGGTTCGAATTTCATTTCGCGCAAGAACATCAGATTTTTCTGATTACCGGAGCGCCTGCGCCGCTTGCGGAAGTAGTTGCTGATTATTTTTTTGTGCCACTGAAGATTGTTGGAACGCAACTCGAGGCGCGTGACGGCTTGTGGACGGGGGAAATCGCTGGCGAGCACATGAGCGGCGCCGCAAAACGGCGCGCTATTGTTCGTCTGGCTGCGGCGTACAGATTGGATCTTGCGCGCAGTTTCGCATACGGCGACAGCATCTCCGATCTTCCGATGCTTGAAACGGTTGGGCATCCGGTTGCGGTGAATCCCTCGGCGAATCTGGAACGTCTCGCGCACGATCGAAACTGGCCGGTCTTTTGCTGGAGGAGCCGCGGGCGAGGGCGGCCCCGGTGTGAAATACAGAATCCGCGAGTCGAAAGTTCGCGCAACGCTCTGCAGGCACGCCCAGCACTTCATGCGGGTTTGATGCAGTCCATAAATGTTCGGGGAACAAACCGATGAGCATGACGTTCTTTCGCAATTCGTTAACAAATTACGGAATGAGCGATGCTACGACGGATGCGGTGCGCAGCCCGCACAAGGCTCTTGCGTTTTCGAGGCTCTTCGCCGAAATTCGACGCGCCTGCGGAGCATTCGAATGGGTATCGCTTGGATATCTCGCGTGGATTACCAGCATAATCGCCGTGTTTCACAAGAATATCGCGCATCCCAGCGCATTTTTCTGGGCGCACTGCGCGATCGCGGCGGCGGTTATCGCGCTTGCAGTCATTGCGAGGCGCTCTCCAGACGCAAAAGTTTTGCGTTTCGCGCGTCACTGGTATCCGTTGCCGCTCTACATTTTTCTCTTCGAAGAACTGAACGCGCTGGTCCACGCCATTTTTCCTTTCTGGCTCGACCGTTACTTTATTGTGTTCGATCATGCGCTGACGGGTGTGAATCCGTCGGTGTGGCTGGCGCAATTTGCCTCGCCCGCGCTCAACGACTTTATGCAGTTTTCTTACATGACTTATTTTCTTTACCTGGTGATTCTGCCGGCGCTGCTTTACGCGGCGAAGGAACGCAGAGCTTTTTGGGAAGTGATGGTCTCGACCGCCGTTGCGCATTACACCGTATATTTCATTTCTGTTCTGATGCCAGTGGAGAGCCCGCACTTTTCGCTGGCGTCGATCGAAACGGTGAGGCTTTCCGGGGGTTTTTGCACGCATGTGATCAACTGGCTGGAAAGTTACGCGCTGGTGCGCGGAGCGGCGTTTCCTTCGGCACACGTCGCTGGCTCGACGGTCGCGATTCTTGCGTCGTGGCGTTATCGCCGGTGGCTGTTCTGGATTTGCCTGCCGTTTTTTCTGTGCATGTGCGTCGCGACTGTCTACGGGCGATATCACTACGTTGTCGACGTGCTCGCGGGACTGGCGACCGGCGTGTGGGGTTTCCATGCGGGCCAATGGCTGATGGAGCGTCGCGGGGTATTGCCCGTTGCGAGCGAGACCGATGTGCGCGAATCGTGAAATAGGATGTAATAGTGAAACGAACGACGAAATCAGGTTAGATTTGGCCGGCGCAGGTGCCACTGTGTTGCGTGTTCATAGATGACGGCGATTTGCAGCAGCTTCGCTTCTCCCCATTGCGGGCCGTGCAAGGCCATGCCGATGGGAAGACCACTCGGTGTAAATCCGCAGGGCAGGGAAATCACGGGGAAGCCGGTGAAATTCGCGGGGCGATTCATTCGCACCAGCGCGCCGCGCACTGATTGCGATTCGCCGGCGATCGTCACGGCGTCTTCTCCGATGCGCGAGGCGGCAATCGGCACGGTGGGCGCCAGGATGGCGTCGACACGCTTGAACGCGTCGCGAAAGTCCGCACGCACCTGCGCGCGCGCTTGTTGCGCCTTCAAATAATCGACCGCGCGTACGGCGCTGCCCATTTCGAGCCGCTTCCGCACGTCTTTGCCGTAATCGGCGGCGCGCGCAGGAAAATATCCCTGGCTTTCGTGATACTCGAGCGCCTCGACCAGAGCGATTTGCGTGCTCGGGTCAACTGAGTCCGCAATATGCGGCAAGGAAACTTCCTCCACGCGTGCACCGAGATTCTCAAGAATTTTGGCGGCCGTTTCGATGGCGCGCTTGATTTCTGGATCGACGCGGTCGAAGAAATATTCTCGCGGCCAGCCGAGGCGCAATTGGATTGTTTTTCCCCGCTTCGGCAGATTTGTGTGCGCAGCTTTGTAAAAAGCTTGTTGCGGCTTGTCGCATTCGCAAATTGCGTCGAGCATAATCGATGCGTCAGGGACGGTTCTCGCGAGCGGGCCGGCGTGATCGAGAGTCACCGCAAGAGGCACGATTCCTTTGCAGCTCACGCGGCCGAAATTCGGTTTCAGCCCGACAATGCCGCAGAGCGCCGAGGGAATTCGTATCGAGCCGCCCGTGTCTGTTCCAATTGAAGCGAATCCCATTCCTGTTGCGACGGCTGCCGCGGAACCGCCGCTCGAGCCGCCGGGGATGCATTCGAGATTCCAGGGATTTCGCGCGGGGCCGTAATGCGGATTCTCGGTGGTGATTCCGTAGGCGAACTCGTGGAGATTTGTTTTGCCGAGGATCACAGCGCCTGCAAGCGAAAGCTTCCGGGCCACGTCGGCGTCCGCCAACGGAATAAATTTTTCGAGGATCTTTGAGCCGGCGGTGGTTCGCACGCCTTCGGTGCAAATGTTGTCCTTCAGCGTGATGGGAATTCCGTGCAGAGGGCCGCGATATTTGCCACGCGCGATTTCCCGCTCGGCCGCGCGAGCTTCACGCAACGCGCGCTCCGCAGTGACGGTGATGAACGCGTTCAGGCGCGGATTAAGAGTTTCTATGCGCTGGAGAGTCGCTTTGGTAAGTTCTACGGGCGAAATCTTTTTCTTGCGGAGGAGCGCTGCCGCGTCGGCAATCGTCAGGTAGTGCAGCTCGTCTTTCACCTTCACCTTTGTCACCTTATTAAAAAATGGTTTCCTGCCGCCGCAGGTTACCAAACGATCCGAGATTCGCGATGAGGAAAACAACGCGAAATTGATTTTCGTTTCGCACCGTACCCAGCGACAACCTTCTGTATTCGAAGCCAATCCCACAGCACGAGCCGTTGTAAGAGATCTGCGCCACTTGACTCTGAAAGAGACTCTGACTCACGTCATAACTGAACCCAAGAGCCGTGTTCCATCCGCGGCGGTTCAGGCTGCCGTAGCCGACGAGCGCACGGACTTGATTTGATCGGGGCAAAACAATCCCCGGATTGGTTGAGGATGTTGTTGGAATGCTGACGGTTGAGAAATCGGCGAGGGTCAAAAAACTTTCACGGTAAGGGCGGATTTTCACGAGCGAGCCGATCGCCGTCAGGCGGTTGCGCACGGGATCAAAGTCCACGCGGAATTGCGTGTCGAAGCGGCCGCCCGGCTCTATTCGCAGGTCGCTGATGATGGGCGAAAAGCGGTGCAAGCTGTCGGCGAATGCAAAGGGCGTGAGCGAATCAAGAGCCTGAAAAACGTTGCGCGCGCCCGGAACCAGGGCGCCGCCGAACGTCGGATCAAAATAATATTTTTGCGTCAGGTCCCAGCTTGCGACTTCCTGCGCGTTGCCGTCGCCATCGCGCCGGTAGAGCCGCTGCGTGACGCCGTACTGGACATCGTTGGTATCGGTGAGTGAGTCGTCTTCATCGAAGTGCAGGAATCTGCCAAAGTCGTTCACGCCGTTCACATAGTGATAAGCGACCTTGGGTTCGACAACATGCTTCCATTTGATCGCGCCATCGGCCCACACGCGGTCAAGAGACGGCGGCTGCAAATCGAGCGAAAATTCCTCGGTGGTGCGCACGAACGGCTGGTTGACGAAGACTCCATTCTGCAATTGTCCGCCATAGCGCAGCGAACGCAACGTAAAGCTGGGCGTCACGCCCAGCCAGGGCCCCCAGTGCAGCGGGACGGTCACATTCGGGGCAAATTCGGTTCGCGACACGAACGAAGGAGTTTCGAATCCCGGGGGCACGTTCGTTTCGCGATGCACCGCATCGGCGAAAAAATCGAAGCCCACATATATGGGAAGTTTTTTCCACGGTGCGCGGTCCACGGAGCTCACACGAACTTCCGGCGCGGTCCGCAAATCGATCGCGGTGTCTGGCTGCGCGCTCAAGAAGTTTTTGTAGCTCATGGAGGCAAGGCTGATGGTCAAGCCGTCAATATTTTTTGTCAGAAATGCGGTATTGCGGACTTCCGAGTTAACGGCTTGCTCGAATGTCTCCGAAAAGGCGAGGCGGAACGTGAGAGAGGACAGTTGATCGAGATCCGCAACCGCGCGCCAACCGCCGGGCAGTAACGCGTCGAAAAAAACATGGTCCTCGTGGCCACCCTGCTTGGTGACGATTCCGCCGGGAACGGCGATGCCGCGATCGATGACTCCGAAATAATTGGCTGTCAGCGCGGCGTTTTGCCATGGTTTCATACGAATATCGCCTATTTGGCTCCAACCGCGACGGCTTAGGTATTCCGCTCCGATGGTTGCGTCCATCCATTCGGTGGGGGCCCAGTAAAATGAATCTCCGAAGACAAATCCCTTTGCCGTGGTGTTACCGACTTCTGGAATCAGGAACCCTGACTGGCGGAGCTTCCTGGCGATGGGCACTGAAGCGTAAGGGAGATAAATAATCGGCACGTAAAAAAGGCGGAAGGAGGCGTTGTCGAGCGCCACGGATTTCTGCAAATGAATCACCGCTCTGGGAGCATAGAATTTCCATTGCGGGCTGTTCGGCTTGCACACCGTCACCCACGCATGGGTTACTACAAAGGTGTCGTCGTCCGTGCGTTCGACGGTGGCCGCCGCGAACGTGAGGGGATTAGGGCTGACCAGCACGCTTGGATTGGAAAGATGCGGAGTGGTGACCGTGCCGCGCACGTTGCGAAATGAACCGCGGCCGGTTTTCATGTTAAATGTTCCTTCATCCGCGTCCATATGCTGCATCTGATAATCAAACTGGACGTGTCCGTGCGCCGCCGCCATTTTTGTGTCTTCATCGTATTGGACATGGTCCGCGCGCAGACGGATGCCGCCATACAAAATGTCAACGTGACCGTCGGCGTAAAAGATCTTTCCGGCTTGCCTCTGGGCATCCGCCTCAAGCGTCATTTCGCTGCTTTGGGTTCGCAGCCGCGTCTGCGCGCGACTGGTAGTTTGCCCGCTTGCGCAGCGGAGCGGGAGCAATGGCGATGTCAACACCAATAGCAATAGCGTCGCCATCGTTGGTTTACTTGGGTGGGTCGGGAAGCGGTTTTCGGCAAAATGGCGCATCGTTCAGGAAGAATCTAGGAGCCTAACACGCTGCGCCAAATTTGTAGCGGCGGGTTTTGTTGTTCTGCTTCGCTCCGCATGACCGTCTCATGGTTTTTGATGGGGCGCTCACGCCCGGTAGTGGCGTTATCTGATTCGCGACACTCGCCGGTTGATTTCTGTGCGCCTCAGTGACGTCAATCTGCTACGATGCTTTTGTTCCTCATGGGATTCCGGTCCGCAGCGCAAAACGAACCGGTGATTCAAGTCTGCTCGCAATGTGGCGCGGTAAGCAATCAAGCGGTTGACGTGTGTCCGTTTTGTGAGTCGGCTTTTGCGGTTGCCCAGCCCTCTCCCGCTTCGACTCGCGCGTCCGCCCCTTCTGAAGAACCTGAATGGCGCCGTGAGGTTGCCCGACGCCTGGAAGTATACCGGTCTCGCCGGCATCCATCGCAAGAGGAAGAAGAATCGCAGCCTGGTCTGCCTTTCATCCACGGCAATTCTCCCGACGTGATTACGACGGCGACGGCACCGCGCACGCTCGCGCGCCTTCGCCCGACGCAGCGCGTGGAAATTCACGTTTCGCAGCCGCAACTGGATTTCTCCGTGGTTGAAAATTACCGTCTGCATCCTGGCGGCTCAACTCTGCCAGTTGCTGAGCTGGCGAACCGCCGCCTGGCGGGTGCGGTGGACGCGACCATCGTGTCCGGCGTGTTCATTGGCTTCCTCGGGCTTTTTCGGTCGATGGGCGGCCAGCTCGGATTCGTGCGCACGGACTTGGCGGTATATGCGGCGACATTCTTCTTGATCTATGCGATTTATTTCTGCCTGTTCACTCTTTTTTCTGGCCCGACCCCTGGCATGAGGGCAGGCAGGCTCACTGTTGTTGGGTTGGACGGCACGTTCCCCGAGACGCGGCAGCTTCTGTGGCGGAGCTTCGGCTATTTACTCTCCGGCGCGACATTGCTGCTCGGTTTCCTCTGGGCGCTGTGGGACGAAGATCGCATGAC
>DATNDO010000060.1:0-9906 GCA_035606955.1 Candidatus Angelobacter sp.
GACATTCTTCAGCGCAAATTTCCCGTAGGCGAATTCGAAAATCAAACGCAGCGCATCACCTGCCTCACTGCGTATGACTATCCCACCGCGCGTCTTCTCGACGAAGCTGGCATCGACATTCTTCTCGTCGGCGATTCGCTCGGCATGGTCGTCCTCGGTTATGAAAACACTCTTCCCGTCACGCTCGACGAAATGCTGCACCACGTTCGCGCCGTTCGTCGCGGAGCCAGTCGCGCTCTCATCGTCGCGGACATGCCTTTCGGCACGTTTCACGTTTCGCCCGAGGAAACAGTTCGCCACGCGCTCCGCCTTGTGAAAGACGGCGCCGAGGCGGTGAAACTCGAAGGCGGCGAAAAGCGCATGGAAGCGATTGCGCGCCTTGTCGAATCGGAAATCCCCGTGATGGCGCACATCGGCCTCACTCCTCAGTCCGTTCTCGAACTCGGCGGCTTTCGGGTTCAGGGAAAATCGGTCGAGTCCGCCGAACGTCTGATGCGTGACGCGCGCGCCGTCGAAGCCGCCGGAGCTTTTTCCGTCGTTCTCGAATCCGTGCCGCGCGAACTCGCCGCGCGCATAACGCAAGAACTTCGCATCCCGACCATTGGCATCGGTGCCGGTCCCGATTGCGACGGCCAGGTGCTCGTTTTCCACGATCTCGTCGGCTTGAGCGTCAACGGCACGCCGAAATTCGCCCGCCAGTACGTCAATCTTGGCGAACAAATTTCCCGCGCCGCCCGCGAGTATTGCGATGACGTCCGCAACGGCCGCTTCCCCTCCGACGCGGAATCGTTCCACGCGCAGCAATGGCCTGCGGAGCCGCGCAAAACTCAAATCCACTGAGGTGAAAAATCACCGTCGACGATCTTCAACATCTTTATGACTACAACTCCTGGGCGAATCGTCGCGCACTCGACGCGTGCGCCCCGCTCGCGCCGGATCAACTCACGCGCAATCTGGGTTCGAGCTATCCCACGGTGCGCGACACGCTGACGCACATTCTGTGGGCCGAATGGCTGTGGCTCGAACGCTGGCACGGCCGCTCCCCTTCAGGTCCGCTCCCTGGCGAGCTTTCCAGCCTTGCATCCGTTCGAGGGCGCTGGCAGGAAATCGAAAACGATTTGCTGAAATTTGTGCGCGCTCTTTCCGCGGTCGATCTCGATCGCGTCGTGACGTATCGCAACACCAAAGGCAATCCATTTTCGAATCCGATGTGGCAAATGCTCCAGCACGTCGTGAATCACGGCACCTATCATCGCGGGCAAGTCACCACCATGCTGCGTCAACTCGGCGCCAAACCCGTCGCCACGGATTTAATCGCCTTCTATCGCGAGCAATCCGGCCATCCGCACAATTGACCATGACGCCGCCTTCAACGCGAATCGCTAATATGGAAATCATCCGCACCGTCGAATGGATGAAACAGACGTCGCGACAGGCGGAAGCAGCGGGCCGCGTGATCGGCCTCATTCCCACAATGGGCGCATTGCATGAAGGCCATCTTTCTTTAGTACGTGCCGCGCGCGAACGTTGCTCTCCGATTGTCGTCTCGATTTTCGTCAATCCAATACAATTCGGGCCTTCGGAGGATTTTCAAAAATATCCTCGCGATTTTGAAAAGGACCGCGCGCTTCTGGAAAATCTCAATGTCGATTGTCTTTTTTGTCCCGAAGCGGCCGAAATTTACCCGCGCGATTTTCACACGAGCGTTCATGTCGAAGGATTAAGCGAGAAATTCGAAGGACGTGTTCGTCCCGGCCATTTTCAGGGAGTCACCACTGTGGTCCTGAAGCTTTTTGAAATCGTCCGCCCGCGCTTTGCCTATTTCGGACGCAAAGACGCGCAGCAGGCACGCATCATTCGGCAAATGTCGGCCGACTTGAATCTGGATTCCGAAATTGTCGTCTGCCCAATTCTGCGCGAGCCCGACGGCCTCGCCATGTCGTCGCGAAACGCTTATCTGAAAAGCGACGACCGTCGCGCGGCGCAAATTCTTTTTCAATCTCTCGATGCTGTTCGCCGCAAAATCGCTACGGGCGCGCGCGAAACTGGATCGCTGCTGGAAGTTCTGCGCTCAACCATTACCTCCGAGCGCGTCGCGAAACTCGACTACGCTGAAATCGTGGATGCCGATTCCTTCGAGCCAATTAATTTTCTGCGCGGCAATTGTCTGATTCTCATCGCCGCCCGCATCGGCGCGACTCGGCTTATCGACAATATGCTGGTCGAGGAGCACGACGGAAATTTCACGGTTTCGCTCTGAGGCGCGCAGAAGTTCTGGTACACTGAGATCCCTGCCCTTGATGTCCCCCAGGAGATCCTCGTGCGAAACGTTCTTGCTGTGCCCGTTTTATCCGCTTTAATAATTTTATCTGCTGCGCCGCTGTACGCTCAGAAAATCGTCCCGGCCGGAACGGCAGTGATGATTCGCCTTGAGCAGTCCGTCAATTCGAAAACCGCCGCCAATGAAAAAGTGAAAGCAAGTGTTGCCCAGGACGTTGTGATTCACGGAAAAGTCTTGATTCCGCGCGGCTCGCCCGCCGCGGTTTACGTCACGGAGAGTTCGGCGTCGGGAGAATCCTCGACTCCCGCGAAACTCTTATTGCGGCTCGATGCGGTCACCGTTGGCGGGCGCGCCTATCCGGTTTCCGCGAACCTCGCCGGCGACGACGGCAAACCGCAGCTGAAATCTGCCGACAGCGCGGCCGGCAGCGGAGGAATAAGTGGAGGAGACGTGGGCGCTGGCGCGGACAAAACAGCCGCGGCTGACAAAAAAGACATCAGCTTCGAACCCGCGACGGTTTTCAGCTTTCGATTAAAAACAAGCCTGCGAATGCACTCGCGCTCACCCAAGGAAATTGCGGAGCATAGAAAATCTGATGGCGGTTTTCAGTTGCGCTGACGCGAAGCCAGGAACTTACTGTTTCGCGATTTCCTGAAACACTTCGGCCGCGTGGCCCTTCGCGTTCGCTTTTTCCCACACGTGCCGTATTTTCGCGTCCGGCCCAATCCAGTAGGACATGCGGACGATTCCGAGAAATGATTTTCCGAGAAAACTTTTCATGCGCCGCGCGCCGTAGACTTCGATCGTGTCGAAGCTCGTATCCGCAAGCAGCGGAAAATTCAAATTGTATTTGGCTTTGAATTTCGCCTGCTGCTCCACGGAATCCGCGCTGCATCCCAGAATCACCGTGTTCAACTTCTCGAATTTTTTCTTGGCGTCGCGGAACTCGGACGCTTCATTGGTTCAACCTGGCGTAAGCGCCTTCGGAAAGAAGAAAAGGACCACGTTTTTGCCGCGGAAATCCGCGAGCGCCACTGGCTTCCCGTCATCGGCCGGTAAATTGAATTCCGGAGCCCGCTCGCCAACTTTCAGTATGTCGCTCATTTTGATTCCTACGATTGATGCAGCAGCCGCTTTAAAATGTCGTTGATCGTTTGCGGATTCGCCCGCCCGCGCGTCTCGCGCATCACCTGCCCCACGAAAAACTTAAATACCCCTTCGTTCCCCGCACGATACTTCGCCACGTTCTCCGGACTCTTGTCGAGTACTTCGCGGCAAATCTTCTCGACACTTTCCGTATCCGTGAGCGGCGACAGCCCTTCGGATGCGATAATCTCGGTCGCGGGTTTTCCCGTCTCAAACATTTTTGCGAACACACGTTTCCCAATCGCGGCCGTGATTTCGTTGCTTTCAATGGCGCGCAAAAGACCGGCAAGCGCTTCGGGCCGTACCGGCGATTCCGAAATATCCTTCGCCGCATCCTTCAGGCGCCGGAGCAATTCTGTTTGAATCCAGTTGGCGGCGACTTTCGGCGTCGCGCCCGCGCGAACGACCGCTTCGAAATAATCTGCGAGCTCCTTGGATGCGGTCAAGACTTCGGCGTCATATGCGGTCAGTCCATAATCACTAACGAATTCCGCGCGCCTCTCATCCGGCATTTTCGGCATGACACGCTGAATTTCTTGTTTCCAGCTTTCTGCAATGCGCACGGGCAATAAATCCGGTTCGGGGAAGTAGCGATAATCGTGCGCGAATTCCTTCGAACGCATGGATTCGGTGCGGCCCGCCGCCACGTTCCACAGCCGCGTCTCTTGCGCAATCGTCTCGCCCGCTTCGAGCGCGCCAATCTGCCGCTCGATTTCATATTCGAGCGCGTGCTGCAAATAGCGGAACGAATTCAGATTCTTCACTTCCACTTTCGTGCCCAATTTCTCCGCGCCGCGCGGACGCACGCTCACATTCGCGTCGCATCGCAGCGAGCCTTCCTCCATATTGCAATCGCTCACCGCCGTGTATTCGAGCGCCTGCTTCAGATTGGTCAGGTAAGCGTAAGCTTCTTCCGGCGCGCGCAAATCCGGCTCTCCGACGATTTCGATCAACGGCACGCCGGCGCGGTTGAAGTCGATGTGGCTGTAGCGGTCTGCGTCGGCGAATCCTTCGTGAAGATTCTTGGCGGCGTCTTCTTCGATGTGTACGCGCGTAATGCCAATTCGTCTCGCCTCAATGTCAAGCCAGCCGCCTGTCGCCAGCGGCAACTCGAATTGCGAAATCTGGTAGCCCTTCGCCAAATCCGGATAAAAATAATTCTTCCGCGCGAACCGCGAGCGCTCTTGCACCGTGCAATGCAAAGCCAGAGCCGCGCGCGTCGCCAATTCCAGCGCGCGCTTGTTCAGCACAGGCAACGCCCCCGGCAATCCGAGGCACACGGGACAAGTATTCGTATTTGGCGGATCGCCAAATCGCGTCGAGCACGCGCAGAATGCTTTCGTCGCGGTCGCCAATTGCACGTGCACTTCGAGCCCAATCACGCTCTCGTATCGCGCCCGCACTGCAAGCGAAATTCCCCGCGCGCCTTCCACTGTTGCCGCCGTTCGTGTCGACGTCCGTTCCATCAGAATGCTCAGAATTATATCATCCCGCGCGCGCAGTCTTTGCCCGCCCGGATTTCGTCAGATTCATTCCAAGAATGTAAAGGAATATTGGCTCTGGCCGACGGCAAGCAAAATCTACGGGAAGAGGCCGCGCACGACGGTTGCGTCCGCGACGCGGCCAACGGCCAAAATGTACGCGGCGGTGCGCATGTGGACGTGATGCTTGCGCGCATTTTCGTGCACTTCGTGGAACGCGCGCTTCATCACTGTTTCGAGCTTGGCGTTCACTTCCGCTTCCGTCCAGAAGAAGTTCTGCAGGTCCTGCACCCACTCGAAGTAGCTGGTTGTGACGCCGCCCGAATTCGCCAGGATATCCGGCAGCACCATCACGCCGCGTTTCGCCAGCGCTTCATCCGCATGAGGAGTGGTGGGACCGTTGGCCGCCTCCGCGATAATTTTCGCCTTGATCTGGTCGGCGTTGTTCAGGGTAATCACGTTTTCGAGCGCCGCGGGAATCAAAATGTCGCACTTCATGGTCAGCAAATCGTCATTCGAGATGCGCGAGGTTCCCGGCATTCCCACCACGGTTCCCGAGCGTTCCTTGTAACGCGCGGCTTTGTACGGATCGATCCCGCGCGTATTGTAAACACCGCCGCGTGAATCGCTGATGGCGATCACTTTCGCTTTTTTCTCCGTGAACAGACGCGCCGCAATCGAGCCCGCGTTTCCGAATCCCTGAATGGCCACGGTCGCGCCGCGGAAGTTCATTTTTTTAACTTTGCACGCTTCTTCCGTCACGAATAAACATCCGCGCGCGGTCGCTTCGTTGCGTCCTTCCGAGCCGCCCAGCGATACCGGCTTGCCCGTCACCGAGCCCAACGATGAATATCCCACCACCATCGAATACGTGTCCATCATCCACGCCATCGTCTGCGAGTCCGTGTAAACATCCGGCGCGGGAATGTCGCGCGCAGGCCCGATGATGGGCAGAATTTCCGAGGTGTAGCGCCGCGTCATGCGCTCCAATTCCGATTTGCTCATGCGCTTGGGGTCGCAAATGATTCCGCCCTTCGCCCCGCCAAACGGAATATTCACCGCCGCGGTTTTCCACGTCATCCACATGGCCAGCGCTTTTACTTCGTCGAGCGTTACGCCGGGATGATAACGAACGCCGCCCTTCGCCGGGCCACGCGCGATGTTGTGCTGGACACGGTAGCCGCTGAAAACTTTCACCTGCCCGTTGTCCATCTTCGTCGGCACGGAGACTTCCATCACGCGTTTCGGCGTGCGCAAGACTTGCCGCAAGCCCGCGTCGAGCTTCAAATGCTCCGCCGCGATATCAAACTGAATTTGGGAAATGCGGAAAATATTCAGATCTTCGCGCGGCGCAATCCGCGGAATCGCTTGGGGAGCCGCTTTGGCGCTTAGGGCCATTCGGTCGTTCCTCCTGGGCTGCTGTTATGCTCCGGCTGCGAGCCGGTTCTCGCGACCGTCAGCATGTTGAAGATCGCGTTGATAATGTTCCATGCAATCGCGCGAACAGAAATGCAACCTCTGTTTGCCTTGTTCGTAAAGATGTTCGTAAAGATAAGAAATATCTTCCGCCACATACGTGCCGCAAACCGGATCGCGGAAAAGTTCCTTCGCTGCCGCCTGCGGCGGAACGCGCGCAGGTTCATGCCTGCCGTAAGAGTGTCTGCGCGACGCCCTATCAACGGCTTTCTTCATCACCCACGCGATTCCCACGGTGACGATGAACCACATGAGGTAGCGAAAAATCCGTCCCAGAAACTTCACGATTCCTGCCGTAATCTGTCCACCGCCGTTGCGTTCGCGGGGTGAATTCTATGGCACTTATTGTAAGTAGGTTCCGGCTGGAAGTTTATTCAACCCGCCCTAGGCAGTCAATTGAAAGCAGGCAAAATCGTCAGATTGTGTGCAGGTGCTAAAGCTACAGAATCCAAAGGGTTTAGCTCGATAGCCATTACGTAAGTTACGAGAAACACGGCAGTTATACGAAATCTACGGCAAAGATAGACGGTTTGAGCTTCCGTACGGCTTAATCGCTCAAACTCAATTTGACCCCCGCCCTGCTGGAAGCTACCCTGTTGCGCGCCATCTTGCTCCTCGAACTTGTGGAAAAAGGCGCATTGTTAATAACATCCGGTTGCACCGCGAACAGCGTAATTCCAATAAGAGCGGCTGAGGTAAAGTGAGTCGAGCGCAACGCGCTGAACAGCAAAACGATTCGGATTGGTCGCTGCTCGAGCGAGTCGTCCAAAAGGACGAATTAGCGCTCGCTGCTCTCTACGACCGATACAGCGGTTTGGTGTTTGCGGAGGCCACGCGCATACTGCGCGATTCCGGCGCAGCCGAGGAAGTCTTGCAAGATCTCTTCTACCAAATTTGGCGCACGGCGGAAAAATTCGATCCCGCGCGCGGTTCTCTGCCCGGATGGCTTTTGGTTGCAGCGCGCAACCGGTCCATTTCGCGTTTGCGGCGCAGGAGCAGTCGCGACGATGAAGAACTCACCGAGAATAGCGTCGTGCTGCCGTGCAATCTGGAAACCACCGCGGCGCAAAATCAATTGCTTGGGCGTGTTAAAACAATTCTCAGCGGAATGCCGGACGGCCAGCGCGAAGCCATAGAGCTGGCCTACTTCGAAGGCATGACGCACAGCGAAATTGCCGAGCATCTGGCAACGCCGCTCGGCACGGTGAAAACGCGGATTCGCTCCGCGGTGGAAATTTTGAAACAGGCACTCGCGTGACCAACGGTCATCCAATTCGCGCAGAAGAATTCGAGCTTTTCGCGCTTGGCGTATTCCCCAGCGAAGAGCGGGCGCCGATCCAGGCGCACATCGATTCGTGCGCGGAATGCGCGCGAAAACTTGCGGAAGCGCGCGGCCGCATCGCGCTGCTTGCTCTTGCTGCGTCAGAGCAAAATCCCCCCGCTGTTGTAAAACAGCGGCTGCTCGAAAAAGTGCGCGCGGAAAAATCCTCAACTATTGCGCCGGTGCGGATCCGCGGAACGCGGCCGTCCGCGCGTTGGTGGAACACGATTTGGGCGCCGGCGGCTGTGGCGCTTGCTATCGCGACGATATTTCTGTGGATTAGCGACCGCCATCTGGATGAGCAGTTGCAGCAGATTCAGCAAGCCACGGAGACTTATAAGGTGAAAACCGAGCGCGCGGAAGCGCTGGTTAACGTGCTGGCGGCGCAGGACACCGTAACCGTGAAGCTCGACGCCACGTCTGCGATGCCAAAAGCGTGGGGTTCCGTGAAATACAATCCGCGCATGGGAATGATGTGCTACACCGCCGACCTGCCTGAACCGCCGCCTAACAAGGTGTATCAGATGTGGGCCGTTCCGATGACCGGAAACCCAGTGAGCGCTGGAGTCTTCATGCCTGCGGCGGCGCACAACGGCCAAATGCTGGCGAAAGTCCCGACAGGGATGGATTGCAAATGGTTCTGCGTGACCGTGGAACCAAAGGGCGGAAAGTCCGCGCCGACAGGCCCGAAGGTGCTCGTCGGTACCCTTTAGTGAGCGCGTTAGGTTAGAATAGCGATGACCTTTAACCCATTCTCCGGCATCCAAACCCACTGGACCCGCGTACTCCTAGCGACACGGGGAGCACCGTTGGCGGGGATGAAAGCCGGCGGAAGCCCAGCAATAACCCCACAATTCACAGGGAGGATCACATGAAGAAGCTGTCGAACGTTCTCGGCCTTGCCGCCGTGATGCTGTTCACTTTTGGGCTGGCTTCGACCGCGAATGCGAAGGCGCATACGTGGACGGGCTGGATCAGCAACAGCATGTGCGGAGCGAAAGACGCAAGCGCCGCAAAGGCTGACTGCACGAAGCAGTGCATTCAGAAGGGCGACAAGTATGTGTTCGTGAATACCAAGACGCAGAAAGTTTATCCGATTTCCAACCAGGACGCCGTGACGGACGCAGCGATCGGCAGCGAAGTTACGCTGACGGGCGAAGTGGGCAAAGACGGCTCGATCAAGGTGGACAGCATCAAAGCCTCTGGGATGTAAATTTCGCAGGTTCTTTTTTCAAGGCGCGACGCTCATCGAATTGAGTTTTCTTTTCAATTCGAGAGCGGCCGCGCCTTTTTTATTTTGCGACGCTTTTGCAAATTCAACTACGCGCGGGAATGTGGTCCTCGCCCATGTAGCGGCGCAGAGCTTCGGGAATCACGATGGAGCCGTCGGCTTGCTGAAAATTTTCGACGACGGCAATCCAGGTGCGTCCGGTAGGCAGGCCTGAGCCGTTCAGCGTGTGCACGAAGTCGGACTTTGGATTCTTGGCGCCGCCTTTTGGCTTATAGCGAATGCCGGCGCGGCGCGCCTGAAACGCTTCGCAATTCGAGCAACTGGAAATTTCCATGAATTCTTTTGACGAGGGCACCCAGACTTCGATGTCGTACGTTTTTGAGGAAGCGAATCCCATGTCGCCGGTGCAAAGCTGCATCACGCGATAGTGCAAGCCGAGCTGCTGCAATAATTCTTCCGCGTCGCGGACCATCTTTTCGAGTTCATCGTAACCTTCCTCGGGCCGCGTGAACTTGAACATCTCGACTTTTTGAAATTGGTGCTGGCGCTTGATGCCGCGCGTATCTTTTCCCGCCGCGCCCGCCTCGGAGCGAAAGCAGGCAGTCCACGCGCAAACTTTTATGGGGAGCAACGCGTCGTCGAGCGTCTCGTCGCGATAAAGATTCGTCAATTCCGTTTCGGCGGTGGTGGTGAGCCACAGATCGGTGTTTTCGAGGTGAAACATGTCGCCGGCGAATTTCGGGAGCTTGCCATCGGCGATGAGTGACGCTGTGTTGACGATGAAGGGCGGCAGCACTTCGGTGTAACCCTGCTCGCGCGTGTGCACATCGAGAAAGAAATTCGCGAGGGCGCGTTCGAGGCGCGCGCCCGCTCCGCGATAAAGAGCAAAACGAGTGCCGGCGATTTTCACCGCGCGCTCCAAATCCAAAATTCCCGCCGCTTCGCCCAGTTCCCAGTGCGGCTTGGGCGC
>DATNDO010000069.1:0-7836 GCA_035606955.1 Candidatus Angelobacter sp.
ATATATTTTGTAGGGAAGCGAGGGCATCATGGACTTGAGAGAACAACGTGGAATGGAACTGGCAGCAACGAGAATTATTGTTCGAAAAAAGGGCATTTGGCTTGTCCCGTCGCAGTTCGGCAAGGACAAGTATCAAGTCAATCTTACGCCCGAAACGCCGTCTTGCACTTGCCCCGACCACGAAACACGCGGCGTCAAGTGCAAGCATATCTTCGCCGCGACCTTTGTTATGAAACGAGAACAGAACGCCGACGGGAGCACGACCATTACCGAAAGTATGACCGTCACTGAAACAAGGCAACGTACTACCTATCCGCAGAATTGGACTGCTTACAACGATGCGCAAACCCATGAACAGGATAGATTCCAGTCGCTGCTCGCCGACCTCTGTTCCGGCCTTCCCCCCGCTCCGCCCAAGAATGGACGCCCGCCGCTCCCCCTGTCTGACGCGGTATTCAGCATCGTGTTCAAGGTCTATTCCACGGTCTCGCAACGCCGTTTTATTAGCGACCTGAGAGAAGCGCACGAACGGGGATACATCGCCAAAGTGCCGCACTTTAACAGCATCTCCAATTACCTTGAGAATCCCGCGCTGACTCCGCTCTTGCACGACCTGATTACAGAAAGCAGCCTGCCCTTGAAATCCGTTGAAACGGATTTTGCTGTAGATTCGTCCGGTTTTGCAACCTCGCGGTTTACCCGTTGGTTTGACATCAAATATGGCGCTCCCAAAGTGAAACAAGATTGGGTGAAATGCCACATCATGTGCGGCGTCAAAACCAACGTAGTTACGGCGATTGAGATTCACGGGCAATGGGCCAGCGACACCAAGTTGCTCCCCGCTTTGGTCGATTCTACTGCGCGGAATTTCCAGATAGCGGAAGTCTCTGCCGACAAGGGTTACGCTTCGCGGAACAACGCGGACGCTATCGCTAAGACGGGAGCGACGCCTTTTATCTCGTTTATGTCGAGCCACACAGGGCAGGGCGGTGGAACGTGGTCGAAGATGTATCACTACTTTCAATTCAAGAGGACTGAGTTTTTGCAGCACTACCACAAGCGGTCGAATGTTGAATCCACGTTCAGCATGATTAAGCGCAAGTTTGGCGACAGTCTGCGGAGCAAGACCGATACGGCGATGGTTAATGAAACGCTTTGTAAAATCCTGTGTCATAATCTGGTCGTTCTGATTCACGAAACGCACGAACTGGGAATTGACCCCGTATTCTGGACAAACGCAGCCTGAAAATCACAATTAAACGGCAAATCTTGTTTAACCACGTATTGTTGAGAATAGGACTTCCGCTGGCAATTCTCACTTTGCCCGTCGCATCGGTCGCACTGAATCCCCCACCACAAGGGCGCTCCCAGTCCACTAGCCATGATCAAAAAAACCAAAACAAGAAGACAAATATGCCAATAACGGAGATCGGCAACAGTGCAGACAATATACAACGACAATCCGTACCCGCCGAAGAACGCAACGAAACCGTATATACAAACAAAACCAAACCCGACAGGTGGGCCGTAATTTTGGAGTTCGTAATGGCCGCCGCTACGCTGGCTTTGGCTATCCTCGGAGTCATTACTGCTCGGGCTGCTTGGCTCAACGCCCGTGCGATAATTAATAGCGAACGAGCTCGGATTGACGGGGAACTTACAAAGGAAAAAATTCCGGGACGTGGGATCGCACGTTATTCCATTCGCGTGGCAAACTGCGGTAAAACCCCCGCCAAAATTCTCGGTTACGCCATTAAAGGTCGTTTTTTGAATGACGATATTGATTTTTCTGAACCCGGGATGATCGACCGTCCTTTCGCGGACGTTTATGTCCTCGTTCCGGGCGGAAAGAGCGAAACTCTTCGGAGCGACTTGAGCATGGACGAATTGTTCCCCAATACCAAAAACGCGCCGATGATAGCTCTTCGCGTTATCATTAGCTATCTTGACGTGATTAATCCGGGGATCAAAAAACGAAAACATAAAACGTCGATGGTCTATCTTTATACTGCCCCAATTGAAACTCTTAAACGAATGACCGAGTATGATGAGTATGACGCCGACTAATAAAAAGCTGCACAAAAACCCGGCGATCTGCCCAAGAAGTCGGGCGCGAAGGGGGTTTAATGTGCAAAGCCATTTCTAATCGCCAAGAAAACGCGTTTTTAAAATTACCGGACACTTTTGTTTTCACTCGTTCCCAATTCGGGAATTTCTGGGAGGGCGCACCGCAACATGGCCGATGAGCAATCGCAGCAAATACTGACTCCGGTTGATATCGAATCGGAAATGAAGAAGTCGTATCTCGATTACGCCATGAGCGTAATCATCGGCCGCGCGCTGCCCGACGTGCGCGACGGTCTGAAGCCCGTTCATCGCCGCATTCTCTACGGCATGTATGAACTCGGCCTCACGTCGACCAAGCCCTACCGCAAGTGCGCCAAGATCGTCGGCGAAGTCCTCGGCAAGTTCCATCCGCACGGTGACGCTCCGGTTTACGACGCCCTCGTCCGCCTCGCGCAGGAATTCAACATGCGCTATCCGCTTGTCGACGGGCAGGGTAACTTCGGCTCGATTGACGGCGACCCGCCCGCCGCCATGCGGTATACCGAAGCGCGCCTCTCGAAGATCGCCGAGGAAATGCTCGCGGACATCGAAAAGGAAACAGTCAATTTCGTTCCGAATTTCGACGAGAGCACCGGCGAGCCCACCGTCCTCCCCACCAGAATTCCTTGCTTGCTCGTCAACGGTTCAAGCGGCATCGCCGTCGGCATGGCCACAAACATTCCGCCGCACAATTTGAAGGAAATTATCGACGCGACGGTAACGCTGATCGAGGAACCCGAAGCAAATCTGAAAAAGATTATGAAGCTCGTGCCCGGCCCCGATTTTCCGACTGGCGGCTACATCTACGGGCGCGATGGAATCGAGCAGGCTTACAAGACCGGCCGCGGAACCTTTCAAGTGCGCGCGAAAGCAGCCATCGAGCAGGCTGGCAAAGAGCGCGAGAACATCGTTATCACCGAGCTGCCTTATCAGGTAAACAAATCGCGGCTTATCGCTCACATCGCCGACCTGGTTCAGAACAAGAAAATTCAGGGCATCAGCGACATTCGCGACGAAAGCGATCGCGATGGCATGCGTATCGTCATCGAAGTGAAGCGCGACGAAGAGCCACAGCTCATTCTGAATCACCTGTTCAAGCAAACGCAGATGCAGGAATCGTTCGGCATGATTTTGCTCGCCATTGTCGCGGGCCAGCCGCGCGAACTCGGACTGGTCGAACTGATCAAGCTTTTCATCGAGCATCGCGTCGAAGTGGTGCGCCGCCGCACGCAGTACGATTTGCGCAAGGCCGAAGAGCGCGAGCACATTTTGGTCGGCTTCAAAATCGCCCTCGATCATCTCGACGAAATCATCAAGCTCATCCGCCGCAGCAAGTCGCCGAAGGAAGCCAAAGAAGCGTTGATGGCGATGGATATCCGCGGCGCCCACCAGCCCTACGAAGACACGCGCCGCAGCGCGGCTGCGGGCTTCACCGACCGCCAGGCTCAGGCGATTTTGGACTTGCAACTCCACCGCCTGACGCAAATGGAACGGGAGAAAATCCTCACGGAGTTGAAGGAAATCCAGATGCGCATCACTGAACTGAAGGAAATTCTCGCGAGCGACAAGAAATTGCGCGCCGTTATCGTCGCGGAGCTCAAGGAAATTCTGAAAGATTATGGCGATGAGCGCCGCACGCAAATCGTCGACCGCGTCGAGGAAATCAAGCTCGAGGATTTAATTAAAGACGAAGAGATGGCTATCACCGTCAGCCATGCGGGCTACGTAAAGCGCACGCCGGTCGACGTGTATCGCCACCAATCGCGCGGCGGCAAAGGTCGCATTGGCGCGAAGACGCGCGAGGAAGACTTCGTCGAGCATTTGTTCGTCGCCTCGACGCACACGTACATTTTACTTTTCACGTCGAAGGGGCGGATTTACTGGTTGAAGGTTTACGAAATTCCCGAAGCCGCGGCGGCTACGCGCGGCAAGGCCATCAATAATCTCGTTCATTTTCAAGAGGGCGAGAAATTGACGGCCGTTGTCGCTTCGCGGAACCTAGAGGAAGAAGGCCGCTACGTTTTCCTCGCCACGAAACAAGGCACTGTGAAGAAAACCGGTCTGGCGGAGTTTTCCAATCCGCGGCCCAGCGGCATCATCGCCATCAATCTGGAGCCCAACGACGAGTTGATTGGCGCAAAGCTCACCGACGGCAAGCAGATGATTTTCCTTGCCAGTCATGAGGGCCAAGCAATTCTGTTCCGCGAAACGGAAGTGCGCGCGATGGGCCGCCAGGCCGGTGGCGTGAACGGAATGGACCTTGCGAAAGGCGACTACGTGGTTTCGATGGATGCGGCCCAGCCCGATTTCGAAATCATCAAGAAGGAATTCAAGAAAGAGACGCAGAATCTCGACGAGCTCGAAAGCGATCAGATTCGCGAATCGCTCACGTCGCTGATGCTCACTGTCGCGGAAAAAGGCTACGGCAAACGGACTCCGCTGGCGGAATATCGCGTCACGTCGCGCGGCGGCAAGGGCGTCATCAATTTGAAAACCACGGAGCGCAATGGCTCCGTCGTCGCCGCGTTGCAGGTGAAGGAAGACTCCGACGTGATGATCATTACCGGCCAGGGCAAAGTGATCCGTGTCCACTCCGCGGAAATTCGTGAAGCAGGCCGTTCCACACAGGGTGTTCGCCTGCTGCGCCTCGACGAAGGCGACCGCATCGCTGCCGCCGCTTCCATTTTGGAAGAGGAAGCTGCCGTTGCGCCGCCGGGCGAAAGTTCGTAGCAAAGGAGGGAACAAGTCATGACAACGAAACTCAGTTATGTGATCGAATTCGTAGCGGATATGGACCGCACGGTGAAATTTTACCGTGATGTTGTTGGCCTGCCTTTGAAGTTCCAGTCGCCGGGTTGGAGCGAATTTGCCACCGGCGAGACATCTCTCGGTCTCCATCCTGCTTCAGAGAAAAATCCCGCCGGCAAACTGGAAATGGGATTCAACGTGCCGGACCTCCAGAAGTTCCACGACGAGATGCGCGCAAAAGGCGTTATGTTTTCGATGCCACCGAAGAAACAGGATTTCGGCGGGACGCTGGCGCAATTCGTCGATTCCGAAGGCGCGCACGTCAGCGTCAGCGCCGCGTGAATGCGAATCTGCTTCGGGATACGCTCAGCGCCACGGCGAGCTACTCCGTTGGCGGAGCTAGGAAATAGCCGGGGCGAGTGCGGATTTTCAGGTCTGGCTGCGTGACGCGCACTTCGATGTTGTGATAGCCATAACGTTCGTTGCCGGGCGGATTATAGGCGATCAAATATTCGCCGTGAAGATCGTTTCCAATTGCGTTCATCGCTTTTTCGATGGAGCGGTCTCTAAAAGTCCCCATGTGCAGTCCGCCCGTTCCTTGACTCGCAATCGCCAGCGAATTCTTGCCTAGAGCATTTGCGCCGTGCTGCACCAGCCAGATAATCAGCGGCAGCAGGTCGGCTCCGTTCCCGCCCATCTGTTCATTCACCACAGAGGGTGTTTGTGCCGTACCGGGTGGAGGCGGCACCGGATACGTCCCCGTAGGGCTCACTTCGATCTGTTTTCCAGGCTCGGGCTTCTTGCGAAACTCCGCCGCCGTTGTACTCAGCCCAATTGTATAAATGGAAATATTGGCGAGCTGCGCGCGGCGCAGAACGAGGCCGAGTTTCGTTTCACTTCCGCTGTCGTTTTTTTCACCCATCACGACGATGACACGGCGCCGCTCCGGGGGTTCTTTCTCCAGAAGGTCTTCGGCGCGGTCCATGGCGTCAAAAAGCCGCGCGCCATCAAGTCCCGCTTTAATGTGGCGAATCGCATTCAGCACGCGATCGGAATCTGTGGTCATCGGGCGCAGCAAGTCCACTTCGTTGTTATAACCGATCACGGCGGCCTCGCCGGTGCCCGCCATCACCATCTGCGTGAAAATAATTCCTGCCTTGCTAATTTCCGGAAGCAGCGGCTCGACGCGCGGGCTTGTCTCCAGAACAAGAACGATGGAAAGCGGGTCGCCGCCCTGATCGAAGTGGGTGATTTGTTGCGGGACGCCATCATCAAAAATCTGGAAATCTTTTTGCGTAAGATTAAGCACAGGCTGGCCGGAGCTGGTGGAAACGGCAACAGGAAGCGTGACGAGCTTCACGCGAAGTATAAATGGCTTTTGCTGTGCGGGCTGCTTCTGTTGCGGATGCGTGCCCGGCTTCACCTGAATTGGTCCGGCTGGCTGCCCCTGGCCGAACGCAGCGAACGCAATCAACGCGTTCAGCAAGACAATCGCGAGGGAACCGGGTTGGCCGCGGCGTCTCATGCTCCTACCTTATCTGATTCTCATTCGCAGGTCGACGTTGCACACTTCGGAAACGGCATCAGAGTTGCACAGTTGGTGGAAGCGGAGCGCTTGCTCAAGAGCTGACGGGCCGGAACGTGACCCAGTCGGTTCGCACTTTTTCCCAGCCCTGCACGAGCAGTCCATGGGATTCAAAGAACTGCCGAATTTGCGGTCGCGCGAAGCCGACGATTTTTTCGAGGATGGGAACAAGGACGGAGATGGCATCATCGCTGAGCACGGTACGGCTCGCGATCTGCGATACATGCTTGGTTTCGGAGACGGCAATCGTGAAGCCGTCGCGCACCTTCACATGCAACATGACGTGAACATCCGAGCTGCCGTCGCCGACGTAAACAATGTGATCGATCCGGCCCAATCTGCAGAGAAGCTTGCAACTGGTCAAGCACGGCAACCTTGCCATAACCAGCGGTCGCGCGAACAAGGGTGTCGATTTCGCCGGAACTCCTGTAACGGAAATCTGTTCCGTAGATATGATCCGCGGGGACAATTCCTTCGAGCGCTGACTGAATCACCTCCGTGGGCGCGGCGGAAAGAACATAAAAATCGAAGTGATAGCCTTCGATTCCGTGGTCGAGAATCTCGTACAAAAGCGCGATGTTCTGCTTCAGGCGGATACGCTTGCCGACTTGATAGAGATGCTCGCGGCGAACTCGCGAACTGAACTGGGGATCATGCAGCAACAGGTAGGCCAGCTCGGCGCCCTGTTGAACCAGATTGAGTTTCGCCATGCCTGCCGCCTTGCGTTCGAACTCCGCCGTGGGAATGCCCAGCAACTCGCTGAGGACGTAGCCAGAGTCGTTGAAGCTTAGCGTGCGATCAAAGTCGCTCGTGGGTGTTTCGCTCACTCCTATATATTGATTCAAATGGGAGAGAAAAGTTCAATAAATAATCGTAATAGGTGCAATAGGCTAGAAACTCGGCAAGAACTTATATGCATTCAAATGGAACAGAACTAAAATGCTGCTTCGAACTTTTGTGCGAGGAGACCGAATGACGCCGAGAAAACACAAGCCATCGCCGAAGCTGATGTACCAGGATCCAGCATTCATGGAAAGCCCGGCTGCGCGGCCGATGCGAATGATGGCGGAATATTTCGATCCGTTGACGCGGCTACGGCGGGAACACATCGGCGACACAATTGTGATGTTCGGCTCCGCGCGAATTCTGCCGCACGATCGCGCCGTGGCGAAGTTGAAGCGCCTGCAAAGCAACAAGGCCAGGAGAAACGATCCCATGCACCGGGCGGAGGTTCGCGCGGCGAAGGCGAATCTGGAGATGTCGCGCTACTACGAAGAGGCGCGCGAGCTGGCGCGGAGAATCACGGCGTGGTCACTGACGCTGGGCGAACATCCGCGACGATTTGTTATCTGTTCGGGCGGCGGACCGGGAATCATGGAAGCGGCGAACCGCGGCGC
>DATNDO010000134.1:0-10272 GCA_035606955.1 Candidatus Angelobacter sp.
ATGTTTCTCGATTTGAAGCAGGATGGCGAGAGCGTCACGGGAAAAGTGATGTTTGGGCCGCGCCGCGAGATTCCCATCAGCGACGGAACGTTGCGCAACGGGGCTCTGCATTTCACCGTCACGTTTGGGCAGCCGCCTCGCGCGCGACAAGTAACGTATGACGGTACCGTTGAAGGCGACAAGATTTCGCTGACGTCCGTATTTCCCGGACGCGCGCCTGTCAAGGGCGTCGCGGAGCGCGGCGATCCGAAAGCTATGTTGCCTCCGGCTCGGATTCCTCCTCCCGCGCTGCACGACGTTCCCGATAACGGACTGGCTCGCACGCCGCCGATGGGCTGGAACAGTTGGAATAAATTTGCAGGCAAGGTGACCGACGCGGACGTTCGCGGCATGGCGGACGCGATGGTCTCGAGCGGGATGAAGGATGCGGGCTACATTTACATCAATATTGACGACACGTGGGAAGGCCCTCGCGACGCGAATGGCAACATCACAAGCAACCTGAAATTTCCCGACATGAAAGCCCTGGCTGATTACGTCCATTCGAAAGGCTTGAAAATCGGCATTTATTCTTCGCCCGGCCCGAAGACTTGCGCGGGTTACGAAGGCAGCTACGGGCACGAGCAACAGGACGCGAATACGTACGCCGCATGGGGCTTCGATTATTTGAAATATGACTGGTGCAGCGCGGACCAAATCTACAAGAACGAAGACATGCAAGCGGTGTATCAGAAGATGGGCGATGCTCTGCTGAAGACGGGGCGTCCGATTGTTTTCAGCCTGTGCCAGTACGGCGAAGAAAACGTGTGGACGTGGGGCGCGAAAGTTAGCGGAAATTTGTGGCGGACAACAGGGGACATTAACGACACATGGAAGAGGATGTCTGAAATCGGATTCAATCAATTCGACATCGCTCCGTATATTCGAGTGGGTCACTGGAACGATCCGGACATGCTCGAAATCGGCAACGGCGGCATGACGAATGACGAGTACGAGACGCACATGAGTTTGTGGGCGTTGTTGGCGGCGCCGCTGCTTGCGGGCAATGACTTGCGGACGATGTCCGCGGAAACGAAAGAGATTTTGACCAACCGCGAAGTTATAGCGATTGATCAGGATCCTGATGGCAAGCCGGCGAAACGCATTTCCGATGCTGCAGCCACGGCGGTGGTGGTGACGCGCCCGCTCCACGATGGCTCACTGGCTGTGGGCCTCTTCAATCGAGACGATCAACCGCAAGCTGTGACGGTGAAATGGAGCGACATGAATCTGGCGGGGCAAAAATTACGCGTGAGGGATTTGTGGAAGCATGAGGACGTCACAGCGTCAGGAGACGGCTATACGGCGACCGTGCCTGCGCATGGCGTGGTTTTGCTGAAGGTGACGTCCTCACAATAGCGTGAATGAACTGACGTAAGCCGCCTAAACGATTTCCTCGACGCCATCTGACGCACGGCAGACGTATACGTCTGGCTTGACACGTGTTTTTTCCTCGTAGGATTTTGCGAGCATAGCGGCGGATTCGGCGGCGTCATTCGGCAGGACCAAATTTATTGTGCATCCGCCAAATCCCGCTCCGGTCATGCGCGCGCCCAAAAGCCCTGGGATTCTGTTCGCCAGTGCCACCATCAGGTTTAATTCAGCTGAAGAAACTTCGTAGTCGATATCGAGACTCACATGCGCTTCAGAGATGAGGCGGCCTAACTCGGCGAAATCGCCTTTGCGCAACGCAGCAGCGGCAGCGTGAACGCGGAGTATCTCGGTCGTGACGTGGCGGGCGCGACGGCGAATGTTATCGGGCCAGGTGGAAGCGAGCTGCTCAATCTCCGGCCATGAGACATCGCGGAGAGTTTTCACGTCCGGCCGTACGGCGTGAATCCTTGCTACCGCGTCATCGCACTCGGTACGCCGTCGATTGTATTCAGATGATGCGGCGAGGGCGTGCCTGACCATCGTGTTTGCGACGACCACGGCGACGCTCGAATCGTCGAAGGGCACGGGCTCAATTTCGAGAGTGCGGCAATCAATCAGCAAGGCATGGGCGCGGCGGCCGCAGCAAGCAACGAGTTGGTCCATGATTCCGCAACGCATTCCAACGTATTCGTTTTCCGCTCGCTGACAGATGCGAGCGAGCTGCACGCGATTCATTTCCAGGTCTGAAAGACGCAACAACGCGAAGGCTGCGGAGACTTCGAGCGCGGCTGAGGAACTGAGGCCCGCGCCCATGGGAACGTCGTTCGAGATGAGTAGGTCCGCGCCTGCGATTGATTGACCAGCTTCACGGAGTGCCCACGCGACTCCGCGCACATAGTTGCTCCAATGATGTTGCTGCGGCCGCGGATCGTCCAAATGGCATTCGGAGGTCTCTTGCATCTGCACGGAATGAATTCGCAGGCGGTGATCGTTTCGAACTCTTGCAGCCACGAAGCAGGAACGGTCGATCGCGATTGGGAGCACCCATCCTTCGTTGTAGTCGAGATGGCCGCCGATGAGATTCACGCGGCCCGGCGCGCGAAAGATGCGCGGCATGGCGCCAAGCATATCCGTGAAAGTTTTTTGTAAGGCGTCCGGAGAGGTCATTGCGAGCAACTAGTTGAGACGATAAGAGTGAACTGCCGTACGGTGATCATTCGGAGACGCGGTAGCAAGGTTGGGTGCAACATGCGCTCATGACGGACGGCGACTGGCGCGTGCGCCGCCCCAAATCATACCCAGGCCAAACGCAGTCATGATAATGCCCCACCAGAGATTCAAATTGATTTGCAATCCCCACAGATCCGTGCGGCTAGCCGAAAATATGCCGTATGCTGCGACGGCTGCACCGATTGCGAGAAAGAGCAGCCCAATGGGCCAGCGAATATCGAGTCCGGACTCAGAAGCACTCATCGGAATATCCAATTCAACGCGATCGCAATAACCGCGACCAGAATCGCCAACGTCAGCGGCCTGCGCAGCACAGGAAGATGGCCGTAATTTTGTCTCTTCGTCAGCGAGTATACCAGCCCGCCGAGTTCAGCTTCCGCACGGGGTTGCGTGAAAAAGCTGACAACAATAGTGACGACGAAGCACACTCCCCAGGCGTAAATGGCGCGGTCAAAATTCGCGGCCATTTCGCTTCTGTAGACGAACCAGCCGTGCAGCGTGGCGAAGTAGTGCAAACCGGCTGCGAGCGTGCCGCTTGCCAAACCAAAGAAAGCTCCGTTTGATGTGGCGCGCTTCCAGAACATGCCGAGCAGAAACGTTGCGAACAGCGGCGCGTTCACAAACGAAAAAAGCAACTGCAAGTAGTCCATGATGTTGTGGAAACTAAGTGCGACGTATGCCGCCAAAACGCTGAGCAAGACACCGCTGACGGTGGCGATACGGCCCATGGTCAGATAGTGCGCGTCGCTTGCGGCAGGACGAATGTAAGACTGGTAGATGTCGTACGTCCACACAGTATTGAACGCGGTGACGTTGCCCGCCATTCCGGACATAAAACTCGCCAGCAGCGCCGTGATGCCGACGCCGAGCATTCCCGGCGGATAATAGTGCGCGAGCAGAAGCGGAAGGGCCATGTTGTAATCGACTTTGCCCTCGACGAGAAATGCCGCTTTCGGCAGCAAAACCCACGCCGCCATGCCGGGAATAATCACGAGAAAAGGAATGAACATTTTCGGGATGGCGGCGATCAGAGGAGTTTTTTGCGCGGCAGTCATGTCACGCGCGGCGAGCGCCCGTTGAATCACGAGAAAATCGGTGCACCAATATCCGAACGAGAGGACGAAACCTAGCCCGGCAACCAACTGGAACCAATCCACGCCCATCGGATTGGCAGTCGCGTGTCCCAGGTTGGCCCACATGTGCGTGAAGCCCGGAGGCATGCGCGCCTCCAGACCTCGCCAACCTCCCGCATACGTGACGCTAACCACCGCCAACGGCAAAATGCCGAAGACGATCAGGAAGAATTGCAGCACTTCGTTGTAAATGGAGGAGGTCAGGCCACCGAGAAACGTGTAGATCAACACGACGACCGCTGACAGCAAAATCGTTGCGTGAATTGACCAGCCCAGCATGAGTTTGAAGACAAGAGCCATGGCGTAAAGATTGATGCCACTGGCGAGGATGGTCATGACAGCGAACGTAAGCGCATTGAAGGCGCGCGTTTTCTCGTCGAAGCGAAGCCGCAAATATTCAGGTACGGAACGCGCACGGCTGCCGTAGTAAAACGGCATCATGCAAAGGCCGACGAAGATCATGGCCGGAATCGCGCCGAGCCAGTAGAAATGCGTCGTGAGGATCCCGTACTTCGCGCCGCTGGCGGCCATCCCCATGACTTCCAGAGCGCCGAGGTTTGCGGAAATGAAGGCGAGTCCCGTGATCCATGCGGGAATGCGACGGCCGGAGAGGAAAAAGTCCATGCTCGTGCGCATGGACTTCTTCAGCGTGAAACCCACGCCGAGGACAAAGGCGCAATAAACTCCGATGACTGCGTAATCAATCCACTTCAGGTGCATGGTGTCCGCTGAACCTCAAATATGGTGATGCTTCAAATCTCCGCAGTACCTGCGCGGAGTGGCAAAACGATATCATTAGGTCGCGTTTTTGCCTTACGATTTTGCGTCCCAGCAGGAGGACCAAGAGGCCTGACGATTTGCGGCGGCTGTAGGATAATACCGCCTGGATTACAGGCAGGCATGATTCACACTTGCGAACGGAAGGAATTTGACTTGCATTCATGCCGTTTGCTCACTCCATGAACACTCCAGAGCAGAAGCGCCGTAACTTATCTTCGCGGGATCGCGGATCGTCTCGCGAAATACGCAAAGCTGTGATTCTCGCGCGCGGGTTGGGGAAAAGAATGCGGTCGCCGGACGCGACAGCGCAGCTCGCTGCGGATCAAATGCGGGCCGCCGATGCGGGAATGAAAGCGATGATTCCGATCGGGCGGCCGTTTCTGGATTACGTGCTGAGCGCGCTGGCTGACGCGGGATTCGTCCAGGCTTGTCTCGTCATGGGGCCTGAGCATACGGCGATTCGCGAATACTACCAGAGCATTTCCTCTCGGCGAATCGAGATCGGTTTTGCGATTCAGGAGAAACCGCTGGGAACCGCGAATGCGCTGCTCGCGGCGAAACAGTTTGCGGGACGCGAGGAATTTGTAGTGTTGAACTCGGACAACTATTATCCGGTCGAGATTTTTCGGGCGCTGCGCACACTTGGCGAGCCGGGGTTGCCGGCCTTCGAGCGGGAAACTCTGGTGCGGGAAAGCGAAATCTCGCGTGAGCGAGTGCTGCGTTATGCACTGCTGCAAATCAACACGGCCGGATATTTGGAGAAAATCGTCGAGAAGCCGGACGAGATGCCAGAAACGACCGGTGATGGAGAAGTGTTCATCAGCATGAACTGCTGGCGATTTAATGCGGAGATCTTTCGCGCGTGCGAGCAGGTCGCGCGCTCGACGCGCGGAGAATATGAACTGCCGGAAGCAGTACAACTCGGGATCAGTTCGCTCGGGCTAGGTTTCAAGGTGATTCCCTTCCACACGGGCGTGCCGGACCTTTCGCATCGATCGGACATCGCCCAAGTGGCTCGGAGGCTTGCGGGCATGAAAGTAAAACTGTAAATGAAAAGCCCATATCAGAAACCGCCGAGCGGCGTGATTCCCTTCCCTTCGACGCACTCGTAGAGCTTGCCGGAGGCCAAATTCTTATATTCTTCCGTTCTGCCGCTGGGCCAGTTGAGCACGACGCGTTCGACACGATCTCGCTGGCCGAGGCCGAATGTCACTGGAAGTTCCGATTGCGAAAGATAACTGGAACCACTTTTCACCAGGTGCGACTGGCTCGATTCGCCGTGAAAGATTTGGAGGCGGGCTCCGATTGCGTCGCGATTCGATTTGACGCCAGTCAGGCGGAAGCGGATGGCGCGATTGCGCGAAAGCTGATCGTTGCGGAAAAGATAAGCGGGACCGTTATTAGTGGTCATCAGCAGGTCAAGATCTCCATCGCGATCGAAGTCACCGTAGCATAGGCCGCGTCCGATCTTCGGTAGTTGAAACGCGTCGCCAACTTCAGAAGCGACATCGCGGAATGTGCCCGCGCCACCGTTCAAAAAGAGCTGCGGGGGTTGCGCATAACCGACGTTTCCGCGAATGTTGCGCACAGTCTCGTCGATGTGTCCATTAGCGACGACGAGGTCGAGCGCGGCGTCGAGATTCACGTCGGCAAAAACGCATCCAAAGCCCAAAGTATTCTTCGAGGGAAAGCCGACGCCACTTTGTACGGCTACATCTTCGTACAAGCCTTTGCCGAGCGGCCGATACAGGCCGACCATCTCATCGTCGAAATTCGTGATGGCAATTCCAGGGCGGCCTGAAGCGTTGAAATCGCCTACAGCAACACCCATGCCGGCGCGAGCTTTTCCGTCGTTGCTGAATGCGATGCCGGCTTCCACGGCGACGTCTTTGAATGTGCCATTGCGCTGATTGCGGTAGAGCTTATTGGGCTGCGTGTCGTTCGCAACCATGAGATCCGGCCAGCCATCTTCGTCGTAATCGAGCATCGCGACGCCGAGGGATTTGGAACTGGTATCGAAGATTCCGCTCGTTGCGGTGGCATCTTCAAATGTCCCATTGCCGCGATTGTGAAACAGCCAACAGGTTTCTCCGCGGTACGCTTCAGGAGTGCAGTAGGACTTATGCTTCCCGTCGAGGCTGCAAAAGACGTCTTGCGCCGGAGACCATTTCACATAATTGCAAACGAACAGGTCCAGAAAACCGTCGCGATCAAAATCAAACCACAAAGCCGACGTGCTGAATCCTTCCCTTCCCGCGAGACCGCTTTCGCGGGTGACGTCGAGAAAAGTGCCGCGACCAGTGTTTTTGAACAGGCGATTGTGGCCGACGCACGTGATGAAAATATCGGGGAAGCCATCGTTATTGTAATCGGCCACGGCTACGCCCATGCCGTACATCTCGATATCGAGGCCAGCACGGCTCGTGACGTCCGTGAAAGTGCCGTTGCGATTATTGCGATAGAGGCGCATCGTGGTGCGAGTTCGGCGATGGGTGGGCCAGTCCATGCTGTTGATGAGAAGGACGTCCTGCCAACCGTCTCCGTCATAATCCAGAAACGCGCACCCGGAACCCATCGTCTCTGGCAGGAACTTTCCGCCGTAGGCTCCGCTGTTGTGGCTGAAGTGAATGCCGGATTGCGAAGTGACGTCCACCAAACGAAATCCGGGATTTGATTGTTGCGGCGGAGAGATTGCACCCGCGGAATTGATTGGCAATGCGTTGGCAGAGGCCAAGCCGGCGAGGCTCAGAAGAAACGACCTGCGGTTCACGAGATGTTCACCAAGCCGTTGCGAATCGCGTAGACGACTAGGTCAGCGGTTTTGTGGATTCCGAGCGCGTCCATAATATTCGCGCGATGAACGCCGACCGTGTTCACGCTAAGGTCAAGCTGCTCGGCGATTTCTTTGTTGGACTTGCCATTCACGATGAGTTGCAGAACTTGAAGCTCGCGAAGGGTGAGTCCAGAGTTGCGCTCGCCCTTTAAGGCGTCCGAACGGGAAAGCTGAGGGGACAGGACGATTTCACCTGCCGCGACGCGTCGAACTGCTGCCGGGAGTTCGAGATCGACCGCGTTCTTGAGAATGTATCCACGCGCGCCGACGTCGAGCGCCTGGCGGACGAGGGTGTCTTCCGAATGCATGCTCAGCATTAAAACTAGACTCGCGGGACGAGCGGCCAGAATCTGGCGAGTTGCATCGAGGCCGCTGACGTGGGGCAAAGCGGAGTCCATCAAAATAACGCGAGGCTGGAGCTCGCGGGCAAGACGAATCGCTTCTTCGCCGTCACTTGCCTCTCCGACAACGGAGATGTCCGGCTCGTCTTCGAGCATTCGCCGAAAACCGCGGCGGACAAGCGCATGGTCGTCCACGAGCAGAGCTGTGATTTTGTCTGGCATGTCAGTCCATCCTGGCTTTCGGCACGCTCAGGCGGATCAGCGTTCCGCCTGCGGCCGGCTGCACAAATTCAATCGTGCCACCGAGGAGTTCCGCTCGTTCGCGCATCGCAACCAAGCCGATGCCGGGCTTTGCGGCACCGCGGACAAATCCCGCACCGTGATCTTCCACTTCTAATTCCAATTTGTCGGGTGAAAAGTGCAGGCGAACCCATGCTTGTTGCGCTCCGGAATGTCGCGCCACATTGTTCAGGGCTTCCTGCAACACGCGGTAAACGTGAACGGACGCAACGCCATCCAGTGGAAATGGAGTGCCGGATTTTTCGTAGCTTATCGCGAGGCCGGTTTGCTTTTTCACGGTAGCAATATACCAATCCATGGTGTTTTCGAGACCGGACTCCTCGAGCATTACCGGATGGAGCGCTTGGGAAAGAGTGCGGACCTTATCGAGCGCGGTCTGAGTGATGTCGCGAACTTCGCGCAGCTCCGAGCGGAGCGTTGAAGCTTCAGGCGCGTACTTTTCTGAGCGGCTAAGCATCGAGCCAATGGCTGTGAGGATCTGGCCGAACTCGTCGTGCAATTCACGGGAAATGTAGCGCAGAGTCGACTCCTGCGTGGAGATCACTTTCTGGGCAAGCTCACTTCTCTGCTTCGACAATGCATACAATTGCGCGAAGATGCGGCGGTTGGAGCGAATCAAATAGAGACTGGTCAGCAGAATCGCAATCAAGGTTGCCGTGAGAAAAAGATAAACCTGACGCTGAACGCGATCGTAGATTTGACCGATTTGCTGCGCGGCTTGTTCTTCTCCTGCATTGTTCTCGACCAATTGACGCGCGACAGCCGTGGTGAGCGATGCTTGCCGGGCCTGCAACGAAATGCGGATTTGCTCGCGAGCTTGTTTATCTTTTCCGTCACGCACAAGAGCGAAAGTGCGATCCACGGCACTCCAGAATTGCGTGAAGGAATTCGCAAGTTCTTGCATTTGTTCCGGAGCGCGAGGAGTTACCGCGAGTTGCTGTTCGCGCTGGAGCGCATCGTTGAGATCAGTGTGGATTTGCTGAAATTGGGCCGACCACGCCGTCAGAGGATATGGTTCGTCGTTGGCTAACATGTCACGCATGGCGAGCCCGAGCGAATTCAAATCATTCTGAATGCGCAAAAGTTGGAGCGAATCTTTGCGGTAGCGATCGGCTAGATTGTTTTGCAGCGCGCGCAAACCAGAGATTTGCCGCGTGATGTATGCAGAATAAACCACAACGGCCGCAAGCGTGATGATGAGGCCCAGGAATAGGCCAAATGTAGGAGAACGACGAGGGGAGCGCACGTGGGGAGAATATAACGGCCATGCGCTATGTTCCAATGGCGTGTCTGATTTGCGGCGATTTGCAAGGCTTCATGGCGTTTTTGCGTTCGAGGACGCCTTGTTGCGGTACTGAAAGCGATAGGATGCGGGAGCTTGGCCGGAGACTGCGCGAGTGTTGTAACGCAACAGATAGTCGAGATGGCTCGGATCAGTTGGATAGGCGATCCCGGGAGGATACGGATAAGAGACGAGCGTATGCTTGGGCAGCGGAGTGACAGTGCTGCCGTAATCGGCGTAGAAATCCATGTCTTTGTCGAAACCATTGGCGTAGAAGAAATAATCGCGGACCCAACCGCGAGCGAGTTTTGGCAGTGAAGAAGGATCAAAACTCACGGCTACTTCGTCGCCGGAGCCAAAGACGACGTATTTCTCATCGACTTGCTGCAAAAGTGGCCGGACATCACCGTAGCGCGTGTAATTTCCGGCTTGGTGCGCGTATGGTCCCGTCGCGCTGACCTGATCGTAAAAGAAAGTCAAATCTCCCGGTGTCTTTCCTTCGACGTAATTCGGGTAGCCGCGAAAGTGGAGATTCGCATTCGCGAGCGGCACTTGCGTGACGCGATACGATGTCTCTGCCATGGAATTATCGATGCGGATACGATCCCAGTAAATTTTCAGGTTGGTGACGATGCGAATCTTGCGCGTGCCCGGTGGGAGCGTTCCGGTGAGCTCGGCGGTCATGGTGCGCTCGAGGCCGGAGAAAAACCCCATGTCGCCGCCGACGCGCCGCCAATGGCCGTCTGCGCTTAGAGCTTCGACGTAAGGTGGAATCGGCTTCAATCCGGCCTGCCATGCTGAATACAAAGAGCTCGCGGAAAAATAATCCGTGAAGCCATCGAGGATCAGCCGCAGGGGACGCTGCGGATTCCAGTTGCCCAAATCCAATTCGAGCCAGTGCAATTTTGCGAAGCCCGCAAAGGGCGTGCTCTTGAAACCCGTTACAAACTGATGGTCGCG
>DATNDO010000136.1:0-7190 GCA_035606955.1 Candidatus Angelobacter sp.
GATCAATGGCATGGCCGCAAGCAGAATCCCGCAGACGCCAAAGACGAAATTGCGCATCGTTCGCTTCTCCTTGTGCTCGCAGGCGACGGAGTTTGGAGCAGCGGACAGTATATCGAATTTTCGAAGCAACGCACGGCGATCAGATACGCAAGGGAGTTCACGTCGCGCGGCAGTCCAAATCCGGGTCGTAGCACCCAGCCTCTCAGTTGATTATTGGAATCGCACTTTGCAGAGCGCAAAATGCCCAATTCTTGCGGTTTCTCGCCGCATCTTCAGGACCAGAAATAGTCGCGTAAATCGTCAGATGGGGCCAAACGAGATACGAGTGGACCCAGAGGACGCCGTCGTCTGCAACTGATTCTGCTGTTGATTGATCGACTCCAGGGTCGTTGTGAACTTTAGTTTCCCAAATCCTCCATTTCCACTCATCTCTAGACATGCGCTCCGTCAGACGCGCCCGCGAACCTAGCTGAGATCCTTCACTACGGACATAGCTTGAGAGCTGCAGAAGTAATGGTTCCCCGTCCAACCAGAAGCTCGACACTCTCCCGTCTCGTTCCTCACGTATGTTTTCTGGTAAGACCACACTGTAGCTCGGCGATGGATTTAGGATTCTGGTTCTCACGGTTTGGGGGATACCTCCCAAACGTCCCGATCAAAGGCATCGGGACTCCTGTCTTACTTCTGAATTCCCAATCGTTTCCACTCTTCGTCGCGTTCCGTGGGGCCTTCGGAAAAATTCAGCCAGTCCCAGACGGCGTGCTTGAGGACTTGGCGATTGATTTCGTTGTTGGATTCAGTGAGAGGAATGCTCTTGGGGCACACTTTCACGCAGTTCATGGCGTTGTCGCAATCCTGAATTCCGCCGGGGCCCATCATGGCTTCGAGGCGTTCGCGCGCGTGCATGTTGCCGGTGGGGTGCATATTGAAGAGGCGCACCTGATTGATGATGGCGGCACCGACGAATTGCGTGTGATCATTTACCTTAGGGCAGATTTCCAGGCAGTTGCCGCAAGTGATGCAGCGCGCCATCGGGTAGCCGATTTGCTGCTGCTCGGGCGACATGCGCGGGCCGGGGCCGATGGCGTATGTGCCGTCGATGGGCACCCAGCACTTCATGCGCTTCAAATTTTCGAACATGATGGAGCGGTCGACCTGCAAATCGCGGATCAGCGGGAATTTCGTGAGCGGCTCCAGGCGAATCGGCTTTTCAAGATTGTCGATGAGCGCGGAGCAGGCCTGGCGAGGATAGCCGTTGATGAGCATGGCGCAGGCGCCGCAGACTTCCTCGAGGCAATTCGCGTCGTAAGAAATAGGCGTAGTGGCGTTGCCGGCGCGTGTAAGCGGTTTTTCGGCGATATCGCGCAGGCAGGTGATGATGTTCAAATGCGGGCGATAGCGAATTTCGAATTCTTCCCAGACGACGCGCTCCTGCGGAGCTGCCTGGCGCTTGATGCGAAGGATGAATGTGTTATCGGCCATAATGCCTCGATTCAGGCTACAACCTTGATCTTACATCTGATGAAGGACGTTCTGCTGGCGCCGTTACAATGCAAGGCGACAACCCCGCACCCTTCGCGCCCAAAGTTCACGGGCGCTCAGGATGGGCACCCGTAAAAGCAAAGATGCACAGCCTTCTAATACTTGCGCGAGCGGGGCGGGAGAAGCGAAATGTCGACCGGCTCGTATTCGAGTTTGATGTTTCCGCCGTTGTAGCTGGCTTTCGTGGTCTTGAGCCAATTCTTGTCGTCGCGCTCGGGAAATTCAGGCTTGAAATGCGCGCCCCGGGTTTCATTGCGAGCGAGAGCGCCGAGGGTGATGACTTTCGCGAGAATCAGCATGTTACCGAGTTCGCGCGTGAATTGCAGGGTCTGATTCGACCACTGCGTGCGGTCGGCGAGATTCACGCGGCTGAAGCGATCGCTCAGCTCGTCGAGCTTCTTGAGAGTTTTTTCGAGATTGGCGTTCACGCGCACCACGGTGACATGCTGGGTCATCCACGCGCCGAGCTCGTTCCAGATAGTCATGGGATTTTCAAAGCCCTGCTGATTGAGCAGGCTGTCGTTCGCTTCGCGCTGGCGACTGGCTTCAGCGTAGAAAACGCTCTCGGGCGTGGCATCGCAACCTTTTTCGAGATTGCGCGCGTACTTGACGGCAGAAGGTCCGGCGACCATGCCTCCGTAAATGCAGGAAACGAGCGAATTCGCGCCGAGGCGATTCGCGCCGTGATATTGGTATTCGCATTCGCCCGCCGCGAAAATTCCGGGAATGTTTGTGGCCTGGCGCTCGTTATCGATCCACAGGCCGCCCATCGTGTAATGCATCGCGGGGAAAACCTTCATCGGCTCTTCGCGCGGATCGGGGCCGACGAATTTCTGATAAATCTCGAGGACGCCTTCGAGTTTGCGGTCGAGCATCTCGCGCGGCAGATGCGTCAGGTCGAGATAGACGGCGTTCATGCCGGCGAGACTGAGCTTTTCCTCGAAGACAATTTTGTAAATGGCGCGGGTGGCGACGTCGCGCGGGACGAGGTTGCCGTATTTCGGGTACCACTGCTCGAGAAAATAAAAACGTTCTTTCTCCGGAATCGAGCGCGCGGGACGCGTGTCGCCCGCTTTGCGCGGCACCCAGACACGTCCGCCCTCGCCGCGAAGCGATTCGCTCATCAAACGGCATTTGTCCTCGCCGGGAATCGCCGTGGGATGCACTTGGATGAATTCGCCGTTCGCGTAATAGGCGCCCTGCTGGAAAAGCGCGGACTGCGCGGTTCCTGTGCAAACCACTGAATTGGTCGTTTGGCGGAAAATTGCGCCAATGCCGCCCGTGCAGAAAATCACGGCGTCGGCGGGAAATGTGCGGACTTCCATTGTCTTCAAATCCATCGCGCAGATGCCGCGGCAAATGCGATTTTCGTCGAGTACGGCGGAGAGAAACGTCCAGCCCTCGAATTTCTGGACTTTGTCCTCGGATTCGAAGCGCCGGACTTGCTCGTCGAGCGCGTAGAGGAGTTGCTGGCCGGTAGTGGCTCCGGCAAACGCGGTGCGGTGATAGAGCGTGCCGCCGAAGCGTCGAAAATCCAACAGTCCTTCGGGCGTGCGATTGAACATGACGCCCATGCGGTCGAGAAGATCGATGATCGCGGGAGCCGCTTCGCACATGGATTTGACAATGGGCTGGTTGGCGATGAAATCGCCGCCGTAAATCGTGTCGTCAAAATGAATCCAGGTGGAGTCGCCTTCGCCTTTCAGATTTTTTGCGGCGTTGATGCCGCCCTGCGCGCAAACGGAGTGCGAGCGTTTGACGGGCACGATGGAGAATAATTGAACAGGCACGCCGGATTCGGCGACACGGATCGTGGCCATTAGCCCCGCGAGGCCGCCTCCGACGACGATGATTTTGGGCTCTCTCATATAATTCCGGTTTAGAGATATCCGCTGAACGGATGCCAGTTGTAAACGAAGCCGGCGACAATCAGAAGGCCGGCGACGCTGAACATGAGGCCGATGAGCGCGCCGAAGAAACCGGCGGCGCGTTGCGCCCGCGGCGTGACGGCAATTCCCCATTTGCAGCAAAAATTAAAGACTCCATTGCCCAGATGAAACGAAGCCGCGAGGACTCCGAGGGCGTAAAACGCGACGTAATAGGGATTCGCGAAATCGTGCGCGACGCCAAGAAAAGTCGAACGCCCATGCGTGGCGAAACGTTCGATCCACACATGCCAAATGATGTATGCGAAGAGCACGATGCCGGTCCAGCGCTGCAGCACGTACATCCAGTTGGCCATCCACGGATGGCCGAGAACGTTGGCCTTGCCGCGCCACCAAATGTAGAGACCGTAGCAACCGTGAAACGCGATGGGCAGCCAGATGAAAAGAAATTCGACGGGAATGCGCCAGGGAATTTGTTCCAGGCCCGCGGCGGTGGAGTTATAGCGTTCGGGGCTGACCAGAACGTAACTGTTGGACCAGAAATGTTCGGCGAGGAATGCGCCAATAGGAATTATGCCGCTGAGGGAATGCAGTTTGTCCCAGAAGTAACTGGAGTCAGGTTTCGAGGCCGTGCCCGGCATCCACTCTCCGAAAAAGTTCCCACGGGAACTTAAGATAAGCGCGCAGCGAATCCACGCGATGCAAGTGCGTGAGCAGAATTGCTCGCCTGAAAACATTTCAGTATAGACAGCGGCAAACGTGTTTGCAAGGCGGCAACACTGGAAACCCCCGCGGCAAACGGCGTGCTAGACTCGAAACATGTCGAGCACAGGCGTCTCTGAGGTGGAAATTTTGGTCGGTGAAATGATGAAAGGCGGCACGGCGCTGAACGCGGCGCAGTTGACGAAAATCGCGGACGCCGTGGGACGCGTATTCGCCGTGCAAACCGACGAGGTGGCAATTCTTTCGGTGACGGACGACGGGAAATTTCTGCGCTTTCGCTTCCCGGAGCAATTACAATCCGTCGGGCGAATTCCGTTGACGAGCAACTCTTCACTTGCGGTGAGAACGGCGCGCGACAAGCGGCCGGAGATCGTCAACCATTTCAATATTGCACCGCACGCCTCGGTTTTTGAGGGGGTGCGCATCAAGCAAGAACGCAGCGACCCGATACAGAAGATCATGAGCGCGCCGATCGCGGTTGATGCGAAGGTGATTGGAGTGCTGCAAGTATCGCGCAAAGCGAAGACCGCGCGAGGCGCACGCGATTTCTCGCCGTCGGATTTACGGCAGCTTGTGTCGATTACCGCGCTGGTGGCGCACGCGCTTCCCCTCTGCGAAGGCTGATTCCGCGACGGCCGTATTTTCAGCTTCTGTTGTGAGATACTTCTCGCCGATGACTCGCACACGAAAATTCGCTTTTCTCTTTTCTTATGCCGCGTCGCTTTTTTGCATTGCGCTTCTGATTGCGGGCGGCGCGCGCGTACATGAGTTGCGCGTCCACGCGCAGACCGCGCCGGACGACGTGACGTTGACGTTGCTGAGCACGACCGATTCGCACGGGCATCTGCTGGCGTGGGACGACATCACGAACAAGCCCGCGAATTGGGGACTGGCGAAAATCGCGACGCTGGTGGAGACCATTCGCGCAACCGCGCCAAACGTGTTGTTGCTCGATTGTGGCGACACCATCGAAGGAACTCCGCTGGCCTACTACTTCAATGTGAAAGAGTCCGCGCAACCGAATCCGGAAATCGCGGTGATGAACGCGATGCACTACGACGCGATGGAAGTGGGCAATCATGAATTCAATTTTGGCGAGCGCGTGATGTGGAAAGCGAAACGCGAATCGCATTTTCCGTGGCTGGCGGCGAACTTGAAGCAAACGTATACGAGCGGCGTTCCGTACTTTCAGCCGTACATTATTAAGACGGTTGGCCCGGTGCGCGTCGGGATCGTCGGATTTGTGACGCCGGGAGTGCCGCGATGGGAAATTCCTTCGCATTATCGCGGGTACGCATTTGAACCGATTGTGGACGCAGCGCGGCGCGTGATTCCCCAAGTTCGCGCAAAATGCGATGTACTTGTGGTGATCATGCACTCCGGACTGGATCGCAATCCGAAGACAGGCGAGCCTTTTTCCGGCTACACGCTGAATGGCGAGAACGAGGCGTGGGAGTTGGCGGAAAGCGAGCCGTCGATTGACGTGCTGTTTTACGGTCACACGCATCAGGAGATGCCACAGTTGATGGTGAACGGTGTGCTGATGGCGCAGGCGAAAAACTGGGGCGAGTCCCTGGCGCGCGCGGACGTGAAATTGCATCGCGAATCGGACGGGCGCTGGAAAGTCGTGTCGAAGCATTCCACAACGATTCGGCCTGAAATGGACGCGCCGCAGGATGCGGGGATCGTGAAGCTCGTCGAGCCGTACCACAAGACGGTGGAGAAATACTTGGATACACCGATTGCGAACGCGACCGAATCGCTTAGCGGTACGCTGGCGCGCTACGAAGATGAGCCGCTCGTGGACTTGATTCATCGTGTCCAAATGCAGTACGCGCACGCGGACGTATCGCTCGCCACGCTTTTCATTCCGAGCGTGCATCTGGCGGCGGGCACAGTGACGATTCGCGACGCGTTCGGGATTTACCCGTACGAGAACACGCTTTACGGCGTCGAAATGACGGGCGCGCAACTCAAGGACGCGTTGGAGCACGCGGCGAGTTTCTATCCCGCGTGGCCCGCACCAGCGGACAAACCGATGCGCTTGCCGGGCTACGACGCGGATTCGGCAGAGGGCGTTGCGTACGAGATGGATTTGACCAAGCCGGCCGGCAGCCGAATTACGAATTTGACTTTTCGGGGCGAGCCGATTTCCGTTACGCAGAAATTCCGCGTGGCAATCAACAACTATCGCTACACGGGCGGCGGCGGATACTCCGTGTTCAAGGGATTGCCGGTCGTTTACCGGTCAACGGAAGAAGTGCGCGACTTGATCATCGCGTATCTGGAAAAAACGAAGCAGTTCCCCGCCGCGGATAAGAACTGGCGAATCGTTCCCGATGCCGCGCGCGAGGCGATCACGAAACAGGCGCTCGCGTTTGAGCGGGAACGCGCGGCGCCGAAGGCGAAGGCGGCGAGTGCGTCGTATCAGTGAACGTTAAATTTTTGTTCTGAGGCGCGAAAAGCATTGACACACCATGCGCTTCTTGTTACTTTTCGCACGCGTCTCATCTTCCTGAGTTTTTAATCCGGAGGCACCGCAGCCCGACCTTCATGGCGTTCGTCGCGAAGAAAATATTCCTCACCAAAGGCGTCGGAAAACACCGCGAGAGGCTTTCGAGCTTCGAGCTTGCGTTGCGCAATGCGGGCATCGCGGCGTGCAATATCGTGCGCGTGTCTTCGATTTTCCCGCCGCACTGCAAACTGATATCGCGCAGCGAGGGTTTGAAGCATTTGAAGCCGGGGCAAGTGGCGTTCGTGGTGATCAGCGAAAATCAGACGCGCGAGGCGCACAGACTGATCGCAGCCTCGGTCGGCGTGGCGCTTCCCGGCGACAAATCCATGTACGGCTACCTTTCCGAGCATCACTCGTTCGGAGAGCCGGAGGAAATCGCGGGTGAATACGCGGAAGAACTCGCGGCGGAAATGCTGGCGACGACGTTGAACGTGGAATTCGATCCGGATTTGTCGTGGGACGAGAAAAAAGAGGTTTACCGCATCTCAAATAAAATCGTGCGCACGATGAACATCACGCAATCC
>DATNDO010000161.1:0-4602 GCA_035606955.1 Candidatus Angelobacter sp.
GAGGTGAGCAGTCAGTCGTTCTGCGTCGCGGCGAGGCAATTCGCCGCTCGCGTAATCCTCGAGCGCCACTTCAAATTTTTCACAACCCGCCGTCTTCTTCTGTTCGTGCTGTTCGGACATGTTCTGGTCCCTCCGAACTACGAGTATTGGGTCAGTTTGAATTTTGACACTTTGTTTGACTCTTTGTGTCACGATCAAGAAAATTCAAACTGACTTACTATCGAACTACGATTCCCCCGCTTCGCTAACTGTGCGCGCCGACCCGCCGGCGGTACGTCTTCGCCAGCTTGCGTCGCGCCCGAAAAAGCCTGACCTTTACCGTGTTTACGTTCAAATTCAACATTGTGCCAATCTCTTCGACAGCGAATCCCTGCGCTTCCTTGAGCACCAGCATCACACGATCTTCCTCGGAGAGTTCCGCGAGCAGGCGCTCCACGATTTCGCGCAACTCGGCGCGGTCACTCGGATTACCGCCACCGTGACTGTCGGTGCTGACGAACTGCTCTACGTGCCGCACCTGTTCTTCGCTGAGATCGGCTTCGTAACTGAGCGGCCGCACTTTCTTCTTCCTCAGATAATCCCAGCACTCATTCACTGCAATCTTGTAGAGCCAGGTCGAAAAGGCCGAGCGCATGTCAAAACGCCCGATGGAGACGTACGCCTTCAAGAATACTTGCTGCGCGACGTCCTCAATGTCCTCACGGCGCCTCAGCACACCGCCAACGACGGCCATGACTCGCTGCTGGTGCCTGCGCACCAGTTCTTCAAAGGCGACAACTTCGCCCTTTTGTGCTGCGCGCACCAAATCGCGGTCGTCCGGCTTGGCGGTCCGCGGCCGGGCGGTCATCGCAACGGCGGTTGCACTTGCTGCCACGTATTTTGGGACGTTATCCATTCGCTTGCGGTTACAATTACCTCGAGGCCGTTCCCTCAAACCTCTCGTGTATAACTTATCCCTTGCACAGGTGAATCATCCGTGTGACAATCAAACGCATGATAATCGGAGACCGTTTAAGGCTGTTACGCGAAACCAAGAAACTATCCCAAGGCGACATCGAAAAGCGCACGGGACTCCTTCGCTGTTATATTTCGCGGGTTGAGAACGGCCATACCGTTCCAGCCATCGAAACGCTCGAGAAACTGGCAAGGGCCATGGAAATCCCGCTCTACCAGCTATTCTACGACGGCGAAGAGCCACCTGTGCTGCCTAATTTGCCCAAGCGCAAGTCTTCAGATGACATTGCGTGGGGTAGCGCCGGAAAAGAAGCCCGGTTCCTTGGCCGCTTTCGCCGAGTACTGGGACGCGTCGACGAAGCTGACCGCCGCCTCTTGCTCTACATGGCCCAGAAAATGGCCCATCGCTAGAGCGGTAGCAGCGATTCGCTCTGTTTCGCGTAATTCACTCCCACTCGATGGTGCTGGGTGGTTTTGAGCTGACGTCGTAGACTACCCGTGTGACTCCACGAACTTCGTTAACCACTCGGACTGAAATTCTTTCGAGGATTTCCCACGGCAGGCGCACCCAGTCCGCCGTCATGGCGTCTTCTGACGACACCACGCGCACGGCAATCGTGTAACCGTAAGTCCGGAAGTCGCCCATCACGCCCACGCTACGCACGGGAAGCAAAACTGCAAACGCCTGCCAAACCTTGTCGTAAATACCTCCGCGATGAATCTCCTCGACGACAATAGCGTCAGCGCCACGGAGAATCTCAAGCTTCTCTGGCGTGATTTCGCCAAGCAGCCGCACGGCCAAGCCAGGCCCGGGAAACGGGTGCTTCGACAATATCTCTTCCGGCAAGCCTAGTTCCCTGCCGATCATGCGAACTTCGTCTTTGAAGAGATCGCGCAACGGCTCGATTAATTCGAACGGCAAATCTTTCGGCAATCCGCCAACGTTGTGATGCGTCTTGATGGTCGCCGACGGACCTTTTACGGATACTGACTCGATCACGTCCGGATACAAAGTTCCTTGAACCAGAAAACGCATGGCTGTTCCGCCCGTCTCGGCAGCCAGACGCCGCGACTCTTCCGCAAACACGGCGATGAATTCCGCGCCAATGCGTTTGCGTTTGTCTTCGGGATCGGTCACACCTTTGAGCCGCGCGAGGAATCGCTCCGAGGCGTTGATGCCTGTGACGTTCAGGCCAAGCCTGTCGCGGAGCAACTCCAGCGTTTCGGCGAACTCGTTTTGGCGCAGCAAGCCCGTGTCGACGAAGACGTTTATCAGCCGGTCGCCAATCGCGCGGTGCACGAGGGCCGCGGCAACCGCGGAATCAACACCTCCGCTCAGCGCGCACAACGCATGCGCATTGCCGACGCGTTTACGAATGGCTTCGACGGTTTCCGAAATAAACGAAGCACGGTCCCAATTCTTTTTCGCGCCGCATACTTCGAAAACGAAATTTCGCAAAATCTCCGTGCCCCGCTCGGTGTGCAGCACTTCGGGATGGAATTCGACGCCGTAAAGATGCCGAGAGCGGTCTTCGATGGCGGCGACAGCGTTGTCGGTGCGTCCGGTGGTTTCGAATCCGTCGGGCAGGCCAGCGACATGATCGCCATGGCTGTTCCACACTTTCAAATGTTGGGGAAGACCTCGAAAGAGCGCGGAATCTTTTTCGCGGTCGAGCGTCGCGGGGCCGTATTCCCGGCGCTCCGCTTTCACGACGTTTCCGCCGAGCGTTCGCGCCATCCATTGCATGCCGTAACAGATGCCGAGCACGGGAACGCCGAGGCCCAGAACTTTGGCGTCGCACGCAGGCGCATCGATATCGTACACAGAACTGGGGCCGCCGGAGAGGATGATGCCGCTCGGCTGGAGGCGCTTGATTTCGTCGAGAGAGGCGTTGCAGGGCAAAATCGCGGAGAAGATCTCCTGCTCGCGGATTCGCCGCGCGATCAGCTGCGTGTACTGACCGCCGAAATCCAGCACCACAATTCCGCCGCGCGTGCTCAATCTGGTGGTTTCGTTTTTCGTCGACAATGGCTCTTGCTCCGGAACTGCCGCGGAATTTGCCATCCGAGTACTCCTTGGTTCGCGGAATCTTCCGCGCAAAGCGACTACTGCACGACGATATTCACGAGCTTCCGCGGCACGACAATCGTCTTGATGATTTTCTTGCCCACGAGCAGCTGCGCGATGCGCGGATCGTGGATGGCGCGTTCGACGACTTCCTCTTCGCCGATGCTGTCATCCACCAAAATCTTGCCGCGCACGCGCCCGTTAATTTGGATTATCACCTCAAACTGTTCTTCTTTGGCAAGATCTTCGCGGAATTTCGGCCATTCGGTTCGCGCAAGGCCGCCCGAATGTCCCAGCATTTGCCAGAGCTCTTCGCTGACGTGCGGGGCCATCGGCGCAAGCATCAGAACCAGGAGTTCGAGCACATTTTTTGCGACGGCGGGATTCGCGCCTTCGTCGAGCGGCTCTTGCGCCTGCATTTCGTTGACCAGCTCCATGATCAGCGCAATGGAGGAGTTGAAGTGCCAGCGCGCCTCGAAATCATTGGTCACGCGCCGAAGCGTTTGATGGGCTTTACGCAGCAGCGCTTTCTCTTTCGCGGTTGCGTGCGCAAGATCGATGGACGCGCCAGCGCTAGCTTCGACGCCGCGCAATTTTTCCGCATAACGGTGAATGAGCCTGTAAACCTTGTTCAAGAAGCGCGAGCAGCCCTCGATTCCGTCTTCGTTCCATTCGAGGTCTTTTGCAGGCGGAGCGGCAAACAGCGTGTACATTCGCGCCGTGTCGCAGCCGTATCGCTGCGCCATTTCATCGGCGCCCACCACGTTGCCGTGCGACTTCGACATGGCGGTGCCGCCCTTTTGCACCATGCCTTGCGAGAAGAGCCGCATGATTGGCTCGTTGATTTGAGTCATGCCCAAATCGCGCATCACCTTGGCGAAAAATCGCGAGTAAATCAGGTGGAGAATGGCGTGCTCGATGCCGCCAATGTACTGGTCGATGGGAAACCAGTAACGCACTTCCTCGCGACCGTACGGGGCTTTGTCGTTGTGCGCGTCAGTGTAGCGGTAGAAATACCATGACGAATCGACAAACGTGTCCATCGTGTCTGTTTCGCGCCGCGCGGGACCTCCGCACTTGGGACACTTCGTGTTGACAAATTCGGGAACGCCCGCGAGCGGGGATTGCCCTTCTCCTGTCAGCGAGACTTTTTCGGGCAGCTTCACAGGCAAGTGGTCGTCAGGAACAGCGACGATTCCGCATTTCTCGCAGTAAACCACCGGAATGGGCGTGCCCCAGTAGCGCTGCCGCGAGATGCCCCAATCTTTCAATCGATAGGTCGTCTCGCCGTGGCCCAGACCTTTTGCTTCGGCATCCGCCGTCATTTTTTCGATGGCTTTTTCGGATGGCATACCGGTGTACGGACCGGAATCCACGGAGCGGCCGTATTCGGTGAACGCTTCGCTCAAGTGGCCTTTCTTAAGGGAAGGGCCTTCGAGCGGCTGCACCACAATCTTCACGGGCAGACGATATTTCTGCGCAAACTCGAAATCGCGCTCGTCGTGTCCGGGCACGCACATCACCGCGCCGGTGCCGTATTCGGCGAGCACGAAATTCGCAACCCAGATGGGCACCAATTC
>DATNDO010000188.1:0-4094 GCA_035606955.1 Candidatus Angelobacter sp.
CGAACTTTTTCGAGCGCATGGATATCTTCGAGCGGATTGCCTTCCGTCGCGACGATGTCGCCCTCCTTGCCGACAGCAATCGCGCCCAGATCATCCAGGCTGAGCAAATCCGCGGACGCTTTCGTGCCGAACGAAAGCGCCTGCTGCGGCGTGGCGCCAAAGCGCACGTCGGTCATGATTTCGTCACGAACGGTTCCCTTCCCCGGCTCGTAACTCTGGTCGGAACCAGCAGCGATTTTCACGCCTGTACTGAGAGCGGCTTTGAATCCTTGCAACTCTCCCTGCCAAATCAAATTCGCTTTGCGAATCGCGTAATCCGCCATGTGCATTCTCGGTCCGTTCTCCACGATGTTGTTTGCGATGTAGAGCGTCGGCGTCAAATAAACGCCATGGTCCTTCATGTAAATCGCCGCGTCCTTGTCAAGGCCCGCGCCATGCTCGATGGAATCGACGCCCGCGTGCAGAGCGGCCCAAATCGTCGGCAGATTTTCGTCGTGCGCCGCCACTTTCACATGCGCAGCGTGTGCTTGTTCGACGATTACTTTTAATTCTTCGGGAGACACCTGCTCGGCCAGTGGCGAATCGAGAGGCGAGAGCACTCCGCCCGAAGCGAGAATCTTGATCACGCGCGCGCCGTACTTGAGTTGCCAGTGAACGGCGGCTTCAGCGTCGGCCGGAGAATTGATGTATCCATTTTCCGGCGTGTAGAAATTCTCGGGCGTCAGGTCAGGAGGAAAATCGTAAAAATCACCGTGCCCGCCGGGAATGGAAATCGCATGCGCCGCAGGAATCAGATGCGGACCGGGAATCGTGCCCTCTTCGATCGCATCCTTGAGCGCGACGTCAACAAAGCCGCCGCTGCCCAACACTCGCGCGGCCACGATGCCCGAGTCGAGCGCGTACGCCATCGCTTTTGTGGCGCGAATCGTCGCCAGCGGCAACGAAGGATATTTCCCGCGCGGACCCGTCCAAATGTGAATGTGCGCGTCAATCAGTCCGGGAATGCATGTGTACTTGGAGAGATCCTGCTGCTGCGCTCCGGCCGGAGCCGTCAATCCGCGCCCCACCGCCGTGATTTTTCCAGCCATGATGATAACGTCGCCGCCGTCAATCGCCGGCTGGCCCGCGTCAGCAATTAACTTACCGCAACGCACAAATGTCGTGTGGGACTTTGCCGCGGCATTCACTGGCATCGCATCTGAATCTTGCGCCATCGCGCACCGCGTCGCACACACCATCAGCACCAGCACACCAAGAATTGCGATCCCCCGCTTCATCATTCTTCCCCCTAAATTCACCAGATTATTTCGGTACGCCTTGACTGTTCCGGCCGCCTGCGCGCCTCGCGCCTACGTGGAAGTCGCGGAAGATTATTCCGGACGCTGCGCCATGTCAATGCGAAGGTCAGCAAAATGCAAACTCCGCGATTGAACAAACTCCGCGAGCGTGATATGCAATGGCGCGGAATGCGAACAGCGTTTTTATAACTCCGCCGATGGGAGAACCACATTGAAGACCCGGATTTGTCGCCTCGCATGGATGCTATTCGCCGCCGCTCTGATCCATCCTGGCGCGATTTTCGCGCAGGCCGCACGTGCCAACGCACCCGTGCAAACGTGGGCCACGCACGAAGGCGATTTCGTGGTTCGCGATTTTCATTTTCGTGATGGTGAGACGCTGCCCGAGCTGCGTCTGCATTACAGTACGCTCGGCGCGCCGAAACGCGACGCCAGCGGCCGCGTGACGAACGCTGTGCTCATCATGCATGGCACGGGCGGCACAGGACACCAGTTCCTGCGTCCCGTTTTCGCGGGCGTGCTTTTCGGCCCCGGGCAATTGCTCGACTCCTCGAAGCATTTCATCATTCTTCCCGACGACATCGGCCATGGAAAATCGAGCAAGCCGAGCGACGGCATGCGCATGAAGTTTCCGCATTACGATTACGCCGACATGGTGACGGCCGAATACGATCTGGTCACCGAAGGCCTCCACGTGAATCATTTGCGTCTGGTGATGGGCACGTCGATGGGATGCATGCACACGTGGATGTGGGGCGAGGCCTATCCGCAGTCTATGGACGCACTGATGCCGCTTGCGTGCCTGCCAGTCGAAATCGCGGGACGCAACCGCATGACGCGCAAAATGATTATGGACTCGATTAAAGCTGACCCTGCGTGGAACGGCGGAAATTACAAGACCGAGCCAACCAACGGGCTTCGCGCCGCACTCGACGTGGAAATGCTGATGGTCAGCACGCCGCTGTACTGGCAAAAAGAATATCCAACGCGGGAAGCCGCGGATGCGTATCTCGAAAAGTCGTTGCAAGAAAGGCTGAAGAATCTGGATGCCAACGACATGCTCTATGCATTCGACGCTTCGCGCACTTACGATCCGTCGCCAGACCTCGCAAAAATCCAGGCGCATCTGCTCGCCATAAATTCCGCCGACGATTTTGTCAATCCACCTGAATTGCATATCGACGAGCAACTGATTCACAAAGTCCCACACGGACGTTTCGTTCTGCTGCCCATCACCAGCGAAACGCGCGGCCATGGAACGCACACGCTCGCCGCGGTGTGGAAGAACTATCTGGCGCAGTTGCTGGCCGAGACTCACCGCTGATAACCGGCTTGGGTCCAGCTGTTTGTGGACGCCCTACACGGAAACTATGTGTGACCTACAGTCGTTTTGTGTTTGCGACCCGAGACACTACTGTCTATAATTGAACACGTAAGAAGTTTCCAACCCCGGCCTTCGCAGCAATGCTGCGTCAAGACTCAGAGCTTTTCTCGAGAGCCACAGCGTGGAATTCGAACGCAGGCAATACGAAAGACAGAAACTTTATTCGCCAGAATATTTCGACATGGGTGCCGAAAATGGCGGCATGATCGTGGATATCAGCGAAGACGGCCTCGGATTTCAGGCCGTAGGCCGCGTTGAGAAGGGGGCTGAGCTCGAGGTTTCGTTTTCGTTGAGCGCCGGATATCGCATTTCGGCGCGCGCGCGCATTGCGTGGGTGGGGCCAAAAAGAAATTCAGGCGGCACCACATTCACCCGGCTTCCCGCCGATTCGCGCAGCATTATTCGCGAGTGGGTGACGAAGACCGCGGAAGCAGAGGCGGCGCGTGAAGCGGCGGCCGCTGTCGAAGCGGAAGTTACCGCGCCGGAAAGTGGAACGCAAGAACGTCCCTTGATCATCGAGCGCGTTGAAACTCCTCGCGCGCCGCTGCCCGCGCCGTTGGGTCCCGTGGAATTCGCGCCGGAAACCCCTGTCGCCGTCGAACCGCTCATCGAGCTCGCCGCGCCGCCAGCGCAAGAAGCTATCCAGCCCGAAATTCCGGCGGCCAAACCGCTCTCGGCGCAACCAGATGTTTCGTCAACAGCTATTCCGCAGACAGTTATTCAGCAGGATCTTGAGCGCGATGTCCCGCCGGAGGTCCGGCCTGATGTCCAGAGTGATGTTCCGCAGAATGTCCAGCCGGATGTTGCTGTTGCCGCCGAGCCATCTATTCCGCCGGCCGTCCCGCCAGGTGCGGAGCCGGTTGCAGAGGCTGTTGCGCAGCCAGTTATTGAGCAAGCTCTTCGGCAAAATCCTGAGCCGCTTCTCTCCGAAGACGTTCAGCATGATGTCCCACCAACTGCGCCGGATGATGTGCAGCAGGATGTTCAAACAGATGTTCAAGCGAGTGTTGAGCCAGTTTCGCACCCAGAGATTCAATCGAATCTGCAAGCAGAGCAAGATGCGCCGCTAGCGCTGCAACCCGAGATTCGCAAGGAATCCGTCGCTTCGCGTGCTGATGCCAGCCGTGCCGATATTTCTGCCCACGATGTTTCGTCGGCCGATGCCTCGACCGCAGGCAGCATTCCTCCGGCAATGCCTGTTTCCCCGGAAACGCCTCCCGAAGTTCCCGCGCCAGTTGCTCCCAAACTTTCCACCCAAGCTCCTGAGAACAGGCCGCAGACCAGGCAGGTTCCAGTTGCGCCTCCGCGGGCCGAGCCGCCGCGGCCTTTGTTTCCGCCGCGAGACACACGAGAACTTTTTTCGCGTTCACCGTGGGTCTCCGGACAATCGGTCCCCGAAGAAGAGCACAGCC
>DATNDO010000191.1:0-7295 GCA_035606955.1 Candidatus Angelobacter sp.
CCGGTTACCGAACCCAAAGAAGTCATTGAGCGGATGAGCAAAGATTTGCCATGATCGGCGCTGCCCTTTTTACGGCTCGATCGCCGCGCTCAAGTGATTTTGCTTCAGCGCCGCGTTGAAGGCGCGCGTGTCGCCCTCGACAAATCGTTTAAACTCCGCCTGAATTTCCGCAAGCTGTTGCTTGAACTCATCGTTCACGGCGATTTGTTGTGCCGTGGGCGCGAGATCGCCGCCACCGCTACCGCTCCCGGGCGTGCCGACCATCGGCCCAACCATCCAACTGATGCGCTCATAGAGTTGAACGGGGTTGCGAAATGCATCTTCGCTGCGGCCGGTATTGTGAATGTCAATCAGCTTGCCTTCGAGCGCAACGACTTTGATCTCGAAATCCTTGGCGGCTTGAATTGCGTCTGCATGTTTCTGCGCATCCGCGTTAAGCACGGTTTCGAGATCTTCCACCTGCCTCCGCGTCCATTCCAGATGATTGATCATGTCGGCGGCCTGATTCTCCTCGGCCAGCACCTGGCGGGCGAACTGCACTTGCGCACGGATCGATTGTTCCGTGCCCGGGGAGTGCGGATCAGGCAGCACGGTAAGTTGCGCTGTCCCTTCGTTCCCGCCCGCTTTCACATGGACCGTGTAATTGCCCGGCGGCACAATCGGGCCTGCAGGCGGAATTCGAGTGCCGTACGCGGCGTAATTGTGGTGCGGCTCCGCCCATGGGGCGTCGAACGGTGTGGTCTGCATCTTCACGGGCGAGCCCGGTTCGTAGCGAAGATCCCACCACACACGATTCAATCCTGCGTGTCCTTCCACTTTGAGCGTGCGAATGGTCTCGTTCGCGCCAGTAAAAGTGAGCTCCACTTCCTTCGCGGGAGCTTTCAGCCAGAAGTTGATGTCCGCGCCGTAAGGAGGATTTTCTCCGCTTACGTGTCCACCGACGTCGGACTCGCGCGCGTCATCCGTGTGCCGGAAGCGGTACGCAGACCGCGGTTTGAATAATTGAAAATCCTTCGACTGAGCGCTGGCCCATTCGCGAAGAGGAGTGATGTCGTCGAGGATCCACACACCGCGTCCATGCGTTCCGATGACCAAATCGTTGAACGTCCGCTGCACTTGCAACCAGTACACCGGCGCGGGCGGCAAATCGTTCCGTAAACGAGTCCAGTGATCGCCATCGTCCCACGTGACGTAGAGCGCGTTGTCCGTGCCCAGGAACAACATGCCCTTGCGCACAGGATCTTCGATAATGATGTGCGCGCTGCTGTTCATTCCCTTGGGCACGTTCGCGGTGATCAGCTTCCAGCTGGCACCGTAGTCGGTTGTCATATACGCGCGAGCGTCGTAGATTCCCACGTGCTGCAGATTCACGGTAATGTATGCCGTGCCAGCATCGAAATGGGACGGCTCGACGTTCCACACTGTTCCCCACGCGGGAAGATCGGGAATATTCTTGGTTACGTTTGCCCAGTGACCGCCGCCATCCTGCGTCACGTTCACTTGGCCGTCGTCGCTTCCCGTCCAGATGACGCCCGCCTTCACGGGTGATTCCGCGATGGAATAAATTGTAGCGCCGTCATAGGTCACGAGGTCGTCCGACGAGATACCGCCCGAGTCTTGCTCGTGTTCCTTGTTGTTCGCCGTGAGGTCTGGACTGATGACTTTCCACGATTGGCCGCTGTCCGTAGTCATGAAAACAACTTGAGCGCCTACATACACACGGTTGTGATCATGGGGCGAGATGGCAATCGGCGTCACCCAATCCCAACGGTATTTCATATTCGCGGGCTTCCAGCCGTAGCTGGTGACGGGCCACGCGGATACATCTCGCGCCATGCCATTTCGCATATTGATGCGGTCTATGCGGCCGTTGTCGCAGCCGGACCACACGATGTTCGAATCCACAGGATCAGGCACCGCGAAACCATCCTCGCATCCGCCCGCGCCGGTCCAGTAGCCCAGCGAGATTCCGTTCCCGAAGAAACCACCAGAAAGCGTGCGGCTCGGCCCGCGAAACGATGATTTGTCCTGGATGTTGCCCATCACGTTGTAGGGAATCTCATTGTCCGCGAATACGTGATACGTCTGCGAGATCGGCAACAGGAATCGCTGATATGTCGCACCGCGATTGTTGCTGATGCTCACTCCAGCGTCGTTCGCGACCAACACGCGGTTTGCATTTGTGGGATCGATCCACACGTCATGATTATCGCCGCCCGCGGATTCAAGGCCTGTTGCCGGAGGAGGGCCACTCGCAGCCTCTGCGGGACCAGGGCCAGCGCCACCACCCGGACCACGACCTCCGGGCTGAAACACGGTGTTACCGCCGTCGCGCGACATGCTGAAAGCGACCGAAGGAAAGTAGAGCAGATTCTCATCGTCGGGCGAAACCGCGAATCGCGTGTAGTACGGAGAGCGTTCCGTCGTGACGTGTGACTGATTGACGAGCATCCACGTGTGACCGCGGTCATCGGAACGATAGAGGCCGGGCGTCGTATCTTGCAGCAAAGCATAAACGCGATTCGGATTGCTCGCGGCGACAGCAACGGCCACTTTCCCGATCGGATGGTCCGCAGCGGGCAGTCCATGGCCGCTGATTTTGCTCCAATTGTTTCCGCCGTCGCGGCTCACGTAGACGCCGCTGCCCGTTCCGCCGCTGTTCAGATTCCAGCGGTGAATTTCCACTTGCCACATTCCAGCGTAAATTGTGTTGGAGTCGCTGGGGTCCATCGCCATTTCGGAGCAACCCGTGTTGTCGTCGACGTAGAGGACTTGCTGCCAAGTTTTCCCCGCGTCGCTCGTGCGAAAGATTCCGCGCTCGTGTTGCGGACGAAATGCCTGGCCGACCGCGCAAACAAAAGCGACATTCGCGTCGTGCGGGTCCACGATGATGCGCGCGATATGCCCCGTCTGCTCCAGGCCCATATGCTGCCAGCTTCGGCCCGCGTCGGTCGATTTGTACACTCCGTCGCCCATTGTGTAGTAAGGACGAATCAGCCACGGCTCTCCAGTGCCCGCCCAAATCTCGTTGTGATCCGAGGGCGCCATGGCCAGCGCGCCTACTGCGGACACGTCTTCATGGTCAAACACTGGCGCCCAGTTCGTGCCGGCGTCGGAAGTTTTCCAAATGCCACCGTCCGCGGCGCCGACGTAAACCACACTGGGATTGCCCGGCTCGCCGAGAATGGAGGCGACGCGATTCCCTTCCGGCCCTAGCGCGCGGAAATGCAGCGCGCCAAGCCCGTTCGCGCCGCCGCCCATTTCCTCTTGCGCGCCCCGGCGTCCTTGGGCAATTGCAGGCACCCACCACAGCAGAGCAATTATCGCCATCAGTGTTACGACGAACACTCCGCCACTCAGATTTCTCCACGACCACGCATTGCGCGCCATCTGCGCCTCCCGATTGGATAGAAATTCGCCGCTAAACTATCTCTAGTGATATGCAGAGCGCAAGTGCAATGCTTCAGCGCTTGGCCTCCGCCAGGATGCCGGTGAATTCGCAGCACATCTGAGGTTCAAAGCTTGGGCATTTCTTCCAATACGGTCGCATGTGGGTATCGCTTAGGGCAACGAAGTTCCAGTTCGGTACACTTGTACTATTCCTCCGCTCTCGGGCGCTAATACTACAATGCACGTTACCTTGGCAGGGGCAGCCATTGATTTCGGGCCAGTGCCCGAGTTTCGGCTAGTGTGCCGATTTGAGGAGGAAGAAGTCATGCGCATGGGACTGCGGTACGCACTGAGCGCGGCTCTCGGATTGGTATTCGCGGGGGGATTGGCAGGGCAAACACAGCCAACTCAATCAGTGGAGCCCCTCGTAATAACGTCTAATCAGCCAAAGACGGTTAGCGAAGCCGTCGACCGCATCATTGCGCGGGAACATCAGGAAGTCGCGACGCTGCGCCATTACAGTCCAATCATTGAGACATACATTCAGGACATGCGCTGGGACCCACAACTAGGTTCCGTTCCGGAGAGAGACCACTACTTTCTGGGGGTTGCGCAGCTGAGCAAAGGTGTACTGGATCAGTCGATGCTGCCGAAAACAAGCTCCGGCTGGAGGCACAAGCTGAATCCAATCAAGGATGTCTCTTCCCTGCTGGGCGATACGTACGTGCCAGCGGGCTTCCTCCAGATGATTTTCGTGGATCAGAATTACTTCGACAAACAACATTATAAGTTCGCGTACGTACGAAACGAATTTTTGGGCTCGGTGAGGTGTCTCGTGTTCGACGTCACGCCGTTGCCGAAATCGGGCGTCGGAAGATTCGAAGGACGCATTTGGGTGGAGAGCCAGGATTATACGATTGTGCGGTTCAACGGGGTGTTCGTGGCAAACACGAACTCGCTGGACTCCAGCTTGCACTTCGATAGCTGGCGGACAAACGTAGCGCCGAACCAGTGGATCCCTTCTTATATCTACAGCGCGGAATCGGGAAAGAAAGATTTTCCGCTTGGGCACGCAACGTACCGCTCACAGACGCGGCTGTGGGGATATAACCCGAAACTGGGAAGCCATGAGACGGAATTCAGTGACTTACAGATTGAGGCGGCGAAGCCGATTCAGGATCAGACCGCTGCTGCAAACGACGCGCAGCAAAACTGGGAGCGCGAAGGCGAAACTAATGTCATCGATAGGCTGGAACAGAACGGACTGCTGGCGCCTGCCGGGCCGTTGGACAAAGTGATGAACACGGTGACGAATAACCTGGAAGTGACGAACAATCTGGATATCGAGCCAGAGGTTCGCTGTCGCGTGCTGTTGACGTCGACTTTGGAAGCGTTCACGGTTGGGCACACGATCGTGTTGAGCCGCGGCTTGTTGGACGTCCTGCCGGATGAACCAAGCTTGGCCGCAATACTCGCGCACCAGCTTGGCGCGGTGATAACTGGCTCGGGGCTCGGAGACGACTATTCGTTCAGCGACACCACGATGGTTTCGACGGCGGACACCATCAAACGCATGTCTTTCCGAAGCAGAGAGACCGATGAAGAAGTGGCGGCGAACAAAGCGATGGAACTGCTGAAGAATTCACCGTACAAGAATCAGCTTGGCACTGCGGGGCTTTTCTTTAAGCAACTCGCGGCTGAGCAGAAACAGTTGCCGTCGCTGATCAGCGCCAACGTAGGCAATCAGGTGTTCATGGCGACGCAGTTGATTCAGGCGGCCCCGCCATTGCAGCCCATGAAACTCGACCAGATTACAGCGCTTCCCCTGGGGTCACGAACCATTCTCAATTCGTGGGATGATACGGTCGACATGGCGAAGACCAAGCCTGTGCAGGTACTTTCGGTGCGCGCGAAAATGCCATTTGAAATTACGCCATCAGTGCCCTATCTCACGCGCTATCAAAACTCGGATGCCGCAGCTGCGAATCTGGCAAATGCGGACGTCGTGAAACAGAACGCGAATCCCAATCCTAATCCCAAGCAACAATAGTTAAAAGTCACCGTCGAGGGCTGTACTTTCTTCAGGGGAACAGGCTTCAGGGGATCAGGTGCGCGATAGTGCCCTTCGGGCCGACTCCCCAAACGTGGTCGGCGTCCGTGCCGGCGAGCGCATTCAGATTGAGGTTGCCGGCGCTGCTCCAGTGAATCCCGCGGTCGTGGCTGGTGTCTTCGCCATTGGGGCCTACGGCAATTGTGACGTCGCCGATGGTCGCGGCAGAAAAGGCCGCCACAGCGGAGCGGAATCCTTCAGGTTGCCGCATGGCAAGACGCCAGGTCCTTCCATCGTCGACGGAATATGCGGCCACGCCAACAGATCGGCTTGGTTCCTTGTAGTCCCCGCCAACAGCGATGACGGTGTCTCTGATCCGAGTAATCGAGAAAATTCCCGACGACGCGTTGCCTATTGCGATCGGCGTTTCCGCAACCCTCCAGGTGTGACCAAGGTCTGGCGAGCGGAAAACCCGCGCCCCACGCGCTCCGCCAGTGCCGAAATAAATCTCTCTCTTGTTGTAAATCGCAAGTGATGTTCCGCTTGCGGCAAACACACCTTCGCCCGTCAGCGCCGCTGGCATGTTTGGGCCAGGGAGCTCCTTCCAGTGCTCGCCGTCCTCGGTGCTCACCAACAGGAATTTGCCATCAACTGGATCGCTGAGCGCATAGCATTCCGTTTTCGAAATGCAAACGAGGTCGTCGAGAAAGAACGCGGTACGCTTGTCGGAAAATTCGAGCGTCCAGTTTTCACCGCCATCCACGGTTTTGTAAATGCGCGACTGCACGCCTCCGCCGATTGACATCACGTAAGCGGTTGTTGCATCAAACGCCACAATCCCGCGGAAGTCGAGCGCATCGCCACTCCATACGTGAAGCCGCTTCCATGTCTTGCCCTGATCGACCGAGCGAAGAATCACCCCATGCGAACCGCATGCCCATACAATCACGTCCTGAGACAAGCCTGACGCATTCACGGCGCTGATTCCTCGCAGATTGGTGTCGAGTCCAGCGGTCTGAACAGTCCACCGTTGAGCATGAACCGGAGCGCTAAGCAGCAAGATCAGCGGAAGCAGAAGAAGCCGCACCTGAGCATTCTAACAATAAAGGATGTCGATGGATGAAGCGGAAAATACTTCTCAGTCAGCGCGTGTGGATCACGTTATAAGAGCCGCTGAAAAGATACGTCGCCGTCGCGACCGATTGCGGCACCCACCATACGTGGCGCGTCCACCCCGTGCTTCGATGCATTCGGCTCGCGACATAGTCCAGTCCGAAGGGAACGACCTGTATGACACCGTAGATCGCGGCTGAATGGGCAAACGGGCGCATGATCGGATCAGCTTCGGCCCGTCCTTCCGAAATGGCTTTCCGCGTTGACCAGGCGTCAAATCCGGCGGCGCTGTGCTCGGCAACGCTTAGCGTAAACCACAGCCGATTCGTGCGCTCGGTTGGCTCGATTGTTGGACGAAAAGCCGGAGGCGGCGGCAGGTAGATATTGGAAAGAGAGTCCTCGGCCAGGATTTCATTTGAGCCGGAGGAGTGCGAATCTGCCACCGGCCCTGCGGCAGCTTTGTCATTGAGCGCGTCTGCGGGCGCCACCGCCACAGGTATGCCCTTCTTGGTGTCTGAAGCCACTTTAGCCACTTCTGCGGTCGCCAGTGGCTTGGGAGAGGGCTGGGAAGTTGTAGATGCACCGGGGAACGCCGAGAACTGCAACAGCAGCACTGCCGTCGCTAACACCATGGCCGAGTCTCCTCTGAACGCCTATTTCAGCGGACTGCGGCCATATGAGCAATGGTAGGACCAGCCCAGAGGCGTAGTACTACTGGTGTTTTGTGTAACTTACAAGTTCA
>DATNDO010000202.1:0-2975 GCA_035606955.1 Candidatus Angelobacter sp.
CTCGAGTCCGGACTGCCGCAAATAAGTCTCCAGCCCGATCATTGCGTGATAGACCTTCGGATCCACTTTCATGATGTCGATTCTAGGTTCCATGATTTCCTCCTTATTTCATGGATGCTCTTGTCGCGGCGAACGATTCTCTATTCTTCGTCGGTGCCTTTCGCGGCCGCGAGTTTCGCGATGACGCTCAAATCTTCCAGCGTCGTCGTGTCGCCCGAAACGCCGCCTTTTTCCGCGACTTCGCGCAACAGCCGCCGCATGATTTTCCCGCTGCGCGTTTTCGGCAGCAAGTCCGCGAAGCGCACTTCGCTGGGCCGTGCAATCGTCCCGATCGTCACCGCCACATGCTCCACCAAAATGGAGCGCAGTTCGCGCGTCGGTTCCGTTCCCGAACGCAGCGTCACAAAACATACAATCGCTTCGCCCTTGATTTCATCGGGCCGTGCAACCACTGCCGCCTCTGCCACCGACGGATGGCTTACCAACGCGCTCTCGATTTCCATCGAGCTCAATCGGTGCCCCGCCACTTTAATCACGTCGTCAACGCGGCCCAGCACCCATGTATATCCGTCGGCATCGAATTGCGCCGCGTCCCCTGTGAAATAAACGCCCGGAATGCGCGTCCAGTAATCGCGCTTAAAGCGTTCATCGTCTCCATAAATTGTCCGCAGCATCGAAGGCCACGGCTTCTCGATCACCAAATACCCGGTTTCCCCCGGTTTCACCGGCTCGCCTTTCATCGTAACCACCCGCGAAATCACTCCCGGCATCGGCAGAGTTGCGGAGCCAGGCTTCGTCGGCGTCGCCCCCGGCAGCGGCGAAATCATGATGGCTCCCGTTTCCGTTTGCCACCAGGTGTCGACAATCGGGCAGCGGTTTTTGCCAATCACTTCGAAATACCATTTCCACGCCGCCGGATTGATCGGCTCGCCCACCGTTCCCAGCAATCGCAAGCTCGACAAATCCCGCTTCGTAATCCAATCGTTTCCCCACGCCATGAATGCCCGCACGGCCGTCGCCGAGCTGTAAAAAATCGACACGTTGTATCGCTCGATGATTTTCCAGAAGCGGTCGCGCTTCGGAAAATCCGGCGCGCCTTCGTACATCACGCACGTGGCCCCATTCGCAAGCGGCCCATAAACCAAATAGCTGTGCCCCGTCACCCAGCCGATATCGGCTGTGCACCAATACACATCGTCGGCGCGCAAATCAAAAACCAGCTGCATCGAGTACATGCAGCCGAGCAAATATCCCGCGGAAGTATGCAGCACGCCCTTAGGTTTTCCCGTCGTTCCGCTCGTGTACAAAATATAGAGCGGGTGCTCCGCATCGAAAGACGGCGCGGGACACTTCGCTTGGGCTTTCTTCTCCAACTCGTGCCACCACAAATCGCGCCCCTGCTTCCACGCGACTTTTTCGCCCGTGCGCTTCACTACCACCACTTTCTGAATCGTCGGACAGCTTTCAATCGCCTTGTCCGCCGTATCTTTCAACGGAACCACGTGCCCGCGCCGAAACCCGCCGTCCGCTGTAATCAGCCATTTGGCTTTCGCGTCTCCAATGCGGTCCGCCAGCGACACCGCACTGAATCCGCCGAACACAACCGAATGGATCGCGCCAATCCGCGCGCACGCCAGCAGCGCGATCGGCAACTCCGGAATCATCGGCATATATACCGCAACGCAATCGCCGGCCTTCACGCCGAGCGTCAGCAGCGCATTCGCAAATTTGCACACGCGCTTGTGCAGCTGCGCATACGTAAATTTCAGTTTCTTACCATCCTCCGCTTCCCAGAACAGCGCGACTTTTTTTCCTTTTTTCGCCAGATGTCGGTCCAGGCAATTGTGCGCCACGTTCAACTTCCCGCTTGAGAACCATTTCGCATGCGGCAAATTCCATTCCAGCACTTTTTTCGGCCGCTCGAACCAGTCGAGCATCTTCGCCTGCTCGCCCCAGAAACCTTCCGGATCGCTTTTCGCGCGGTTATACATTTTCTTGTATTCTTTGAGTGTGCGCACCCGCGCTCGTTTCTGAAACTTCGCTGGCGGCGGGATCGGCTTTTCTTCCAGTACGTGCGGATCAAATTCCTGCATGGTTCCTCCCTTAACGCGCCTCTAAAGTACGAAACGCCACCCCGCACGGTCAAGGTTCGATCTGCGCAACCTGTTGTCCGCCGTCGTGTTCATCTAAATTTAAGTCAATTTTCTGGAACTTTTCACCCACGCCACGGGAATGCATATCGTAAGGCGCGGCGGATACGTCAAATAGAGCATGCCGGACAGGGTCGAACTCCGAGACGAGGAGCTGCTGCGCCGCATGGGGGCGGGCGACGACGAAGCATTTCGCTCGTTTTACTTGCGCCATCAGCGCCCAGTCTATCGTTTTGCGCTGCATATGACGGGCCGTCCCGAGGCCGCCGAGGAAGTCGTGCAAGAGGCTTTCATGACTTTGATTCGCGAGATCCCAAAATTCGATTTCGCCCGCGGCACGCCTCAGGCCTTTCTCTTCGGCATTGCGCGGAATCACGTCCGGCGTCTCGTGGAATCGGACCGGCGTTTCGTCCCGCTTGCCGAGGACGACGATTTGCAGGTCCGCGCGGGCCAGGCGTCACTCTCCTATGGGCTAGGTGAGTCTTTATCTGACGATCTGGCTCGCGCTGAAATTATCGAACGCGTGCGCCGCGCGGTACTCGCGCTGCCCCAGCATTATCGAGAGGCCGTGACGCTCTGTGATCTTCAGGGCTTCGATTATTCCGCTGCGGCCGCGACTCTCGATTGCCCCATCGGCACGGTGCGTTCGCGCCTGGCTCGTGCGCGCGAAATGCTCCTCGCAAGATTGCGGCCCGCGCCTGCCGCGGTAAAAAAGCCGTCGAGGGCTGCCGGCAGCAGATGAAGCGCTTTGAAAAGGAACCGAAAGTAGAGAAGGACGGAGCACATTAAAATGACTTGCGCGGAATTTGACACCATCGTTCACGA
>DATNDO010000203.1:0-5775 GCA_035606955.1 Candidatus Angelobacter sp.
GGCGTCGGGCAGGAAGCCACCGAAGTCGGCGCAGCATACACTTTGCGCGAGGATGACTGGATCGCTCCATCGCATCGCGACTGGACCGCCAACATCATCAAGGGCGCGCCTCTGAATCTTTGCTTCGCGCAACTTTTCGGAAAGGCGACCAGCCCGGACCGTGGCAAGTCGACTCCGGCGCACATGGGCTACCCGCCGATTCACACAATCACTCCGGCCAGCAGCATCGCGGGACAGCTCGCCGTCGGCACGGGCGTGGCATTTGGGCTGAAGAAACTTGGGCGCGACACGGTGGTGGTTTCATTTTTTGGCGACGGCGCAACAAGTCTGGGAGGCTTTCACGAAGCGTTGAATTTCGCGGGCGTTCATAAACTGCCGATCATTTACGTTTGTCAAAATAATTTATGGGCTGAGTCGGTGCCGCTGCGGTTGCAAACGGCGTTGAAGGATTTGTCGGACCGCGCCAAAGCATACGGTTTTCCCGGTATTTCCCTCGATGGCAACGATGTGATGGCCGTTTACGACGCGGCGACAAAGGCGATTGCACGGGCGCGAGCGGGCGAAGGCCCAACATTCCTCGAGTGCAAGACGTATCGATGGTATGGCCATTCGGAAATCGATCCCGCCAAGTACCGCATGAAGGAAGAAGTGGAAGCATGGAAGAAGCGCGACCCGTTGGTGCTGTTCGAGAAAGTTCTCCGCGACAAAAAACTCCTCACCGACGAATCGAAGACCAACATCGCGAAGGAAATCACGCAGGAAATCAACGAAGCCGTCGAGTTTGCCGAGCAGAGTCCCTATCCGGACGCTTCGGAACTGGCGGATCATATCTGGGCGCAGGAATAATCAGCGCTGGGCGCAAGAACAAAAAGGGGATCGCAAAAACATGGCACGTAACATAACGATGATTGAAGCCATCACCGAAGCGATGGCGCAGGAAATGGAGCGCGACGACCGCGTGTTCGTGATGGGCGAGGACATTGGCCTGTCGGGCGGGGTCTTCAAGGCAACGGCGGGGCTTTACGATAAATTCGGCGAAGAGCGCGTTCTCGACACGCCGCTTGCGGAGGGAAACATCATCGCGTCGGCGATTGGCGCGTCGATGGTTGGTCTGCGGCCGATTGCGGAAATCCAGTTCGCGGATTTCATCACGCCTGCGATGGAGTCGCTGGTGCAGCAAGCGTCGAAGATTCGTTACCGCAGCGCGGGCGGCTACGGATGTTCGCTGACCGTGCGCATTTGCTGCGGCGGCGGCACGGGCGGCGGACTTTACCACTCGCAGGAAAACGCTTCGTGGTTCGTGCATGAGCCCGGACTGAAAGTTGTGATGCCATCAACGGCGTATGATGCGAAAGGTTTGCTGCTCGCAGCGATTCGCGATCCGAATCCGGTGCTTTACTTCGAGCACAAGAAGCTGTACCGAACGGCAAAAGGCGATGTGCCCGACGGCGATTACACTGTGCCCATCGGAAAAGCGGAGATCCGGCGGCAAGGGCGCGATATGACGATTGTCACGTACGGCTACATGACGGGCCTGTGCCTGGAAGCGGCGGAGCAAATGGCGAAAAATGGCGTGGAAGCGGAAGTGATCGATTTGCGCACGCTTTCCCCGCTCGACAAAGACACCGTGCTCGAATCCGTGAGGAAGACGAGCAAGTGCCTGGTGGTCCACGAAGACAAGCGGACGCTCGGCATTGGCGGAGAAATTTCCGCGATTATCGCCGAAGAAGCGTTTGACGATCTCGATGGACCGATTGTGCGCATTACGGGTCCGGACATCCCGGCGATTCCATTCGCGCCGCCGCTCGAGCACGCGTGGATGGTCAATACGGAAAAGATTGTCGCGGGAATGGAAAAGCTCGCAGCGTACTAGGCAGGGTTGATAGTTTCTGGGGCGGCGTCATTTTATCTGACGCCGCCTTTTTTGCTTTATGTGAGGCTGCGGCCGCCGTCGACGACCAGTATCTGGCCCGTCACAAAATCCGAAGTAACCAGATAAAAAACCGCGCCGGCAATATCGGCGCCTTTACCGGTGCAATGCAAGGGCGCGCGGCGAATGTAATCCTCGTCGGGAACTTCGCCGGGAAACTGAATCGTGCCGGGCGCGACGCTATTCACCAGAATCTCCGGCGCCAGAGCGCGAGCAAGGCAGCGCGTCAGCATGATGACTCCCGCCTTTGAAACACAATACGCCGTGAATTTCGGCCACGGAAGCATGCCGCCGAGCGAGGAAATGTTGACAATGCGCCCGCGTCCGCTGCGTTTCAGAAGCGGAGCAGCTGCTTGCGCGCACAGAAATTGCGCTTTCAAATTGGTCGCCATAATCGAGTCCCATTGATCCTCGGTCAATTCAGCAAAATCGGCGGCGAAGAACATTCCGGCGTTGTTGATCAGAATATCGAGCCGGGAGAATTCGCGTTCGATGGTCTGAAACATGCGTTGAACTTCCTGCTTTTTTGAAACGTCGGCGGGAATGGCAAGCGCGCGGCCGCCTAGCTTGCGCACATCCGAAGCAAGCGATTCCGCTTCCGTTTGCGACGACTCATAGTTGATGATTACATCCGCGCCTTCGGCTGCGAGTTTCTCCACGATGCTGCGGCCAATGCGTTTCGCGCCTCCCGTGACGAGCGCGACGCGGCCTGCGAGTGCTCCTGGCAATGGTCAACTCCTTTTCTAACTGCAATTCGATAGTAACATCCTCGCAATTTCCGCACGCCGTGTCTACGAGCAAGGTTTTGACGGCGGGAAAGCGCAGACGTTAGAATCAGACGCGAACGGCGAATGCAGGAGGCGTGATGAAACTCGATTTGCTGGCGATTGCGGCGCATCCGGATGACGTGGAACTGACTTGCGGCGGGACGCTGATCAAGATGGCGCAGCAGGGCTACAAGACGGGCGTCCTTGATTTGACGCGCGGTGAGATGGGAACGCGCGGAAGCCCAGAGACTCGTTTGCATGAAGCCGCGCGAGCGGCCCGAATTATGGGCGTGAAGATGCGCGCAAATTTAGGACTGCCGGATGCGCACCTTGAAGTGAACGAACGCTACAAGTTGGCCGTCGCGGCAAAAATTCGCGAGTGGCAGCCGCATACTGTGATTCTGCCTTACTGGGAAGGACGGCATCCGGACCATTACAACACCGCGCGGCTGGGATATGAGGGATGTTTTCTTGCGGGACTGAAACAGCTCCGTATTCCAGGAGACGCCTTCCGCCCATTTAAGATTCTATATTCGACGACGTACGATGAAACGGCGAGACCCTCGTTCGCCGTGGACATCACGGCGCAATTCGACAAGCGGCGTCAGGCGATTCTCGCCTACGAGTCCCAGTTCAGTCCGCCGAAACGCGACCGAAAATCAAAAGTGTATCTCCCGCTCGATGAACTCGAAAACCGCGTTAATTTGACTTCGCGGCATTACGGCCAAATGATCGGCGTGAAATACGCGGAGCCATTCCTGGTGCGCGAAATTATGCAAGTGGATGACGTGATGAAAATGCCGGTGAGGTCAGTGTAGAAAAGCAGCGTCAGAATTCCTCGGATTCCTGGGCGAATCGGAAGCCGGGAAGAGTCGGTGACGCGCCGGCATGGCCCACCTTAACCCGCAGAGGAGCATCGGTCTCGGAGCCGGCCTTGCGCAAAACGGCGAATGTGGCGAGGGCTTCGTTATAGACCTTCGTTACCAGGTAGGAGTCACCCGAATCGTCCTTTTTCCATACCTGACCGACCTGTATTTTCTTGATGGGCATGCTAGGAAACTGGAAAGAAACCACTTTAGATGGAATGGCGTGCAGGGTCAATAGAACTTGGGAAGTTGGTTTCGGCGCCTGCCCACCGTCCTATTGTGAGGCCGCCGCACAACGAGGTAACGTTCGTAGGGCCATGGCATTCTCGTTAAACACCCTTTTGGGGGCAAGGGGCATCGAATCATTCACCGGCAACAACCGGGAACGGGTGTATAATCCCGGTATTAGGCCAAGGGGGCACGAAAATGAAGAGAAGCTCCGTAAGTCTGGCAGCCTTCTTCCTGGCGATCGCAATGTTCGTACCCACCGCGCTCGCTCAGCAATCCGACAAAGTAAAATCGGGAACAGAGTCCGACGTGAATGCGGTCGGGAACCGCAAAGTGGGACATGGTCCGGATATGTATTCGATCCAGCGCGAAATCGCGCTTGGCAAACAGCTGTCACAGGAAGTCGAGAAGACTTCGAAGCTGGTCGATGACCCCGTCATTGTCGCGTACGTGAACAAGGTCGGGCAGAACCTGGTGCGAAATTCGGACGCGCAGGTGCCGTTCACGATCAAAGTGATCGACGACGAGCACATTAACGCCTTCGCCTTGCCGGGCGGGTTTTTCTACGTGAACACGGGCGTGGTTTTGCATGCGGATGAGGAAGCGGAACTCGCCGGCGTGATGGCGCATGAAATCGCGCACGTCGCGGCGCGTCACCAGACGCGAAACGCTACCAAGGCCAACATCATCCAGATTGCTTCGATCCCCTTGATCATGACCCTGCCGGGTACATGGGCGGGCTACGGAATCTACGAAGGATTGAACCTCGCCATTCCCATGACGTATTTGAAGTTCACGCGAGATGCGGAACGCGAAGCCGATTACCTTGGACTGCAATACATGTACAAGGCAGGCTACGATCCAAATGCGTTTGTTGCCTTCTTCGAAAAAGTCGAGGCCGAAGAAAAAAAACAGCCTGGAACGATTCCGAAGATTTTCGATACGCACCCGCCAACACCGGATCGCGTCGTATCCGCACAAAAGGAAATTGCGACAATTCTGCCAGCGCGGCCCGAGTACATCGTGACGACATCGGAATTTGACCAAATCAAGCAGCGGATGATTCGTCTCGAATCTGGCGAGAAAATCCAGGAAGCCCGCGACGGCGGCGGTAAGCCATCGCTGCAAACCAAGGCGGAACAGAAACAGAACAAGGCGCAGCAGCAACAGCAGGGGCAGGGTCAAGGAGATGACAACGCGCCCGTACTGAAGCGCCGGCCCTAACGTTAGACTTTTACGAATTAACTCCGACGACGGCTTCTTTCTTGGGGCCGTCGTTTTGTTTTTCCCCTCAAACGAATCTCATAGCGCATCGGGATTTTGCATACAGAGTCTGCTGTATAAATAAAGACCGTTCCCCTACGCCGCATTCCGTACAACTCAACACCCTAACTTCTGTAAAAAAAACACACCTGCGCATTTACTACTAATTCGTGCAAGCCGTTGCGGACAACTTGGAGGGGAGTTACCGGCAAAAATGAGAGCCGAACAATACGCAAAATACACGGACTTCGATTTCAATTCCGTGAGTCACTGCTAAGAATGAATTTAGCGCGAATGAGGAAAAGGATTTCGCGAGATGCGGATTTGGCACCGCACTTGCATAAAATACCACTGAGATTTTTGTACAAACTCGAAGGAGGAGACACTTCCAGATGTTCAAAGCAATCATGCATACATTGTATGTTGGTATTTGCCTGCTGGCCATTTCTCTGTTCGTGCCACGTGCAAATGCCGGGGCCATCGATTTCGCGTGCGGCGCTCCGGCAACAAATATGTGCACTGGCACGATCACTATGGGAGGTGGTGCAGCAGTTTCCACATCCGGTATCGGGCTGCAAAGCAATTTCGACGGTACCGACACGTTCACATCCACGTTCAGCACCAATAGCGCCGGTGTTGGTTCAATCTCAATCGTCGATACGGACGGCGACATGCTCTCCGGTAATATAGTCTCGACCACGACGAGCACCTTCGGCGGACA
>DATNDO010000209.1:0-3661 GCA_035606955.1 Candidatus Angelobacter sp.
CGCGCCCAGCGCTAGATCACCCGGCTGTGGTGTTTGCGGAGCGCGGAGAGCAAAAAGCGGGCGGGATGAACCCGCCCCTACAGGAGTTTGCGGACGAGGAGGTCGATTTCGGCGAGGACATCCTTCAAGGTGAGACGCACGAAGGCGCGGCGGCGAGCAAGCGAGGACGATGGCGGAAAGCCGCCGGATTTCACGGCAGCGGCTGCGTCCAGGCGGGCCTTCTCCCCAAGTTCGGCCAACTTGCGGTGATCCTTGAAGGCGGAGCTGTAAAGAGGAATAGGAAGATCGAGCAGCTTCTTGTGAACGTCGCGCTCGCCGAGTAGCCCCGTGGATTGGAAGGGCTTAATGCGGCGGTTGACTGTTTCGGAGTTTAGAATGGCGACGACATAATCCGCCTCGTGTGGTTCGGAAAAAGCCGCCCAATATAGCGTGTGGTCAACGACGAATGGCGGCGATTGCGCATTTCCCTCAAAGTGTGCGGCTGATATGTTTGTGCCTGACTTGTTGTAAAGCACCAGATGACGTCTCGACGGATTTTGGCGGGTTAGCTCACGCTGGTAATCAAGCCGTTGATATACGGTCTGTGATTGTGATTTTTGCAATCGATTTTCTGTCCAGACTTTTTCGACCTGTGTCATCCACTCCGAGAATTCGCGATAACCAAGGTTCTTAAGTGCTGCCGCGGTGCGTACGCAGAGTACGCCGTTTTGCAATTCGTAAGGCAAGACGACTGTGGCGGGTTCGAGAACTACAAAGGGAAGCAAGTGGCGGGCAAGCGCAGACGAATAGATAAATCTTCCTTCAACGAGACCGTCCAGCTTCACGTCTTTGTATGGCGCTTTGGCCTGTTCCGCCTGTTCCGGATCGGTTTCCGCCCAATAGGATTTGTCTGGATCTAGTTTGCTGTCGAGGTCTGTGATGCGGACGAAATAAAAATTGCGTGGCAGGATGGTGGCACCCTGCTTGAACGCCTTTTGATACCTGCTCGCCTTCGACGCAGTGCTGTTTCCGCCCTCCGTGGAGAGCGCGCATCGCGAGCCGAGGTAAATGACGGTGGCGTTTTCCTTTTTGCTCACGAGGTTTTCCGAGGCGACATGCCAAGGAACGTTGCGGTCAGGCAAAGTACCGGACCAAGTCTGTACGGGCAGCGCGTCGGTCGGGGCCCCACGCGATTTGTCTTGCTTTGCGAAAAGAACGCATGCAGGAACGTTGAATAGCGGAGCGACATCCCAGAGGTCCCAATAGCCTGTAAGGCGGAATGGTGATTCGTAGTCGCGTCTGATGAGGTTCTGGTGTTGGTCGGCACTCAAGACGCTGCGAGGCATGACGAAGCCGAGCTTCGCACCCGGGCGGGCAAAAACGGCCATGGAATGAGCGAGAAATACAGTCGCGAGTTCCATTTGCGTGAAGAGTTTCTGGGATTTTGGCGCGATTCTGTATTGTTTGACCGCGCGTTTCTTGATCTCGTCTTGATATTCCGGGTCGGCGATGTAGCGATAGGACAGCCAGGGCGGGTTGCCAATGATGATTTCAAAGCGTTGACGGAACATCGCGGGACGGTAACTATTGCGAATGATAAACGACCAGATGGAGTTTTTTCGCTCGCGCATCAGATCGGCGAGACCTTCGGTGAAGTTCCAGAGAGCATCAAGGATATTGCTGTACTCAAGCATGCGTTCGAGGTCAGGAACAGCCTGGGTCAGGTGCTTGGAAAGAGTTGTTTTGGTTTCTTTTCTTGTTTTGGCGTGATCTTCCGCGACGGAGGTGCAGGCGGCGATAGCTTCGTCGAACTGCTCGGGCGCGTGGATAAGGGTTTGCGGTATGAGGACGCTGCGCACGTCGTCCCGCTGACCGAAACTAAGCTCGACGCCGAGCTTGCCGGCCAACGGCAGCTCGACTTCGGGCGGAAGGAAAAGCGAGTCGGCGAGATAAACGGGGATCTGGATGGGCTTGCGGGCGGCGTTCACGAGAGGGCCGAGGGCGAGGACGTAGTTTGCACGGGAGATGGTGACGGCCACGGGGTGAATGTCAATACCGTTGACACTGGCGAGAATCGCGCGCAGTTTGTCGGCATCGGAACCGCTTTCGTTGTGGGCAATAAGATGAGCAATGCTGGCGCGCAAGAAGCTCCCGGAGCCGCAACTTGGATCAAGGATGGTTTCGTAGCCTTGCTTTGGCAGCAACTCGTCCACGACGTGCTCGCACAGCCAGTCGGGAGTGTAATATTCGCCCAAGTCGTGACGGTCCTTGGGATCGATGAGCTGTTGATAGACACCCTTCAGAACGTCCTGATTCAGACGGACCAAATCGTATTCGGAAAGGTGAGAGAGAATTCGTTCCCACGATCCGGCCAGGATTTCTTCGGCTTGCGGCCTTCGTACCCAGTGAAAGAAATCGTCGTCGACTAGGTTTGCCAGACGTTTCGACTGGAATAACGGCCTGAGAGAACATCGCGGGCTACTTCGCGGAGGTTCCGACTGGCTTTGCCTTTAGAAAGCGCTGCCCAAATGAGAAGGCGCGCGATGCTGGATAGATATGTGTGGCGGAGGAACAGGTCTTCTAGTTCGGAGATTTCAACGCCGCTTTCGAGGTCTTTCGTGGGGGTGGAGGATTCAGCGAGCTTGCCGTAAGTGACTGTCAAGTATTTCTGCCAAGTCTCAAACGCGACTTTCGCTTCTGGCTCGCCCGACACTCTCGCCCATGCTTTTTTCAGCCCAACCATGGCTTCGCGATACAAAAAACCAGAAGAGCCGAAATCGATTTCGAATCGTTCCGGTGTCGGCTCGACCTGCTGAGGGCGAAACAGGAGGCTGGTGAGCCAGAGCCAGAAATCGCCGAGCGTGTCTTCGGCAAGTTTGAAATCGCGCAAGAGGTCGAGCTGTAGATTTTTGGGAAGCGGCTGGGAGGGTGCGCCTGCGAGAAGCTTAGGGCGGTAAATGCGCCATTCGATGCCGTCGGAGGCAATGGCAAGCATCGACGCAGCGTTCTCTTCTTTTTTGGGCCACGAACCAGAGATGTATTCGCGCAGTTGCTCCTCAGCTTCCCCGAGACTGGCTTTGAGGGATTTTTCGAATTCAATGATGGCATTGCCGTAGTAAGCGTCAGCGTGGCCGCGCTTTTCGCCCGCGCCGGTCTTAATCCGAATCAATTTCTCGACGCCGCGAGCGAAATCGGTGACGGCGCGCGTGCCAGGGAACAATTCGGCGATCAGTGCGGAAAAGCGCTGGCGACGTGCGGATTCGTTCGCAAGGCTGCGGGTTTCCCGAAGATATTGGCGGAGGATTTCCTTCGTCTTCGGGTCTAACGTCTGAGGCATCGCGGGGATTATAACTGAAAAGGAAAGCGGCTGGTGTGGGAGATAGGCGGGAAGGCAGAAGCGACGCTGTCCGACCCGCCCGAGTTGCTTGCCTCGTGCGCTATCTAATGCTACCTTGCGGTGCGTTTCGGTGCGGCGGTAACGATACGAAGTACGCTTGCGGCTGTTATCTGCTGTCGAGGCTCGGAGGCAATGCGTGGCGTCCAAACCGTGGAGTTCGATAGCACCACCGAGTGAGTTCCATCCTTATATTCCTTCCGAGAAAGTGATTCCGGAGTTCACCGGGCGCGCCATCGTCCTGGGAATTTTCGCGGGACTGTTTTTTGGCGCGATCACGGTTTACGT
>DATNDO010000215.1:0-2236 GCA_035606955.1 Candidatus Angelobacter sp.
CATGCTCCACGGCATGGAGTTTGCATCGCGGCCGGCGTGGCTCATAGCCGCGCTGAGCGTGACCGAGAAACGTGAGCTCGAAGCGCAGCTGTGGCAATCGCAGAAATTCGAAGCCATCGGCCAGCTCGCCGGCGGAATCGCTCACGATTTTAATAACATGCTCGGAGCGATTCTGGGATGGGTGGAGCTGGGAATCGACGAAAGCGGCCAAAATCTACCGTTGCAAGGATATTTCCGGAAAGTGCAGCACCAGGCGGAGCGCGCCGCGGGGCTGACCAAGCAATTGCTGGCCTTTGCGCGTCGCCAGATTCTCGCGCCTCGCAATATCGATTTGAACCAGACCGTGCGCGACGTCACCGGACTTCTTGGCAAGGTAATCGGCAGCAACATTGACCTGGAACTGACGCTGATGGAGAAGTTGCCCGCCGTGAAAGCGGACCCGACTCAGACGGAGCAAGTGGTTATGAACCTTTGCCTGAACGCGCGCGACGCCATGCCTCACGGAGGTCGCCTGGAAGTTCAAACGATTCGAGCGGAGATTGACGAGACGACTTGCCATTGTCACAAAGAAGCGAAGCAGGGAGTTTATGTTCGGCTGAGCGTCTGCGATACGGGCATGGGAATGGACGCCGCCACAAGACTTCGAATTTTTGAGCCGTTCTTTACCACCAAGGAAATCGGCAAAGGGACGGGTTTGGGACTGGCGATGGTTTACGGAATCGTGAAGCAGCACGGCGGATTCGTGCAAGTGGAAAGCGAACTCGGCCATGGAAGCCAATTTCACGTGTTCTTTCCAGCAGGCGGGGCTGGAGAACTTGCGAAGCGGGAGGTTGCTTCATGCGCTGCGGTACGCGGAGGAAAGGAAACGATCCTGATCGTCGAGGATCACGACGGGCTTCGCGAGGTAGCCACGACGACACTCGAGGCGCTGGGATATTGCGTGAGAGCTGCGCGCGATGGAGAAGAAGCTGTGCGCGAATTTCAAGCGCGGCGGAATGAAATCGCGCTCGTGCTGCTGGACGTGGTGCTGCCGAAATTGAGCGGGCTCCAAGTGTATGACTGCATTAACGGCGAACGGCCGGATATTCCCGTATTGTTTGTCACCGGGTACAGCGCGGACAACGAAATGTTGCATTCAATTCAAAGGAGAAATTTGCCGCTCTTGCTTAAGCCGTACGGACCGCGCGATCTCGCGCAAAAAGTCCGCAACGCACTGGATTTGACGCCACATCTTGCGAGCAAGAGCCGGTAAGCCACGCCGCGTCTGGTTTAAGGATTGCGAACGATCATGGGGCGCGATGAGGGCGCCTCGGCAAGTTGGTCGCGCTTGTTCGCGTAGAGAGCTTTGTCCGCGCGTTCGATTAATTGCTCGGGCGTTTCTCCATTTTCATAGCCGGCCCAACCCGCTGCGCTGGACACCGCAATTTTCTTTCCTTGATACTCCACCTCCGTCGAACCCAAGCGCACCAGCAAACTCGGGATGCGCTCGGCCGGGCACTCCGGCAGAATTATGAGGAACTCATCGCCCCCGAGCCTTACGGCAAGGTCGGATGTGCGAATCACCTTATTCAAACGGTCCGCGAAGGCCTGAAGCGTTGCATCGCCGGCGGCGTGGCCATATTGATCGTTGATGGCCTTGAAGCGATTTAGATCGAGCATCAAAACGCTGAGTGGATGGCCATAGCGTTCGGAGCGGGAGACTTCGCCGGTCAAGCGCTCTTCGCCGAGGCGCCGGTTAGAAAGGCCCGTGAGCGGATCACGCGTCGCCAGGCGGTGAAATTCCTCCGCGCGAATTTTTAGACTGGAAAGCAATTCCAAATGCCCGGCTGTTTGTCTGCGAAGGCGCCTGATCAGCCATTGCTGGTAAACCGCGTAGACGTTGAAAAGCAGCACCAGTCCAACGAGTGCATGGATGGCCAAACTGATGTTGAGCTGAAAGATTTGATCGGATTCCTTCAGTATCCCAGGCAAAGAAACGGCAACCACCGCGAGCGTTAGCAGGAGCATGACGGTGACGGCGCTCCACCACAGCCACGAATCGCGGCGTTCCAGCCGCTTCAAGTTCTTACGCGCGTCCTCCATTTCGCGGAGTTGCAAATCGGAAAACGGTTCGAACATCGAAGGACCGGGCGCGTGCACACGAATACTCGGGAGGAATTCTGTGGGGGCTCTGTAAGGATTATAGCCTGACTGCGGTTTCGCGGCAGGGCAAAGCCAGGCGAGTTTCCTGCGCGTG
>DATNDO010000223.1:0-5520 GCA_035606955.1 Candidatus Angelobacter sp.
GGCAAGGTGATGATCAACCAAACGCCCACAAGCTGGAATGATCTTGGTCCGCAGCTGTCGGATATTTTCAAGATCCGCGCCGATAAGACGGCCTTCGTCAAGGGCGACGATGACGCGGAATTCACTTACGTTGCCCGCGCCATCGACATCATGCGCGGTTCGGGCATCACCAACGTGGGTTTGATCACCGCCAAGATGGAAGCGGGCCAGTAGCAGTCCATCGGTTCGTGCTCGACCATGTTTTTGTCCGGGCGCGTTTTACAGCTTGCGGAAAAGGTGTTTTTTCTTGTCATCCCGAGCAAAGCGAGGGATCTGCTTTTGTTCAGAACGTAACAGGGCTGCCGATTCGTCGGTTTTGCGTCAGGGCACGGCCTTAACCGAGCCGTAATCGGCCAGAAGTCGGGACGGCTTCAGCCGCTGAGGTTCGTCGTGCAACAAACGCAAACTTAAACGCGCAAATTCGAAAAGATTAGGGGAGGAAACTAGGGATGGCTCGGAAATCCCCCGCAGGTTCGCTTCTGGTTTTGCTGACGGTGGCAGGCGCTTTCGCCGTGTCTGGCTGCGCCAAGCTCAAGGCGCGCGACGACCTCAACAAAGGCGTCGAGGCTTACAAGAACGCTCAATTCGATCGCGCCATCGAGTACTTTAAAGACGCCCAGGCCAACGACCCGAAATTGATGAACGCTCGCCTCTACCTGGGCACCGCGTATGCCAGCCAGTACATCCCAGGCGCGCCCTCCGACGAAAACAAGCGTAATGGTGAGTCGGCCATCCAGGTGTTCAAACAGGTTCTGCAGGACGATCCTAATAATCTCACCGCAATCGACGGCATCGGTTCCATGCTTTACAACATGGCTGGCACGCCCTTCAATCGTCAGATGATGGAAGAGGCAAAGACCTACCACCAGCGCCACATCCAAATCAAACCGAGCGATCCCACGCCCTATTATTGGGTCGGTGTCATAGACTATTGGATCGCCTTCCGCGCCAACGCGCAATTGCGCTCCGATTACAATTTGAAGTCTAAAAAGCCTCTCAGGGAACTCGATCCGCTCCCGTCGGCCATCCGCGACGAATTCATCAAGGAAGCAGGTCCAACCGTCGACGACGGCATGCAGAATCTCCAGCACGCGATTCAGCTGAATCCTGACTACGCCAACGCCATGGCCTATCTGAACCTCCTGCTCCGCGAAAAGGCCGACATGGAAACCGACCCGGCCACGCGCCAGGCAGACGAAAAGCAGGCCGATGACCTCCTCGAAAAGGTCAAGGAAATCAACCAAAAGCAAATGACCGCCCCGCCCAACTCGGGCGTCTCCCAATAGTTTCTCTATAGCTCACGTCCCGCCGACGTCGCCTTTGCGTCGGCTGACGTGAGGCTTGTCCGTTCCCGTCCGCGTCACAGCTGAAACTTCCGGCATTCCGTCGTACAATGTTTTAACCGTGAGTCCAGAAAGCAAACCGTCCGCGAATCCCGCCGCTCAGCGCATACTCGACCTGCATTTCGTCGAGCTGATGGACAAGGTGCGCCACAACCGCCCCGGCGACGATATGGACCTTCTGCGTCGCGCCTACGATTTTGCTTCCCAGCAGCATCGCCTGCAGCTCCGGGAATCGGGCGAACCCTATCTTTCCCACCCGCTCGCCGTCGCCAACATTCTGGTCGACATGAAGCTCGACGTCACCACTCTGTGCGCCGCTTTACTCCACGACATCGTCGAAGACACCAGAATTCCCGTCGAGCAAATCTCGGAAATGTTCGGCCCCGATGTGGCTCGCGTCGTCGAGGGTGCCACGAAAATCAGCCGCATCGATCTGATGGCCCCCGAAGCTCGTCAGGCTGAAAACGTCCGCAAAATGCTGCTCGCCATGGTCAACGACGTTCGCGTCATTCTGGTGAAGCTCGCCGACCGTCTTCACAATATGCGCACCCTTGAATATCTTGCGCCAGACCGTCAGGAGCGCATCGCTCGCGAAACACTCGACATTTACGCTCCCGTCGCCAACCGTCTCGGCATGGGCTTGATGCGCAGCGAACTGGAAAATCTCGCCTTCCGCTATCTCGAACCCTCCGCCTTTCTCGAATTACAGAAAAAAGTCGCCACCAAGACCAAAGTCCAGGAAAAGTTTCTCCACGAAGTTCAGGACGCCATTCGCAAGAAAATGGTCGAAAATGGCCTCCCTGCCGAAGTCGAGGGACGCACCAAAGGACTCTACTCGCTGCACCATAAAATGCAGCGCCAGCAGCGCGCTTTCGATCAGGTCTACGACCTGATGGCCGTCCGCGTTATCACCGATACGGTCAAGAACTGTTACGCCGCTCTTGGCGTTGTGCATCAGATCTGGCGCCCAGTCCCGGGCCGCTTCAAAGACTACATCGCCATGCCGCGCCCCAATCTCTACCAGTCGCTTCACACCACCGTCATCCACTCCGGCCAGCCGTTCGAAATTCAAATTCGCACCCAGGAAATGCACCGCATTGCCGAGCAGGGCGTCGCCGCGCACTGGAAGTACAAAGACGGTCGCGCCCCTTCAGAGACCGACGACCATCGCGTCGTCTGGATGCGCCAGCTCATCGAGTGGGTGCAGGAGATGGAAGAGCCCAGCGAATTCCTGTCCACGCTCAAAGTGGATCTGAACACCGAGGAGGTCTACACGTTTTCGCCCAAGGGACGTGTCGTCGTCCTGCCTCGCGGTTCCACTCCCGTTGATTTCGCGTACTTGATCCACACCGAAGTCGGCCATCAATGCGTCGGAGCCAAAGTGAACGGCCAGATGGTTCCGCTGCGCCATGTGCTCGCCAATGGCGACGTGGTCGAGATCATCACCCAGAAAAACCACGGCCCCAGCCGCGATTGGCTAAAATTCGTGCAAACGTCGCGCGGGCGCAGCAAGGTTCGCCACTGGATCAATCTCCACGAACGTGAGGAAGCCACAGCGGTCGGCCGCCGCCTCCTCGAACGCGAAGCTCGCAACTGCGGTTTGAGCCTCAAGAAAATCTCCGATGCGGATTGGCAGCGCGTCGCTTCCGAATACGGCTGCGGACGGATTGAAGATCTTCATGCCGACTTGGGTTACGGCAAATGGTCCGCGCGCCAGGTTCTCGCGAAAGCGTCCGGTCAAACGCTCGCGGAATCCACCGAGGAGAAATCACCCAAACTCGTTTCCACCGTGAAGCGCATGTTGGGAATGCAGAACGCGCCCATCCAGGTTCGCGGCCACGACGATCTGATGGTCTATCGCGCGAAATGCTGCAACCCGATTCCCGGCGATGATATCGTCGGCTACGTCACGCGCGGACGCGGCGTCGCTGTGCATTCCACCGCTTGTCCCAATGTTCAGAATCTCCTCTACGAGTCCGAACGTCGCATCGCCGCCGAATGGGCCGGAGCCACCGAGGCGGCCGCTTTCCCGGTTCGCCTCCGCATCCTCACAGAAGATCGCCCCGGCATGCTCGCCGAAATTACCGCCGCTATCAGCGCCGTCGACGCCAACATCCGCAACCTCGAAAGCGTCGGCGAGCATTTGCACGCGAAAATTGAGATAGCCCTCGACGTCCGCGACCGCAAGCAACTCGAAAAAATCCTCCTCCAAATCAAGAAAATTCCCGGCATCTTCGATATCGAGCGCATCTACAACGTTTGAAACGCGGCTCTTTCTCTCCTGTTCCCCACGGGCGTTGTCGCTTCAGACATCTACCTCTCCGCCTCGGTTCGTCTCCGTTTACAATCTAATCTGAGATGCTTCGCACTTTCCTTTTACAGCCACCGCACGATCGTCCCGCGCGAACGCTTTTGTCCGCGTTCGCTCTGGCTTTGCTCTGCGTCTCGGGATGTCATCGCGTGATGCCCACAAATACCATTCCCTTGGATCAGTCGGGGCTCAGCTTTTCCGCCATTCAATCTTTGAAATCCCTCAATATCAATGACGCCGAAGTTGCCGAAGTCGCCAAGGCTAAGCAGGGCGGGCTTTCCGATGATGGCTGCGTTGCGCTTGTTCGCTTGGCGCACTCTCGAAACGAAAAGTTTCACGCGGGAGACGATGTCGCCCAATTGCTTGGCGCCAGCATGGCCGAATCCACCGTGATCGAGTTGGCGAAGCTCGATCAAATCGGCCTGTGGACTGGCGAAGCGCAAGCCATGCGCCTCGCGGGCCTCTCCGACGAAATTATTCTGGAAGCCGCTCATCGACGCGCTGCGGGCGAACCCGTGCTTTCTGGCGCTTCTCTGGCGAATTTCAAAAACGCGGGAATGCGCGAGGGAACACTGCTGCAACTGGTTCGTCGCGGCGTCGCCGACAGCGAGGCGCCGGAAATCATCAGACTTCGCCGTCGTGGCTGGTCCGACGCTCAAATTCTTCGCCGCTACCCCGGCCGCTGAATTCTTTCCTCGACTATATTTATTCCTGCCTAACAACCCCATCGCTGATTGTCCATCACTTGTTGCTGGTGTCCCTGCCTTGGGTGGCACAGGCTTTAGCCTGCATGCCTTTGCCTTTCGAATCGCACTCGTAGGGGCGCTGCTTGCTGCGCACGTCGGCTTGTCCTGAGTGTCTTGCCGAAGGGCGCAATGCCCTGAGTCTTCGTTTCGTAGAGCTGCATCCCTCGGCCTTCCTCAGGGCGCGTGTCAGGGCACGGTTTCTTACACTGACGCAGAAAGTGCAACCGTGCCGCTCAAGCCTCGAAAGAAAAATGGGCCTCAGAAGCCTGTGTGGCAACTCCAGAATCTTTGTGGGTCGTGGCTTTAGCCACGACATAAGCCCTGCAATTTCAGTGCGGCTTTAGCCGCTGACGTACCGATTTTGCAGTTCTCGGACACGCTCTTCAGCCCCTCAGGACAATTGTCGCGTTCGCAACCTTATGACCGGAATTTCGGAAACCTAGCGCCGTGTCGCCGAAAAGGTGCAGCACGGGTTGGTCAGGGCACGGTTTCAACCGTGCCGCTCAAGGCTCGAAAGAAAAAGGGGCTTCAGCCCCTGAGGACAGTTGTCGCGTTCGCAAGCACATGTGGCCGGAATTTCGGAAACAGGACACCGGATTGTCCATCACTTGTCTCTGGCTACTGGTTTTATTCATCGGTAGAATCTTCCTGCTTTGACTTTCTCTTCCACTCGGCGTTTCTGCGGCGGCGCACTCCTCGTTGTAGCGCTCATTTGCCTGTCGAGCTGCGCCGTGCCTCTCGCTCCCGGCTATCAAATCGAAAAGCAATCCATCACAGTGCGCTTCGTTCCCGGTGCTCCGCCGCATCTCGCCATCCGCGCGCAATACCGGCTTGCCAACGTCGGCACCACGTCGCTCGATTCCATTGAACTCGGCTTGCCGAGCGAGAAAGGTTTCGGCCTCGCAAATCTGCGCGTCAAGATTGACGGCCGCGAAGTCACACCTCAGCGCGAACGCAGCGAAACGTCCGCGCCTGCGGAAGGCGAGACTGCCGTTGCCGAGACGTGGCCGTCGACTTGGCGCATTCCTTTCGAATCGCGCTGGTCCCGCCGCCAGCGCAAAAATCTTGTGCTCGAATATGA
>DATNDO010000235.1:0-2272 GCA_035606955.1 Candidatus Angelobacter sp.
GTGACCGTGGAGTCGCTGGACGCTTCCACCTTTGCCAGCAGGGGCGTTCCAATATTTCCGCCGACGAGCACGGGGATTTTCGCCGACTGCAAAATGTGTCCGACCAGCGCGGTGGTGGTTGTTTTCCCGTTTGAGCCGGTGATGGCGACAAGCTTGCCGCGCATCAAGCGCCATGCGAGTTCGATTTCGCTCCACACGGGAATGCCGCGATTGCGCGCGAGCTGCAACGGCGGCATTTTTGCGGGCACGCCCGGACTAACGATAATTAAATCCTGATTGACGAACGTTTCTGGATTGTGCGCGCCGAGTTCGAGTGTGACGCCGGCGGCGCGCAGCTTCGCGACGACTTCGGGCAGCGCGGATTCGGGTTTTTCGTCCGTGGCAGTGACGCGCGCACCGTAGGCGGCGCAGAGCAGAGAGACAACAATACCCGTGCGCGCCAGTCCCACGACCAGCAGCCGCTTGCCTTCGAGATCCACGCCCAATCGCACGCTGTTACCTCAGTTTCAAAGTCGTCAAAGAAAATAGCGCGAACACCAACGCCGCAATCCAAAAGCGCACAATGATTTTCGATTCGCTCCAGCCCAGCAGTTCGAAATGATGGTGCAGCGGGGCCATGCGGAAGACGCGCTTGCCGCGCAACTTGAACGAAGCGACTTGAATGATCACTGAAACCGCCTCAATCACAAATATTCCGCCGATGAAGAGTAGAAGTATTTCCTGTTTGATGATGACGGCGGTCACGCCAATCACTCCGCCCAGCGCGAGCGAACCAACGTCACCCATGAACAGTTCCGCGGGATGGGCGTTGTACCAAAGAAAACCGAGCGATGCGCCGACAACCGAGCCGCAGAAGATCGTCAACTCGCCGACTTGTGGAATCCTCTGAATGTCGAGATATTCGGCGAAGCGCGCGTGGCTGGAGAGGTATGTGAGGACGGTGAGCGCCCCTGCGGCAACAACGACGCAGCCAATGGCGAGGCCGTCCAAGCCGTCCGTCAGATTCACGGCGTTCGATGAACCGACAATCACGAAGATCAAGAAGATGACAAAAGGCACAAACGCCAACGGCCACAGGTACGCTTTGAGCAGAAGCGCTTGCGAGACAAGGTTCGGATGCAGCCCTTTCACAAAAGGCACGCTCAGTTCCGTCGAGTATGCGCCACGCTGTTGCAACGCAAGCAGCACCGCGCCCACGCCGATGCAAGTGAGTACCTGATAAAAAAATTTTGTTTTCGCATTCAAGCCCATGCTGCGTTTGCGCACCACTTTGTTGTAGTCATCCGCGAATCCAATCGCGGCGAATGCCAACGTCGCGCCCATCGCAAGCAGCGCGTACGGGCTATGCAGGTCCGCCCAAAGAAGCGTGGGCACCACAATCGCGGCGACGATCAACACGCCGCCCATGGTAGGCGTGCCGGCCTTGGCCTGATGGCGCTCTGGGCCTTCGGCGCGAATAAACTGTCCGATCTGCATCTCGCGAAGACGGCGAATCGTCCACGGACCGAACACCAGCGTCAAGAAAAGCGCTGTCAGACTGGCGAGCGCCGTGCGCACGGTGATGTAGCGAAACACGTTCAACGGGCTAAAGTGCGGGCGCAGAACGGTGACGAAAAGGTAGTAGAGCATTTCAGCCGCGCCTTTCGTGAGCCGTCGATGCCGCTTCCGTATCAACCGCTTCGCTCGAGGGAAATTTGGCGCATAGCGCTTCGGCAATTACTTCCATGTGCACTCCACGCGAGCCTTTCACAAGCAGCAAATCGCCGAGCGCGACAAACTCGGCCAAGAATTTTGCGGCTTCGTCAGAAGACACGAAAAATCCCGTTTGCTCGGCGGGGTGTCCCGCGTCAATTGCACCGCGCACGAATTCTTTTGCGTCTCCCGCAACGCCGAAAATCCACGCAATTGATTTCTTGTCCGCCGCGTATTTTCCTCCGGCTCGATGAAGCTCCGCCGATGACAGGCCAATTTCGCGCCACTCTCCGGCGACGAGGATGCGGCGGCGATAACCGGGAACCGAGCAAAGAAGGTCGATCATGCGTTCCAGAGCCACGGGATTCGAGTTGTAGCAATCGTTGATCATGGCAAACCCAACGGCGAATTTCAGAAACTCGCCGCGCATGGACGCGGGACGCAGCGCTGGAAAGACTTCTTTCGCGTCCGCAAGTCCAATGCCCCATTCGCTTGCAGCCGCAAGCGCGGCTAGCGCGTTCAACACGTTGTGCCGGCCGGCGAGCGGCAGGCGCAAACGTCCAAGCTCGTTCGGACTTTC
>DATNDO010000244.1:0-6552 GCA_035606955.1 Candidatus Angelobacter sp.
GCGGCGCGTTGCGACGCGTCATGAATTTGCTCCGCATTGCGGCGCAGCGGATGTTCGCCGCCCAAGCGATCGAGTAACAGTTCTGTGTAGCCTTGAATCACCATTAAGAGATTGTTGAAATCGTGCGCGATTCCGCCGGCGAGCCGGCCCACCGCTTCCATCTTCTGCGCTTGCCGCAATTGCGCCTCGAGCTGCTTGCGATCCGTAATGTCCAGCGCCATGCTGATGACGCCAAAGACATTCCCTTCTCCCGTGCGCAGCGGTTCGGCGTGGCATGCATACGACCCGCCTCCCCATTCGATGTGGAATGTCACCGATTCTCCGGCCAGCGCGCGCCTATGCGCCGCGAGCGGCGCGAAATTGCGATCTTCTGTTTGGAAAAACTCATACAGAGATTTGCCCACGACCTCTTGTGGTTTCAGCCCCAAGCGGGTCAGTCCCGCGCCCACGGACGACGTGAAGCGCAACTCGCTGTCAGTGGTCCACAGCACGGCGGGCAATTGTTCAACCAGCACTCGCAGACGCGCTTCGCTTTCGCGCAAAGCAGTTTCCGCGCGCTTGCGTTCAATGGCCAGGGCGATCTGCCCTCCGACAGACGCAAGAAATTCCAAATCGCGGTGCGTATACGCGCGCTCATCTTGATAATGCTGCACGACCAGCACTCCGATGGTCGCCGAAGGTGTGCGCAGCGGAACTCCCAACCACGAGGGCGATGGCGTACCAACGAGCTCGACTTCGCCTTGTCCCACCAGCGCGTCGAAAAAGGTCTGTGGAATCAACATGGCTTCGCCTTTGCGGAAGACGTACGTTGTGCAACTCCTTCCCATTTTCTGCGGAGGCGGCGCGCTGTCGTACTGGTCCACGAAAAATGGAAAGTGGAACATGCCTGAAATCGGATCGTGGAGCGCGACAAAGCAATTCTCGGCATAGAGAACCCGTTTCAATGACTGATGGATGCGATGAAGGAGTTCGTCCAGATTGTCCGTGACATTCGCGGCGTGAATGATTTCAAAAGAAACCTGCCGTTCGGCTTCCGCGCGCTTTCTCGAACTCACGTCCTCGATAGTTCCTTCGTAATAGCAGACTCGTCCAATGACATTTCGCACCGCGCGGGAAGTTTCTGAAATCCAGATTCTCGTGCCGTCTTTCTGGCGGACCTGGGTTTCGAATCTTTCGACCAAGTCGAATTTCTCCATGGCGCGCTTGAATTCTTCGCGCTGCGTGGAATCGATGTACAGTTGCTGTCCAATGTCGCTGACGATCTCGATCATTTCGTCGGGAGACGCGTAACCGAACATTCGCGCCATGGCAGGATTCACGCTGATAAATCGGCCATCCGGCGTCGACTGATAAATTCCCTCAACGGCATTTTCGAATATGCTGCGGAATCTTTCCTCCGCTTGCTTCTGCGCTTTTTCCGCTCGCTGGCGCGCCGTAATGTCCCGGAAAGTGACCACCGCGCCCACCACTTCTTCGCCTTCGCGAATGGCCGTGCTGATAAACTCAACCGGGAAACTTGTTCCGTCTTTCCGCCAGTAGAAGTCATTCGCTCCATGCCGCGTAATTCCGTCGCGCAATACCGCGAACGCAGGACACTCGTCCTCCGGATAAGGCGTGCCGTCCTCTTTGCTGTGATGCCAGAGCGCGTGGCCGTTCCTGCCAATGATCTCTTCGGGCTCGTATCCGAACATGCGCGCCGCCGCGCGGTTCACAAAGGTTGGATGGCCCTCTCGATCCAGCCCAAATATTCCGTCGCCAGCCGAATTAAGAATCATGTTCGTTTGCCGACTCAGCTTCATCAACGCAGCTTCCGCTTCCTTGCGTTCCGTGATATCGAGCATGAAGCCGTGCTGGAGCATGCGGCCGTCTTCTCCCCGGCTCACAATCGCACGGTCGCGGAACCACACCACGCGCCCGTCCCGCGCGAGCATTCGGTACTCCATGTCGATATTTTCGCCGTTGCGTTTGCTCTGCTCTTCGGCGTCCATCACTTGCTTGCGATCATCGGGATGGACTTGCTTGAGCCACTGCCCGGTCTTCGCCATCCATTCGGACTGCGAGAACCCGAGAAAACTTGCGATTTGCGGACTTACATATTCCCAGTTTCCCGCGACGCCAAATTCAGCCACGTAGGTTATCGCCGGGAGTTGCTCGACGAGCTGGCGATACCTTGCTTCCGCAGCCCTCAGCTGATCGTGCGCGCGCTTCCGCTCCGTAATTTCCTCATAGACGGCAAAAATTCCCGCGAGCTTCCCTTGCAACATCAGTGGAGCTGCATAAAGTTCGACGTCTACAAGGCTGCCATCCAGGCGGCGACGCCGCGTTGTCACCTGAAGACTCTCTCCCGCCAAAGCTCGGCAAGTGAGATCTGCCGCTTCAGCGGCGAGTGAAGGAGGCGCGACGAAGTCGTCCACGTCGCAGCCGATGATTTCATCTAGCGCGCATCCAAAGAGGCGTTCAAAGGCTGGATTGCAGAGCTGGACTCTGTTGTTTGAATCCAGTACCACGCTGGCGAGCGGATTATTTTCGACGATGGCCGTCAGGAAGGCGTTGCGTTCGCCAATTGTATTGGCAGTCAGCTCACGCTTTCCGGGTGGGCTTTCGAGTGGGCTGTCAGTGATTATCGCGGGCGCTGCAGTTTCGGGCGCGTCGTGTCCGCCATTTCGGGATGCAGATTTGCCTTTCTTACGGTTGGCGCGAGCGGAATCGACCTTGATCGGCATTGAATTCTTTTATAAGCCGGCTGCGGCGCGAATCGCGCGCACAAACTCATCCTTAACTTGCTCACACGTCTGCGAAAAACTATTTACAATCTGTGATTTGCAGAAACCCACACCCAATCAACAATTTAGCGCGTACCGCGGAGGAACATCAATAGTACATCGGTACCACGAGGTGCCTTTTCGACAACAATTCATCGCGGCGGGAGGTACAAATAGAGCATTCAGCGTGTCGCCGATTCCGCGTGCCCGTTTTTGACACCGGCGTCTTGGGGTCACGGATGCGGCGGCGGCTCTGGGATCGCTGCACCGTCCTTACGTGGGTCGGAGGCGCCGAAATTTACGCCGGTTGCGAAGTTACGCTCGGTCGCCTGCCCGCCCCCCATGGTCGAAGAGAAATCACCGTGCACGCGGATCTGGTGCCCACGCGACGTGAGTGCTGTCCGAACATCCGCAGGGATGCGGTCCTCCATGTCGACATCACAGCCTTGAAAGGTTACCTTCCTGAAGCGCGCAGCTTCCATGGCGGCCTGAATATTCATGCCGAAATCCACGACGTTTGAAACGAACTGCGCATGGGCCTGCGCCTGATTGAATCCGCCCATGATTCCAAACGCGATTCGTGTGTCCCCTTTGCTCATGAACGCGGGAATGATGGTGTGCAGCGGCCGCTTGTGACCCGCGAGCACGTCCGGCGAATCCGGTTCGAGATTGAACAGCGCGCCGCGGTCTTGCAGCACGAAGCCTGTATTCTCCGCCACAAAACGCGAACCGAATTCGTCGTAGTTACTTTGGATCAGCGACACCATATTCCCCTGTTGGTCCACTACTGTTAGATATGTTGTGTCGCCGAGTTTTTCATTTGGCATTCCGGGTCCGACATCGCAATTCGCTTTGGACATGTCGATCAGCTTGGCGCGTTCGCGCGCGTAATCGTCTGAAAGCAATCCCACGACTGGAATTTTGCTGAATCGCGGATCGCCGATGTAGCGCCGCAAATCCGCATACGCCAGTTTTTTCGCTTCGATCATCACGTGCAAAGCATCAGCGGAATTGTGACCGAATTGCGACAACGGAAATTGCTGCATCATGTTCAACATTTCGAGCGCTGCAATTCCCTGCCCGTTTGGCGGCAGTTCATACACTTCCCAGCCGCGGTATTTCGTCGAAATCGGCTCGACCCATTCGCTGGAATAATCCGCCAAATCCTCCAGCGTCATCGCGCCGCCTTCTTGCTTTGAAAAATCGGCAATGTGCTGTGCGATCTCTCCTTTGTAAAACGCGTCACGCCCGCCCTTCGCCACCAGCGCCAGCGACCGTGACAACTCCTCGTTGCGAAAAACTTCTCCCGCCTTCGGCGCTTCCCCTTGCAAAAGATACAGCCGCGCCGTCGCTGGATTCTTCTTCAAAAATCCAGCCGCGGCCGCCCAATACTCTGCGTCCCACTCCGGCACGGGAAAACCCTCGTGCGCGTAGCGAATCGCGGGCGCAAGGTCTTGCTCAAACCCCAACTTCCCAAATCTGCTGAGCAGTTTCGACCAGCCGTCCACGACGCCGGGTACGGTGACGGAATCGATTCCATGCTGCGGCATCGCGGTGATGCCTTTGTTCTTCAAAAACTCGGGCGTCAATCCCTTGGGCGACCAGCCGCTCGCGTTCAACCCGTAAAGTTTGCCGCTCTTTGCGTCGTAGACAATCACGAACAGGTCGCCACCCATCCCGTTCATCATTGGCTCGACGACGCCCATCACGGCATTCGTCGCCACCGCTGCGTCAATGGCATTCCCGCCACGGGCGAGAATTTGCGCGCCAGCCTGCGCCGCCAACGGACTCTCCGCCGCGACGATTCCGTAGCGCGTGGTCACCATCGACCGGCCCTGTGTCCGGTCCTGTGCGCTTCCGATGCTGACCATGCTCAGTCCTGCCGCCAATATGAGAAACACATAGGCAAAGCTCCGCTTCATCTTTGGATTCCCTGTCCTAATTAGGATGTATGACAAGCTCTATTTCTTGGGACGCGATTCCGGCGGTACCACGTCGTTGTTCCGGTAGTACGTCACCAAGTTTCCGAAGTGCTCGCCGCTATGCTCGATGATTCCCACCCACTGGCCCAGATGCGCCATCGCGCCGTCGTCACCACCTTTTTCTAGCGCTGCCGCGCCATCCGCGAATGATTTCTCGACGAACGCGACAATTTGTTCCTTCGTCTTGTATTCCTTGGGATCGTCTTCAAGGCCTTTTGTGCTCTTGCCCAACGCGGGGTTGGTCGCGAAATAATTCGAGGCTGCGATGTGCACCAGAAACTGCCCAAACGTCCGGACTTTGTCGTTCGGCCGGTAGTCGTATTTATCGGCAGGCCAATCCTTGGCCATGGCGATTATTTTGCTTCCAATCCCGTTCCAATTCCGCAGAAGCACTTGTTCTGGCCCTGGCGCCTTCTTCGTGGCTTGCTGAGCTGAGACCGCGCTTGCGCCAGCAATCGCACCAAGAAAAATTAAAATCAGAAACGAAACGGCAGCCTTCCGCATTTGAATTCCTCCTCAGTGGCTAGGTGCAGTGGTAAGAGGCATAGCCTACCTGTCCGCCGCATTTCTGTCCAGCGCGTCCACGCCCCGCACGAGCCGCATCTCCGTCATTACTCCGCGCACCTACCGCGAAACGTCGGTCGCAAGTTTTCTTGTTCCAGCCTTGAAATCATCGAATCGTTTCCTCGCCTGTGCGCTAAAATAGATACGGGTCATGATGACCGGAGGAACGAACTGTCCATTTTAGAAAATGCCGGCACGCCGGCGGACGCCGCTTCCACTATCTCGCCAGCAGCAAATCCGGAAATCGATTTGTTGCTCCGCGCGGAGCATTCCGATCCTTTCCATTTCCTCGGTCCGCATCCTGCAAATTTGCCCGGGAAGCCTGCGCTCGCAATTCGCACACTTCAACCTCATGCTACGCAAGTCACAATCCTCTGGGGCAAACCGCAGCAAGAGTGTCCTGCGACTCGCGTTCACCCCGACGGTCTTTATGAAGCCATCATCCCACCGACCGGAATATCGTCGGGAGCATCGTCGGGGAAATCGCCAGGCTCATCGTCTGAATCTGACGCGCTCGACATCGCTCCCACGGCTTATCGCCTTCGAATCACGTATCCCGACGGAAAATCCTGGGATACTTATGATCCTTACGCCTTCCCTCCTCTGCTGACCGACCTAGACCTTTATCTGATCGGCGAGGGCACTCATTATCAGAACTACGAAAAATTAGGCGCGCATGTCCGCGAAGTCGCAGGCGTTCGCGGTGTGCATTTCGGCGTCTGGGCGCCCAACGCCAAACGCGTCAGCGTCGTCGGCAACTTTAATTCCTGGGACGGCCGCGTTAATCCCATGCGCAGCCGCGACAGCACGGGCGTGTGGGAAATATTCATTCCGGGCTTGAGCCAGGGCGATCTTTACAAATTCGAGATACGTTCACGGTTCAGCGATGTCTTGATGTTGAAAGCCGATCCGTATGGCTTCGCCGGTGAACTTCGTCCGAAATCCAGTTCTGTTGTCGTCGATATTGAAGGCTACTCCTGGCAAGACTCCGAATGGCTCGACCAGCGCCTGCGATTCGACTGGCAGCACGCGCCCATTTCGATTTACGAAGTTCATTTCGGCTCATGGCGCCGCGCCGACGGCGGCCGCTGGCTCACCTATAGCGAAATGGGCGACGAACTCATTCCCTACGTGAAGCAAATGGGCTACACACACATCGAACTGCTGCCCATGATGGAGCATCCGTTCGATGCGTCGTGGGGATACCAAACGATCGGCTATTTCGCCGTCACCAGCCGTTATGG
>DATNDO010000250.1:0-8813 GCA_035606955.1 Candidatus Angelobacter sp.
ATTACGATGCACTGAGTGAGTTAGCGAGACGCCTGTAATTTTTGCGGCGATGTTCCTCGAGATACTCAAGGAACGAGGCAGTCGCCGTGGCTAGCTGAACGCGCTCCCCCGGACAAGCATGATTCAAGACAAGCGAATCGCTGTCGTCATGCCCGCGTACAACGCGGAGAAGACGCTTGAAGCAACTGTCCGCGATCTCCCCAGCGCGGTTGATATTAAAATTCTGGTCGATGATTCGAGCACGGACGGAACCGTTCACCTCGCCGAAAAACTTGGCCTGCAAGTCTTCGTGCATGACCGCAACTACGGATACGGGCGCAACCAACAAACATGCTATCGGGAAGCCCTGGCTGCAGGCGCCGATATCGTCGTGATGCTTCATCCCGACTATCAGTACAACCCCGCTTTGGTGCCATCGCTCGCCGGACTTATCGCGTGCGGCACTTGCGACGTCGCCCTTGGCTCGCGTATTCTGGGCGGCGGCGCGCGACGCAGGGGCATGCCACTCTACAAATATATTTCGAATCGCGTCCTGACGGCGTTTGAGAATCTGTTGCTCGGCGCAAAATTATCCGAATACCATACCGGCTATCGCGCGTTCAGCCGCGAAGTGCTTCTTGCCTTGCCGCTGCTCGAAAATTCAGACGATTTCCTTTTCGACAACGAAGTGCTGGCGCAGGTTTTGTTTTTTGGCTTTCGAATTGGAGAGATCTCATGCCCCGCGCGGTATTTCGCAGAGGCGTCGTCGATCAATTTCCGCCGCAGTGTTTTTTACGGTCTCGGAGTGCTTGCGACCTCCTTCAAATTCACCCTCCAAAAATTGGGCATCGCGCGCTTCCGCATCTTCAAGGAAACCGGGCGCAAGCTCAACCCTGACTATTATTCGAACGGCGCCCGCGAAGCTGCGCCTGTCCGCATCTAGGATGCCAGCGCGTGGAAATTCGCGATTCCATAAATTGAGGGGCGCGGCGTGAAGCGGAAAGACCTGACCCTTCTCCTGCTGTTGACATTCGCTGCGCTCCTGATTCACGGGTATCACCCCAGGTCGGAAGACGCCGAGATCTATGTTCCGGGCATCGTAAAAATTCTCCACCCCTCCTATTACCCCTTCGGCCAAGAATTTTTCGAGACGCACGCGCACCTCACGTTTTTTCCCAACCTCATCGCATGGACGGTGCGCGTAACGCATTTCTCGCTCGACTGGGTGCTTTTTCTCTGGTACCTGTGCTCCGTCTTTCTTTTTCTTTTTGCGTGCTGGAAAATCGCTTCGAAATGCTTCCCATCTCAGGCCGGGCGGTGCGCCGCCGTTGTCATGGTCGCGGCGCTGCTCACCTTGCCCGTGGCGGGCACCGCTCTGTACATTTTTGATGCGTATTTGAATCCGCGCTCTTTTTCGGCATTCGGAATTGTTTTCGCCATTGACGCGGCTCTTGAAAGAAAATATTTCGTCACTGCCTTATGGCTTGTTCTCACCACGGTCATCCAACCGCTGATGGTGCTGTTCGGCATGGCTTTTGTTTTGCTTCTTCTCGTGCTGAACAAACGGCGAGACCCACTGGCGTTGACCTCAGTCAGTTCAGCCGCGTTATTGATCCCGGGATTTTCGCTAAGGGCGCCGTCGGCTGCCTATTGGCAATCTTTGCAAAGTCATGCGTACTACTTCCTGCTTCGCTGGCAGTGGTTCGAGTGGCTCGGTATTCTCGGGCCGCTCGCGCTGCTCTGGTGGTTCAACCGCATCGCGCGGAAGCGAGGCCAGCCAGCGCTTGCGCGTTTAACCTGGGCGCTAATCCTTTTCGAACTTCTTTTCTTCGCGTGCGGATTAATCGTGACGGTTCCGCGAAGTCTCGAAATCTTCGCGCTCTATCAACCCATGCGCAGCCTGCAGTTGGTCTATATATTTCTATTTCTTTTTGCCGGAGGGATGTTGGGTGAATGGGTGCTGCGTAATCGGCCGGTACGCTGGCTGCTGCTGTTTATCCCCATTTGCGCCGGGATGTCTTTTGCACAGTTCCAGCTTTTTCCCGGCGACCGGCACGTCGAATGGCCCGGCGCGACGCCGAAAAATCCGTGGGTACAAGCATTTGTATGGATCCGCGCCAACACTCCGGAAAACGCCGTCTTCGCTCTCGATCCGAATTATATGGCTCTGCCGCGAGAAAATTATCAAGGCTTCCGCGCGATCGCCGAACGTAGCCGACTGGCCGACGCCACTAAAGATTGGAGCGCCGTCGCGCTCTATCCGGAGCTGCCGCTCGCTGATGATTGCCTGGCGCAAACGCAAGCCGCGAACGGCTGGACAGGTTTCGGCGCCAGTGATTTTTCCCGCTTGGAGAGAACCTACGGAGTCACCTGGGTCGTCCTGCAGCAACCGAATGCAGCAGCCACCAGCTGCCCCTATCGAAATTCAGCCGTCGAGGTTTGCCGTCTCAATTAGGCGTTACGCGTCGCCCCTCAGACGGCCAGCGCATTAAGAGCTGGCGTCCAATTGGATCAAATAGCGGCGTATCGCATCCTGCCACGTCGGGAGCAGCGGAAGTCCTTCGCGTTTGAGGCGGGCGTTTTCCAGTTGCGAATTCGCCGGGCGCGGCGCAGGGCGCTTTGATTCTTCGCTCGTGATCGGATTCACCGGAACACTCGCGAAGCCTGCTTGTCTCAAGATCTCCCGCGTGTAATCGATCCGCGTGGTGAAGCTCTGGTTCGTTAGGTGATAAATTCCGTGCGAACCGCGCTCGAGAATTCGTTCGATGCCGAGCGCTGCGTCGAATGTGTACGTCGGCGCGAACCGTTGATCTTTCACGATCTGCAAGGGCTCTCCTTTGCGCCCCAGCTCAACCACGAGCGATACGAAATTCTTGCGGTAGGGGCCGAACACGCTGCACACACGCACAATCCACGACCGCTCCAAATTTTTCTGAACTTCTCTCTCGCCTTCCAGCTTGCTGCGGCCATAAACACTCAAGGGCCGCGCCTCGTCTTCCTCCAGATATGGCTCCCGCTTTGTGCCATCGAAGATATAGTCCGTGCTGATGTGCATCATAGGAATGCCGAATCGTTTGCAGGCGACGGCGATATTCCGCGGGCCCTCGGCGTTCACGCGAAACGCCAACTCGGGCTGACTCTCACAAGCATCCACATCCGTGAAGGCCGCGGCGTTCACCACCGCGTCCGGCCGGGCCATTTCAATCGCATGCGCAATCGCTTTACCGTCGGTGATATCGGCTTCGCGGTGGCTCGCTGCAGAGATTTCGTGACGAGGCGCAAGCACTTCCCTCAGCGCGCCCGCCAACATTCCTTCTTTGCCAGTAATGAATAGTTTCAAGGAGATTTAGAGTTGGGCGAGAGTGGCTCGCCGCTTTATGTAGAATTTTTCGTAGTAGGCCTGATATTCACCGCTCTTGGCTTCCTGCACCCAATCGGAATGAGTGCGGTACCAATCCACGGTGTGCTTCAACCCGGAGTCGAGCTCGACCTTTGATTCCCATCCCAATTCGCGTCGAATTTTCGAATCATCGAGGGCGTAGCGCCGGTCGTGCCCCGGCCGGTCCTGCACGAATTCGATGAGTCCGTCGGGCGCATTCAGCAGTTTCAGCAGACTGCGAACGATTCCGATGTTCGGCACCGGACGCCCGGAGCCAATATTGTAAATCTCTCCGATCCGGCCTTTCTCCAGGACAGCGTCAAGTGCTCGACAATGATCCTCAACGAAAATCCAATCGCGCTCGTTCAGCCCATCGCCATAAACGGGCAGCTTTTTGCCTTCAATAGCATTGGAAATCATCAACGGGATCAGTTTTTCCGGAAACTGATACGGGCCGTAATTATTCGTGCATCGTGTGATCACGGCGGGAAATTTGTGCGTCTGGACGTAACTGCGCACCAGTAAATCAGCCGCGGCCTTGCTCGCCGCGTACGGGCTGTTGGGAGCGAGTTGCGATTGCTCCGTCGCCGATTCTTTCGGAGCCATGCTGCCGTAAACTTCGTCCGTGCTGACGTGCAGGAAGCGGGGAATCTTCCGCTTCCGCGCCGCTTCGAGCGTCACCAAAGTGCCTTCGACGTTGGTGCGAATGAATTCGCGCGCCGCCGCAATGCTACGATCCACGTGGCTTTCGGCGGCAAAATGCGCGATGGCATCGAACGACTCTTCGCACAAGTGCTCCACGGCTTCGGCATCGCAGATATCGCCGCGCACAAATCTATAATTTGGTTGCGCATCAATATCGGCCAGATTTTGGAGATTGCCAGCGTACGTGAGCTTATCGAAATTGACGATTTCAGTGCTGGGATGCACGCTGAGAAAGTAGCGGATGAAATTCGAGCCGATAAAGCCGGCGCCGCCCGTGACCAGAAGTTTCATTTTTCGCTTCCAGACGACTTGCCGTGGGTGGAATTTCCATTCTTGCTGATTTTAATGAAGTGACTTCTCCAGTGCGTCGAGCTGCTTGCGCGCGTCTTTTCGCCGCGAATCAAGCTGCAACGACGCGCGATACTGCTCGGCGGCTTCCATCTTGTTGCCTTCTCTTTCGTACAAACGCCCCAGCCAGTAACGCGCGGCCGCATGCGACGGCCAATCGGTACGTTGCGGTGAACTGGCAAGATACGACTTCAAGTCCTCTTCGGCAACCGTCAAATTCGTTCCGCTTAATACGTGGGCTTGGCCACGATAGAAAGCCAGACGCGGGTCTTTTCCGTTGACCTGCGCAGCCGCATCGACGATTCGTTCCACTTCGCCGCCATTGTTTTGTCCAGCGTAATAATCGGCGATCTCCAGATACGGCCCGACCTTTTGAGGTTTCATCTCGAGCGCCGCATTGTACTCGGAGATCGCTTGATCGCTCTTCCCAACATGATTGAGGTAATCGGCGCGAGCAAGATGCCCGATCAACGGATCGAGCTTGCTGATCTCATTCACCTGCGTAAGTGCATCTTCATTGCTGCCGCCAACAATCCATGGCGCGTCGAGCAGATACTCTTCCAAATCGCGCCGCGCCTCGATATTCGAACCGTCGGCCTGCACGGCCGCCAGAAACTCCTTCTTCACGCGCCGCGCCAGCAAGAAGCTGCGATCGCGATCCGCCTTTCCGCCGAACGCGCGTCCCAGCCATTCGTGGTACAGGGACGAATTCGGAGCAATCTGCAGCGCTTTTCCAAACTCGTTGATGGCATTATCGTAATCGCTCACCTCGACATAACAGCGCCCCAGCCAGTAATGCGCGGTCGCGTCAGAGGGATTCTGCGAGATCAACGCGCGCAGCGCGTTCATCGCCATGCTGTAATTCCCCGCCTCGAATTGTCCCTCAATAGCGCTTAAGCCGTCCGCCGAAGCTGGACGAACCGCAGGCAAAAGTAAAATCAAAGAAACTGCAATGGACCCTAAAAGCCGCTTCATTACTCTTTTGCCTCCGCGGGATGTATGTTCATTCCGTCTCGCAACGTGATGTCGTTCGAAAGCGCGACGCGGTCGCCGCTCTTCAAACCCGAAACCACTTCAAACTCCGTTGGATTTGCAATGCCGACTTCCACATTTCGGCGGTGCAAGGTGTCGTTCTCTACCACCAGCACGAAATGCTGCAAGCCGTCTGTGTGCACTGCTCCCCGCGGCACCACCAGAACGTTCTGCCGGCGGCTTACCTCGATCTTTACGGCCACGTTGATGTTGGGTATCAGCTCCAAGTTATCATTCGCTACGGAGCAAAGCACCTCGCCAACGCTGCGCAATTGCAAAGTTGTCACCTGCTTCGGCACCGTCTCGGTCCGTCCGTTCCAGACGTGCCCCGGCAACGCATCCCACGTAATGTCCACCGGCTGGCTCGGCGCGAGCACTCCCAAATCCGGCTCATCGACAAACGCGCGCACCCGCACATAATGCAGATCGGCCATCTCCGCGAGCACCTGTCCCACCTGCACGTAATCACCGGATTGAACCGGCAACGAATAGAGCGTCCCATTAAGCGGTGCGATCACGGTGGCCGAGTTGACGTCATGCTGGAGCGTGGCAATCAGATCGTGGTCGCGCTGGACGGTCAACTCTGCGCTTTGGGCGCTCACGCTAGCCTGCCCCGCCAGCGCTGCCTTCCTCTGTTCGAGCGTTTCAACCGTGGTCTGCGCTTGCGCCACCTTACTCGCGTTCTGGTCCAGTTCGTCCTGCGTGGCAGCTTTCTCGGCAACAAGTTGTGTCAGCGATTTCTGCGTTTTCTGCAAGTCCCCCAAGGCAATTTGCGCTTTCCGCAGATCGCCATTGATTTGTGCCAATTCATCGGCCGGCCCGCCCGCCCTCGCGGCACGGAGTTGCTCCTGAGTCACAAGGAGCTCAGCGCGCGTGTTGGCCAGCTGGGCCTTCGCATTGTCCGCGTTCAGCACGAGAATTACCTCACCCTTGTGAACCGTTTGTCCTTCTGTAGCCGCTACCTTGTCAACAAAGGTCACAAACTGCGCGCGCGCAATCGTCGGCTCTATCGGCTCGACTTTCCCGTTACTGGCGATCGATGCGGAAAGGTTCTCGCGCTTTACTTGTGCGACCTGAACTTCAGGAGCCTGGTCGCGGTTGGCGAGTATCAAGACAAGGGCCACCACTACGATAGCGCCGATCAGCCATCCGACCCATCGTCTTCGTGGTCCAGGTGCTCGTTCTGACACCAATAGAGGAATCCCCCGGAATTCGCCGAATTGTAGCAGACGGCTCCATCGCTTGCCTACGCCGTGACGTTCCACGGCGATAAAGCGCCACTAGCGGGGATGCTATACTTATGTTCGGGGATGCCAGTCATCTACGTCATCGGCGAAGACTGGACGCTCCGCGCTGGGGTTCGCGCCGAGTTACGCGAACGCGGTGTTGAAGCGCTGGGAATGGAAACCGCTGCGGACGTTGGCGCCGCACTTTCCGCAGGCCAGACGCCTTCGGCCATTGTCCTCGACGCGAATTCAAAGGCCGCTTCGGATCCAGCCATCCAAAAGCTCGTTGAACGCGTTCCCGCCGTCGTCGTCGCCTCCCGTACCACGACCGTCCATCTTGGCTCCGCGGCGAGAACCTTGTTCCGGCCGGTACAAATTCGCGAAATCGTTGCAGCCGTTCTCGAACTGCTCACGGGCCAGGTGGCCTGACCTCGGAATCAGCACTCAGTTCTGCCAGTAATAGAACCCCCTATTTGCACTACGTTCTAATACAAATTTAACAAACTTCCTCTTGCACTCGCTGAAATTCAGCGTATCTTTCTGCGAGCGATTGCCCCTAAGCCGGATTCAAACAAAGGAGAAACGAATGAAAATCCTGGCCCGATTTATCGGCGTCTTTGCCGCCCTTGCGTTACTGGTAGGGGGTGTTCAGAGAAGCCATGCTCAGATCTTGACCAGTGGAACTTCCAATGCAGCAGGCTATGTCCGCGTACAACCGATCAACGTTCAAGCCGTCATACCCTTCACGCCCGGCTCTGTTTTGGTAATGCCGCCGGACGGCGTCTCGCCATTTGCCGTCGGAACTTCTGCCAATGCGGGACCAGGCAGCTCCTCCTCGTCCAATGCCGCCTCGACCAACGCTCAGGCCAATGGGGGGAATATCACCGGTTTGGTGACCATCCCTACATTTACCGGGGCGTTTGCCGCGCAAGCCGGACCGAGCCTCGGCAATGTTTTTCCGTTCGTCATGATGGGAAATGACCCGCTAACAGGCGGCACGACAAACATTCCTACGAAAATCACCGAGGTTTCGCTGCAACTGCTCAACGCCGACGGAAGCGTCTTCACGACAGTTCCCTTCGCGCCGTTCGAGGACGCCACAACCGATTCTCCGAACTTCGCGAACGCCATGTACAATTCCTCCGGCCCCCGTACTCAGTTTGCTGATGCAATCCAGCGCGCCGAGTTCTTTAACACGGCGAAGTCGAATTGGCACACCGAACTCCAGCCGACCATTGTGAACCGCGTGACCATCACAGTCCCGAGATTTGTGAACGTCCAGCTTGCCAACGGAACGATTATCCAGGCTCGCTCGTACTTCACGGGCACGGCTTCAGATGGCTCAACGTTCGTGCTGATGCTGAACCTGCTGTTCAACTTCTTCTATGACAATGCGGTTGTGAACGACATCAACGCGAATAATTTCACCACCGATGCCGTTAACGTTGACATGTTTCCCAACACGTTTCTTTTCTCTCTCAATGTGAACAATCCAAACACACCCGGGGGTTGCTGCGTCCTCGGTTTCCACACATACTTTTTTGAAGGCGGCGTCACGCCGCAGCCGCGCTGGATTTCTCTCTTCGCCAGTTTCATCTCGCCCGGTCTTTTCGGCGCGGGATTTCAGGACGTAACGGGCTTGTCCCATGAAATCTCCGAGTCGTTCAACGATCCCTTCATCAACAACACAGTGCCCACTTGGCAGTTTCCGGGCCAGCCTCCCAACTCAACGGTATGCCAGGGCAATCTAGAGACGGGCGACCCGGTCGAGGTTTTGTCCACTGCGACGATTCCCCTGACACTGAAAGAAAAACAGGAAATCTTCACGTTCCATCCGCAAAACGAAGCTCTGTTGCAGTGGTTTGAGATGGGTACGACGTCGAATGCGATTGATGGTGCGTTCAGTTACCCGAATGAAACGGTTCTTCCGCAGTCGGCTGTGCCTTGCCCATGACGGCCGCCGAGGATTGGTGAGGCAGCTTCTGTAGAATTAAGAACAACCAAGGGCGCCGGGAGATTGTTCCCAGCGCCCTTTTCTTTCAAGAAAACTTTCTCTTCGCTGAGCTGACGCCCCACCCTGCTACCCAATCCTTTACCAAGTCACTTACTAGAAGCAACGGCGCAGAGCGCGTTGCGCCGCGAAG
>DATNDO010000008.1:0-12750 GCA_035606955.1 Candidatus Angelobacter sp.
GGGCGTCTCATACTCGACGTGCGACACCGCAATCGTGATTCCGCGCTCGCGCTCTTCCGGCGCGTTGTCGATCGAATCGAACGCCCGGAACTGCACTTTCGGGTTGTTCTTCGACAATACTTTCGTGATCGCCGCCGTCAAAGTCGTCTTGCCGTGGTCGATGTGACCGATCGTCCCAATGTTCAGGTGCGGCTTGCTGCGCTCAAATTTTTCCTTCGCCATCGATTCCTACCTCGTTCTCAATTCCGCAGAATTTCTTCGTTAACACCTTCCAGAACTTTGGAGCGGGGGACGGGATTCGAACCCGCGACCATCTGCTTGGAAGGCAGAGACTCTACCCCTGAGTTACCCCCGCCCGACCACTCAAATTCTGGAGCCTGGGACCGGGATTGAACCGGTGACCTCGTCCTTACCAAGGACGCGCTCTACCAACTGAGCTACCCAGGCATCCACCGGTTCGCTGGTCGCGCACGTGTCGCGACTCCCAACGATGTCTTCCGAACTTCCGCCCAAGTTTTTCGAGATCGAACTGTGTTTCGCCTTCAGTGTGCTTCGGCGCCCTCGCGATACAATGGTGGACGGGGGAGGATTCGAACCTCCGTAGCCCGCAAGGAGCGGCAGATTTACAGTCTGCTGGTTTTAGCCACTCACCCACCCGTCCCGCAAGAACACCGGGACTTGAGACGCTGGTCCCGAACCGGGGAACTTCGCAACGCAGAAAGGGCTCGTGTCCAAAGACACCAGCCCGTTCGTTTTTCAATGCGAGGAATTCACCAGAGCCAAACCCAAAATCCCGATCCTCAAAAATTCAGCTGGCGGAGGGAATTGAACCCCCGACCCTCTGATTACAAATCAGATGCTCTACCAGCTGAGCTACGCCAGCACGCCAAACCCTGCAAACCTATCATGTGGGCAATCAAATTGCAAGGGGGTGCGAGTAGCCAGCACGGCTCGTGCCAAGCTGACTCTGGAATTATACGCCAAGCATCAACTTTACACCATTCCCGCTGAAACTTATACTGAAAAAGTAGCCGCACACGGCCGCATGAAACGCACAGTCATCATAATTCTCGCCGCTTGCATTGCCGCCGCCGCGGTACTCGCTTACGTTTATCACGCGCACGAAAAAACAGCGCGATTGCGGGCCGAAGACGCTCAATTTTTCGTCCAGCCCGGCATCACCGCCGCTGGCCCGAGCGGCGAAGCATCCACTGCGACGAATTCGATTGATCTCGTGCATCAATTGCCTGCCCGCGCTTCCGCCGTGATATTCGCGGATGTTGCCGCGCTGCGCGCCGCGCCGATCGGAAGAGAGCTTTCCGGTCTGGCGCCCACCTCCGCGCAAGACCCTGAATACACTGCATTCGTGCGTTCAACTGGCTTTGATTATTCGCGCGACCTCGATCGCGTCGCTCTGGCGCTGTGGCCAAAAGACTCGCCCACGACGGTCGTGGCCATTGCGCAGGGAAGATTCAATGAGGCAAGAATCGAGCGTTACGCCCAACGCAACGGCGGCAGAGTTGTGGAGCATGGTCAGCGGACAATTTTCGAAGTCCCAGAAGCAAATCCACCACGAACCGTGCGTTTTGTTTTTGTGACTCCAACGGAAATTATTCTCGCTGATGGGCCTGAAATTTCCGCGATGCTGGACGCGGTTCACGAGCGACTGGATTCTCAAATGTCGCAACGCGTCGCGAAAGTCGCCGGCGCTCCGATTTACGCCGTGGCGCGCACGCCAGATTTGGCCAAGGATATCGGCGTCGACGAAACGCACTCCGCGCAACTTGCGCATTTGCTGCAAAGCGTTCACAACATCACGCTCGCGGGTCTGCCGGCGGGGCAAGACTTGAAAGTCGCGGCCACCGCGGAATGCGATTCCACGCTGAACGCATTTCAATTGTCCACGGCGCTGGAAGGCTTGGTGTGGATGGGACGCGCGGCCATGGCCGACCCAAAAACGCAACAGCAAATCGGCCCGCAGTGGCCCGCGCTCGATGCCTTGTTAAAAGCGGCGGACATTTCACACGATGGCCACCTCGTGCGCTTGCATCTTCAAATTACGCCGCAAATACTCCGCGCGGCAGTAGCTGTTCCTCCCAATGGACCGTCGAGAAAATAAGGAAACGAAGAGTGCTTTCGCGCAGAGCACTGTTCCTGATGACCTGCACAAGGTTCCCCTTGTTTTTTTTCTAGTAGGATGCGCAACAAGCAGCTAAAGTGGGCGGCACATCTGTGGACGAAAAGCCAGGAATAACTGAGGAGAAGATATGAGGACTCGATTCGGCTGGCCGTTATTGATGCTTGTTTTCTTTCTCGCCGGAGCGGCAGCGAGGCCAGCGCGCGCGCAACAACCGGACATTCCCTACCAGAAATTCGTGCTCAAAAATGGCTTGACGCTGATCGTCCATGAAGACCACAAGGCCCCCATCGTCGCCGTGAATTTGTGGTACCACGTGGGCTCAAAGAACGAGAAGCGCGGAAAGACTGGCTTTGCCCACCTCTTCGAGCATTTGATGTTCGGTGGCAGCCAGCACGCGCCGGGAAGTTACATCAAGGCCCTCGAGTCCGTCGGCGCAACGGATCTGAACGGAACCACGAATTTCGACCGCACCAATTACTTCGAGAACGTTCCTACGTCCGCGTTGGATTACACCCTGTGGATGGAAGCCGATCGCATGGCCTATCTGGACCTGAGCCAGAAAACCCTCGACCTCCAGCGCGGCGTCGTGCAGAACGAGAAACGCCAGGACGAAAACCAGCCGTATGACATGACGGAAGAGCACTTCCCGGAGAATACCTTCCCCGCCGGACACCCTTACTCTTGGGACGTCATCGGCGATATGGCCGACTTGGACGCAGCCTCGTTCAAAGACGTGCAGGAGTGGTTCTCGACCTACTACGGACCATCCAACGTGGTGATCGTTCTGGCGGGCGATATCGATGCAAAAACCGCCAAGGAGAAGGTCGAAAAGTATTTTGGCGACATTCCTCCTGGTCCGCCGGTGACTCACCAACAGGCTTGGGTCGCCAAAATGACCGGGACACATCGCGAAATCACGCAGGAGAAAGTCCCGCTGCCGCGCATTTACAAAATCTGGAACATTCCTGCGTTCGGCACCGCGGACTCCGATTACCTCAACCTTGTCGCTTCTTGCCTCGGCGATGGCAAGACTTCACGCCTCTACAAACGGCTGGTCTATGACGATCAAATTGCCAGCGATGTCACTGTCTACAACGACGCCCGGGAAATCGCAGGCCAATTTGTCATCCAGGTGACCGCGGCTCCCGGCCACAATCTGAATCAAATCGAAAAAGCCATGGATGAGGAGGTTGCGCGCTTCCTCAAGGAAGGACCGACCGAAGCCGAAGTGCAGCGCGTTCAGACCGAATATCTCGCCGGCTTCCTTCGCGGCGCCGAACGAATTGGCGGGTTCGGCGGCAAATCGGACGTGCTGGCGCAGTACGCCGTGTTCACCGGCGATCCGGAAAATTACAAGGTCACCCTCGAACGCATCCGCAAAGTCACTGCCGCAGACCTGCGTTCCGCCGCAGTCCGCTGGCTTTCGGATGGCGTGTACATCGCCGAAGTGATGCCCTTCCCGGACTACAAGCCCGCGGCGGCACAGGTTGATCACACGCAAAAACCAGCCCTCGGCACTCCGCCAGAGCTGAAGCTACCCAAGCTGCAACGCACCACGCTTTCCAACGGCCTGAAAGTAATCCTCGCCGCGCGCCCCGGCGCCGGACTCGTGGATATGTGGATGGCAACCTACGCAGGTTCGGCCGCCGATCAATTCGTTGAGCCCGGAACCGCCAAGCTCACATCCGCTCTCTTGGTCGACGGAACCCGAACGCGCACCGCCCTTCAGATCAACGACCAGACCGCGCTCCTTGGAGCGGAACTCGGCAGCTACGCGGAATTGGATTATTCCTACGTTCGCCTTTCCGCTTTGAAGTCCAAGCTTGATCCTTCTCTCGACCTTTTCACCGATGTGCTTCTCAACCCGTCATTTCCTGCGGACGATTTCAAACGCGAGCAGAAGCTGCAACTCGACGCCATCGAGCAGGAACAAAACCAGCCAATCCTCATGGCCGTGCGTGTCTTGCCGGCGCTTCTTTACGGCTCCGGACACGCCTATGGCAATCCACTGACGGGCTCCGGAACCGCCGCCAGCGTCGAGAAGATCACACGCGATGATTTGATCAAATTCCACCGCGAGTGGTTCCGTCCGAACAACTCCACTCTCATTGTTGTTGGCGACACCACGCTTGCGGAAATAATGCCCAAACTCGAGAAGGTGTTCGCGACATGGAAGTCCGGCGACGTTCCCAAAAAGAACCTGGCCACCGTCGCCCTTCCTTCGAAATCCGTTGTCTACATCATTGACAAGCCCGGTGCGGGCCAGTCCGTGATCGTTGCCGCCGACCTCGCCGGGCCGCCCGACGCTGCGACGCAGATTCCTATCATGGCAATGAACGATGCGATAGGCGGGACTTTCGGTGCGCGCCTGAACATGAACATCCGCGAAGACAAGCACTGGTCCTACGGCGTGCAGAGCGTTTTGCTTGGCACCGACGCCCAGCGTCCCTTCATTGTTGTTGCACCGGTGCAAACGGACAAAACCAAGGAATCCATCATCGAGGTGAATAAAGAGCTGCGCGCGTTCCTAACAAACCGTCCAGTCACATCCGATGAACTGGTCCACATTCAGGCGAACGAAACGCTCCGTCTGCCCGGCTCGCGCGAGACCATCGATTCGGTTGGCAACTCCATCATCAGCATGGTTGATTTCCACTGGCCGGACGATTACTACGACACGATGTCCAGTCATATTCGCGCACTGAAAACTACCGATTTGGACGCTGCCGCGAAGGAAGTGATCCACCCCGGCCAGTTAGTCTGGGTCATCGTCGGTGACCGCGCGAAGATCGAGCCTGGGATTCGCGAATTGAACCTCGGCGACATCCATTTCATTGACGCGGACGGCAATCCCAAATAGAGCTCTGCCCAGAAAAGCGGGCTCGGCACACACGGGCACTGATAGATTTTTTCGGAAGTGAGGAAGGTTCGCTTTGAAGACCGGGGGCTCTTAGTCGCCGCTGGTAACAGCGCCGCCCGCGTCGATCTGGTGCAGATATCGCCAGGGGTTGACTGGGGCATCGTGCAGGCGCACTTCAAAGTGGACATGCGGTCCAGTCGCGTGTCCGCTCTCGCCTTCATAACCAATCACGTCGCCGCGCTTGACTGGCGTTCCCGCCTGCGCCGCGTATCCTGAAAGGTGCGCGTACCAAGTTGTTAAACCAAAACCGTGATCAACAATGACGACGCGCCCATAGCCTTGCCGATCGCCCGTGAATACTACGACGCCGTCTCCCGCGGCGCGAACGTCATCGCCGTAGTGTGACGCGATGTCCAATCCCCGGTGAAATTCGCCCTCGCCGCCGAATGGGTCCAAGCGTTCGCCAAAGCGGCTCGTGATTCTGCCCATCACCGGCCACAGTGAGGGCATAAATGACGCGTTTGCCAGCTTCATTCCGGGAAGAAGCTTCAGGCCGCCATCCGATACGAGCACCACAGCGGTCGCATTCTGTGTCAGGAAATTAAACCGGTCGAGCGTCTGCTGATAGGCGGATTCGGATTGCACAGTCGAATTCGAAGCGCTAAAGGGCGTTTCCGGGATTCGTGTCAGGCCATATGCCACGGCCACTTCGCTGGCCAGCGACTGCAAGGAATTCAGGCGTTGATCCGCGTCCGTTACCTGGTTTTGGAGCTGTTTGTATTGCACGGTGAGCGTCGCCTGGTCGCGGCGCAGAGAATTGTACGCCGTCACTTTCCAGATCAGTCGCGAATACGCGCCGGCCGCCACGACCACCGTCATGCCGCCCACGATTACGAGAACCCCAAGCAAATGGACGACATAGTGCGGGATGCGCAAACGGCGCATGTTCCCCGAGTCCGAGGAAGCAATGAGAAATGTATAGAATTTCCTTCTCATAATTGCAATTTGGCTCTTAGTTTCTCGTTGCGCTGGACTGGATGACCGCCGGTCCCTCAATGCGGTCTGCGCAATTTATAAAAAGCGTTTGAACCGGGAGACTTGGTTCGAAACCCGCCGCGAATATAAGTGCTCAACCCAACAGAGTCAACCAAAAATATACTTCCGAGTCGGGCCGCTGGCTCGCTTTCTTCGCCGGATCGCTTCATAATCCGGCCGTAGTAAATCGCTCCTGAGCATTTTACGGACCGCGGCGAGCGATTACAACTGCTCTGAAGTACAGGAAAAAAAGCTGTGAAACGGGACAGGTAGTCATTCAAGATTGAGCGCGGAATATAGGCCGGAGAAAGTTGAGAACATGGAAGATAAGCTGATTGCTCGCCTCGCTCAGAGCATCCCGGCTGGGCGGGCCGGGTCTGGTACTGCGCCCCGTACCGAGGTGCGCCTGGGCATTGGAGATGACGCAGCCATTCTCGCGCAATCCTCGAAAATCGAATGGGTGGTCAGTTGCGATTCTTCCCTGGAAGGCGTGCATTTTCGCCACGACAGTCATCCGCCCGAATCCATCGGGTATAAATCGCTGGCGCGCGCTGTGAGCGATTTGGCGGCCATGGGCGCGCGACCCCGTTATTTCCTGCTCGCACTGGCACTCCCGACGACGAAAACCGGCCGCTGGCTGGACCGCTTTGCCTCAGGCATGGCGAAGGCGGCGCGCGAATTGAACATCCGGCTCATTGGCGGCGACACGTCCAAAAACCGTAACGTGATGGTTAGCATCACGGTGTTCGGTGAAGTCGCCCCCGGGCAGGCAATTACGCGCTCGGGCGCGCGTCCCGGCGACCTTATATATGTAAGCGGAGAATTAGGCCGTGCACAGCTTGGACTTCAGCTGGTTTTGCGCGGTCTGGCGCACCGACGGAGTTTGCGAAGATATCTTCAGCCGCATTTCTACCCTAAAATCCCGCTCGCGCTGGGTCAATGGCTGGCTATGCGCCGCTTTGCCACGGCCATGATGGACATTTCCGACGGTCTTTCGACGGACCTCGCCCGTTTATGCGCCGCAAGCGGCGTCGGCGCGCGCATCTGGGCTCGCAAAATCCCAAAAGTCAAAATTCCAGCCGCTCTGGCACGCCTAAACCTGAACGCGCTTGAACTTGCTCTTCATGGCGGCGAAGATTACGGCTTGCTCTTCACCGTCCGCCCAAAATGCGCAAGATTGCTTCGTCGCCTCGCGCCGAAAATTCCCATCACGTGCATCGGCGAGATCACGCGCCAAAAGCAAATCGTCCTCGTTCGCGACAACGCTACCGAAACAGCACTGCCGTCCCGGGGCTGGGATCCTTTTAGGGACAGATAATTCGGATAATGATTCGCCGCCCGAGGATAAACGACGGTAGAACCCTCTATCTTGTGAGGAAAACCGGTTACCACTTGGATTCAGGTGCTACCCACCTGAAATCACGGCGTCACGCATCTGCTACACTTTTTTTCGTATGGGCAAAGAAAAGCCAGCTTGGCTCGCACAAGTGCGCGAATTCTGCCGAACCGCAGGCATTGAGATTTGCGGCTGGGGCTCTGATACCTTGGTCGTAGAGACGAAATCCCCGGACCGCGCTGAGCAGATCACATCGCAACTCCGCGCGTTTGGTTTCGACCTCGTCGAAAATGACGCTGACTCCGGAACGCTTCTTTTGTCCCTGAACCCTGCAGCAACTCGGGCTAAGGAGAAGGAAAGCTCGGCGTCTTTCGATCTTTCCCGGCGACTCATGCGGGAGCGCGTTGCGCCGGTGTTTGAAGCGATCCTCGGAATCTGGCTATTCTGGTATAGCATCACCTTGCCACCGCCCAAGTCCGAGCGCTTCACTGTTCTCGCCTGGCTCATTCTGATTGTTTTCTTGGTGGACGCTGGGCGACTCTGGGGGTGGGCGCTTCGAATATCTCCAGCAGAACTTCAGGTCAGGCGCTATTTTCGATGGAGTGCAATGCCGTGGACGCAGATTCGTGGCGTTGAACTGACTGGCGCTCGCTCCCCATATCAGCAAGGCATTACTTTGGCGCTTGCGCCTAAAGGCAAATTGCGTCTCGGAGCGTTTGCTTCGCCCTTTGCGCGCGCTTTGCGTGACCGCTTGCGAGAGGAAATCTCAAAACAGCAAGCTGAATCAAAGTAAGCCCCTCTAACAATTACCACTTGCTCCAGGCATGGTTCGCACACGCGGCCATGGTCTCTAGGGGTGCCCGGGAGCCGCAGAACTCGGCCCGCCGTGCGGTATATCCGGCTTTGGGGGTATCTTCGGCGGCGGCACGGGCGTTGCCTGCGGAATTCCCTGCTCGGTCGTGTCCGGAGGTGGCGCGGTGTCTGGCACGTCCACTTCCTCGTGCTGATTCTTCGCCAACTCTTCGAGCGGCACCACGTTCTGAAACTTTTCCGCCGGCATCCCCTTGCTTGCTTGCTCCATGAATTCGAGCCATATCGGCAGAGCGGCGCGCGCACCGGTTTCTTTGGCACCCAGTGAAGTCTTTGGATCGTCGAAGCCGGTCCACACCCCGGTCGTCAATTGCGGCGTGAACCCGATATACCAGGCATCCGTGAAATCATTCGTCGTGCCCGTCTTGCCCGCGGACGGGCGTCCCAAAGCCTGCGCGCGCACGCCAGTGCCGAATTGCACCACGTCCTCGAGCATCGCCGTCATCGTTCGCGCGGCATTCGGCGGAATCACGTCCGTCACTTTCGGGCGCGTTTCGTCGAGAATCGCTCCATCGTACGAAGTCACGCGGCGAATCATGTGCGGCTGAATGTGAATACCGTCATCGGGGAAAACGGTGAACGCGGACGTGTGTTCAAGCAGCGTTAAATCCGCGGCGCCGAGTGCGAGCGGCAAATAAGGCGGCAGTGGGCTGGTGATGCCGAACCGCCGTGCCGTGGTAATCACGTTTTGTATTCCGACATGGTCGAGCAGGCGTACGGCAGGCACGTTGCGCGAATCCGCCAGCGCACGCCGCAGAGTGATTTTCCCCTCGAAGGTATTGTCGTAATTATGGGGCGAATACACTTGCCCGCCGCTTGTGTACGTCACAGGCGCGTCGAGCACAGTGTCGAAAGGAGTCATGCCCTGCTCGAGCGCCGTGGTGTACACATACACTTTGAATGAGCTTCCCGTCTGCCGCATCGCTTGCGTCGCGCGATTGAATTTCGAATCCTCGAAGCTGTACCCGCCGACCATGGCCTTGATTTCGCCCGTGCCATTATCGATGGCCAGCAGCGAAGCCTGCGCGGCGGGGACTTGTTCGAGTTGCACCTTGGCCGCGGCTCCATTCAATGCTTCGATGTAAAGGTTGGCCAAGTCGCCGACGTGCAGCAGCTTCTCCGGCGATTTTTCACCCGTCCACGAGAAATCCGGCGCGGTAATTACAGCGCGATACGGACCGATTTTCGCCACCGCCGCCCTCGCGTCCACCGCCGTAATCAATCCAGTAACGTAACTCCCCACAGCAACGGGCTCGCGCCAATTGGGCGAGTCGTAACTTTGCAGCGTGCCCAAATGCTCGCGAAAAATATTCGGCAGGTTGCCGCGCCAGCCGTGACGACGGTCGTAGGCATGCAAACCATCGCGCACGGCCTGGTCCGCGGCGCGCTGCATGGCCACATTCAACGTTGTATAGACGCGCAGGCCCTCCTGATGCACGGCCTCGGATCCGAATTCCTGCTCGAGCCTCTGGCGAATTTCCTCGACGTAATATGGCGCAAGCGAATTGTTCTGCGGATACGTCAACTGCAAACCCAGCGGCGTTTGCTGCGCTTCCCTCGCCTGGGCTCGCGTGATTTTGCCGTTATCCGCCATCAACTGCAGCACCAGGTTGCGCCTGGAAAGCGCCGCTTGTGGATAGCGCGTCGGCGAATAAATGGGACCGCGGATAATTCCTGCGAGCAACGCCGCCTCCGGCAGCGTCAATTCGCCCACATGCGTGCCAAAATAAAATTCGGACGCCGCTTCGAAACCATAATTCCCGTTCCACAAGTAGACCTGATTGCAGTACATCGTCAGAATCTGCTGTTTCGTGTAATGCCGCTCGATTTGAATCGCCAGCATCGCCTCTTCGATTTTGCGCTGGAAACTGCGGTCCGCGCGGTTCAGGAACAGTCCGCCGGCGAGTTGCATCGTGATCGTGCTGGCGCCCTGCACCAGCTTGCGGTGCACCATGTCGCTCCACGCCGCTTCGGCGATGCGCGGAAAATCCACGCCCCAGTGGTCCATGAAGTGTCGGTCTTCGGTGGAAATAATCGCGTCTTGCAGGCCTTTGGGGACTTGATCGTAGGTCAGTAGAATTCTTCGTTGCAGGGCGAAGCTGCCGATGGACGTGCCGTCATCCGCATAAAGTTCGGTGACCACGTTGGGGCGGTAATTTTCGAGTTCCTGAATTTGCGGCAGGTCGCTGCTGTAAACAAACAGCAGCCCGACAGCCGAGCCAAACGCAATCGCGCAAAGAACCAGCAAAATAATCGCGACGCGGCTGAATGCCCTTCCCCCCGCGATGCGAATTGCGCCCTGTGGCGGATCACCCATCCCAATTGGATTGTAACCCAACCGTCAGGAGATGCTCCGAAGGTTCAGCCCGCTGCGTCGCCTAAGAAAACACCCGCTGTTCATCACTCGCCGTCAAGAATCACCGCGTCCGCTTCGATTTCCAGCAGCATATCCGGCGACACGAAGCCGCTCACCTGCACCATCGTGCACGCCGGACGAATTTTGCCGAAGACTTCTCCGTGCGCGCGCCCGATCTTTTCCCAGTCCGCGATATTCGCGACGAACAATCGCGTGCGTACCACATGCTCGAGTTTCGCTCCCGCCTTCGTCAGCGCCGACTCGATATTCTTCAGCACTTGCACCGCCTGCGCGTACGCGTCGCCCTTCCCCACAATCTCCCCGCTCGCGTTCGTCGCCGTCGTCCCCGCCACGTACACATGCGCGCCAACACGCACGGCCCGCGAATAACCAACTACCGGCTCCCACGGCGTCCCGCTCGAAATATTCCGCCTCTGCACTTTTTTTCTCCTTCCAGCAACGCTCTGGCTTATCTTTACATCGCCGCTCCCAAGCTCTTACAATCCCTGGACTGATTCAAACGAGGTGAAATTTGCTGAAGGCCGCAATTCCTCTTCTCCACATTTCAAATGCCGCCGCCGCGGAAGAATTTTATTGCAACCGACTGGGCTTCCGCCGCGAATTCGCCCATCGCGCTCACGATGCGCAGCCGGATCCCTGCTACATGGGTATCTCGCGAGACGGAGTGTGGCTGAACCTCTCCTCTTTTTTCGGAGACGGCGTTTCCGGCGGCGTGGCGAATCTTCTGGTCGACGATGTTGACGCTTTTCACGCCGAATTCCTCGCCAAAGGCGTCCGGATTGATCCCGGGCATCCTGTAGACCAGACTTGGGGCTCGCGGGAAATGTACGTCCGAGATCCCGACGGCAACACCCTCCGTTTCATCCAAGGTTGATCCGCCAGGTACACATGCGCGCAAATATTTGCGCCTTACAGCAACCGCTGAAACTCTTCCAGCGTGACACCGAGTTGCCGCAGAATCTTGAAGAACAATGGCGGACCTATTTCGCGGCCACTATGAACGGGAATGGTGACCGCCCTCCCGTCTGGATGATTCCACCGCTCATGACTTCCTGTCTGTCTTGTTTTGGAAAATCCTAAACGTCGCGCCGCATCCTGCAACTGCCTGCGCTCGCGCAACAGCACACGGAAGCACCGTAAGGGCACGGCTTTAGCCGTGCCGTAAGCCGCCAAGTTCAGTGCGGCTTCAGCCGCTGAGGTAAGCCGTTTCGATTTTTCAGCATCGTCCTAATCAACAGGCATGAAGAATTTCAGTCGTGTCGGCGGGCAGAGGGGTTCCTTTTTCCGAATATTCCTCGGTAATCATTCGGAAAACGTTGGAGAGTTCGGCGAGCGCTTGTTCGCGCGTGGGCATCAGCGCATAACAGCCCGGAATCGCCGGCACTTCGGCCACCCAGGAGCCATCTTCCTGGCGATAGAGGATTGTCTTGTAGTCCTCGAGGCGGCATGAATCCTCCCAAATCTTAACCATACAGTAGCATACAACCCGGTTGTAAACCGCTTCGCTCGACCGTCTGGACTTCATTCCCCAAAGTCCGTAAGCTGGCGACTAGCTCAGCAAAACGAAAGGCCGCTGCCGACATGCGTTGCAAAAACATCCTCGAAGCCATCGGCGAAACGCCGCTCATCCGGCTGAATCGCATCACGAAGGATATCGAAGCCGAAGTCTACGTCAAAGCCGATTACATGAATCCCGGCGGCTCCGTAAAAGATCGCATCGCTACCTGGATGATCGACGAAGCCGAGCGCAAAGGCTTGCTCAAGCCCGGCGGCACAATCATCGAAGGCACTTCGGGAAACACAGGAATGGGTCTCGCGCTCGTCGCCACCGTGCGCGGCTACAAAATCGTTTTCACCATCACCGACAAGCAATCGCGCGAAAAAATCGATCTCCTCAAAGCCTTCGGCGCCGAGGTCATCGTCTGCCCCACCGCCGTCGAGCCTGACGATCCGCGCAGCTACTATTCCGTCGCCAAAAAACTCGCCCGCGAAATTCCCAATTCCTTTTACCCCAACCAGTACGAAAATCCCATGAATCCCGAGGCGCATTACCGCACCACCGGCCCGGAAATCTGGAAAGACACCGAAGGCAAAATCACGCATTTCGTCTGCGGCATGGGCACGGGAGGAAC
>DATNDO010000036.1:0-19726 GCA_035606955.1 Candidatus Angelobacter sp.
GAGCCGCGCGCGGCGCTGGCGGAATGGAAAGACGGGAAAGTGACCGTCTGGACAGGAACGCAGCGGCCGTTTGCGGTGCGCGAAGAACTGGCACAGGCGTTTCATGTTTCCAATGACAATGTTCGCGTGATGGTGCCGGACACGGGCGCGGCGTACGGCGGAAAGCACACAGGCGAATGCGCCGTGGAAGCAGCGCGTCTCGCACAAGCCGCGGCAAAGCCCGTGCATCTGCTGTGGACGCGCGAAGAGGAATTCACCTGGGCGTATTTCCGCCCGGCGGGAGTGATCGAAATCAAAAGCGGCGTGAGTTCCGACGGCTTGCTGACGGCGTGGGAATTTCACAATTACAATTCGGGCGCGGCGGCGATTGCGACGATGTACGAAGTGCCGAACCAAGTCACCGAATTTCATCCCGTGAAGTCGCCGCTGCGGCAGGGATCGTACCGTTCGCTTGCGGCGGCGGCCAATCATTTCGCGCGCGAGTCGCACATGGACGAATGCGCGCACGCCGCGGGCATGGACCCGCTCGAATTCCGCATGAAGAATTTGCAGGAACCTCGCTTGCGCGCGGTTTACGAAGCGGCCGCGCAGAAATTCGGCTGGCAGAATCGCAAAGCGGCGGCGGGACGCGGCTTCGGCATCGCGGGAGGAATCGACAAGGGAGGGCACATCGCCACGTGCGCAGAAGTAGCCGTGGATCGCGCGACAGGCGAAGTGCACATCGTGCGCGTGGTTCAGGCGTTCGAGTGCGGCGCGATTGTGAATCCCGAGGGCCTGGAGAATTCGATTTCCGGCGCCATCACCATGGGCGTCGGCGGCGCGTTGTATGAAGCCATCGAGTTCGACAATGGCCGCATTTTGAATCCGCGATTCTCGCAATACCGCGTAGGGCGCTTCAAGGACGAGCCGAAAATCGAGGTAGTGCTCGTCGACCGCAAAGATCTGCCTTCAGCAGGCGCAGGCGAAACCCCCATCGTGGGACTTGCCCCCGCCGTGGGCAACGCGATCTTCAACGCCACGGGCATGCGAATCCGCACCATGCCGATGCTCCCCGGCGGCAAACTGCCTCAGCCAGCCTAAATCGTTTTCCTGGCCGGCTGCGGCAGTTTTTTCGCGTTTTCTATTTCTACTCCTATTTCGCGGCTGATTTTCCCTGCAACTGTTTCCACTTTGCGAGGATGGAGGCGAGCTTCGCGTCGAGCGCGCGCGCGGCGGCTTCCTGCGCCACCGTGGGAGCGGCATCGGCGCCGTCGACTTGCCCGTAAAGTTGCGCGAATCCGGAATTTATTGCCGCGAAAGTATCTCCACCTCTTCCGCGTCCTCCGAATCCGCCACCACCGCCTTCGAGAGCGGCAGCTTGCTTGTCGGCGGCTTCGTCGCCGCCACTCTGCTTCAAATCTTCGCGGAATTTTCTGACTTGCTGAAGCGCGTCATAACTGTGGTCCATCCCTGAAGCGAGCTGCCGCTCCATCGCGAATTGTGCGGCGAGCGCGAGAGGAGTGGCGTGAACGCGCGGATCTTCCTTCACGGTCAGAGTCTGCGAATACGTGTGACCATTCGCCGTCAGCTTGACGGTGTAGACGCCGGGTAAAGCGCGCGGGCCAAGAGGATAAAGCGGCGTGTCATGAGGAACAGCCGCGATCGGATAGCCATGCCCCATTGTTTCCGGCGTCGTGTAATGCAAATTCCAAACCCAACGATGCATTCCTGATTCCGCGGACAATATTTTGGGCTCTTGAATCCAGTACGTCGGGATAATCTGCGACTTCGATTGCTCTTCCAAAGTGTACGGGGGCTGATCGGTGCTCGAATAGCGCCGCACAACTTTTCCAGCGTGATCGAGAATCTCTAGGCTTACGTCTCCTGAAGATCCGCTGCCCAGATAATAATCAATGATCGCGCCGTCCGGGGGATTCTTCCCGGCGGGAACTTCAGGAGGCAGCGGCGTGTCTGAGTTGGTGTCGCGACGATAACGATATGCCGGCGCGGGTTTGAAAAGATGCGCGTCGGATTTCGATATGGCGTCGGAAAGTTGGCGAAGCGGTGTGATGTCGTCAAGAATCCAGAAAGCACGGCCGTGCGTTCCCACGAGCAAGTCGTTGTCGTGAATCCAAAGATCGCGCATGGACGTGTGCGGCAAATTGAGTTGCAGCGATTGCCAGTGGTCGCCGGCGTCGAATGACACCCAAACGGCTGTTTCTGTGCCTGCGAACAAAAGATTCTTGCGCTCGGGATCTTCGCGAACTGTATTCACGGGTTCGTTGCCGGGCAGGCCGTCAGAGATGAGTTGCCAGTGCCTGCCGCCGTCGTCGGTGCGGTAAATGTAAGGCTTCATATCGTTGATGCGGAAGCCGCTGACCGAAGCGAAGGCGGTGTTCACGTCGAAATGAGAAGCGACAATCTGCGTGACTTTGCTCCAGGACGTGAGGACGGGCGGCGTTACGTTCTTCCAGTCCTTGCCGCCATCGCGCGTCACCCAAATCAAGCCGTCATCGGTGCCAGCCCAAAGCAGATTGACGTCTTTGGGAGACGGACCCAACGAATAGATCGAACCGCGCGGATTATCCGCCTGCGCGTCGTTCTTGTCCATGTCGCCGAGGCTTTCCGGAATGCCCGGGTTCTTGCGCGTTAAATCGGGACTGATCGTCTCCCACGATTGGCCGCCGTTCGTGGTTTTGAAAAGCACGTTCGCGGCGTAATAAAGAATGTGCGGATCGACGGGCGAAAACATGATTGGCTGCGTGCGGTCCGCGCGATATTTATCCGAAGCGGCCGCGATGGGCGTGACGTCCTGTTTCTGCCCTGTGATCCAGTCGTACTTCGAGACTTCCGTTCTGCCCGCTCCGTAGATGATATTGGGATTCAGAGGGTCGGGCGCGACGTAACCGTATTCGATTACGCCCACGGGATGCCATTCGCGAAACGTGATCTCGCCGTCGTTGCCGCGGCTGGCGATGCCCGCTGAGCCGCTCTCCTGCTGTCCACCGTAAACCCAGTAAGGGAAGCGATTGTCAGTGATGACGTGATAGAACTGCGCGGTTGGCTGGTTGTACCAGGAGCTCCACGTCTTGCCGCCATTCACGCTGATAACCGCGCCCTGGTCGCTGGTCAACAGAATCGTGTCGGGATTCGTTGGATTGATCCAGATATTTTGATAATCGTCGCCGCCGGGAGCGCCCTTGAGGGCCTCCCAGGTTTTTGCGCCATCAGTGGACTTGAACGTGACGGTGCTTGTGGAATAAACGATGTCAGGATTTTTGGGGTCGACTCGCAAGACGCAAAGGTCGCCTCCGCCGATGCGCCCTGTGGGCCGGCGGTCGGTCGTGGCTAGAGTCCACGTGGCGCCTGCATCATCGGAGCGATAGATGCCGAGTCCGCGGCCGTGGGCGATGGAAGCGTAGATTCGATTGGAATCGCTGGGCGCGACGGCGGTGTGCACTTGAATGATTCCGTCCGGTAGGCCTGCAGTGAGCTGAGTCCATGTGGCGCCGCCGTCAGTAGATTTGAAAAGGCCGCTATTGGGGCCGTTGTACTCGTTGCCGTCTTCCCAAGGGCCCGAAACGGAATCCCAAAGAGAGGCGTAAGCGACATTCGGATTGGACGGGTCGATTTCGACGCTGCCGCCGCCGGTGTATTGATCTTTGTCCGTTGAGAGAACTTTTTGCCAGCTCTGGCCGCCGTCGGTAGTGCGGAAAATTCCGCGTTGCTCGCTGGGACCGTACGGATGGCCGACGACGGCAACGAGCACGTGGTCCGGATTGCGGGGATCGATGGCCAGCTCGGCGATTTGGAAAGCGTCATCGAGGCCGACGTGCGTCCACGTCTTTCCCGCGTCAGTTGATTTGTAGACTCCGTTGCCGACAGAAAGATCCGGGCGCTGCAAACCTTCGCCGCTGCCTATGTAAATCGTGTTGGGGTCGGAAGGCGCGACTTCGATTGCGCCGATCGATTGCGTGGGCTCGGCGTCAAAAATGGGATTCCACGTCTCGCCGTAATCGGTGCTCTTCCACACGCCGCCATTCACCTGCGCGATGTAGAAAACGTTGGGTTCGCTGGCGACACCGGAAATTGCTTTGGTGCGGCCTCCGCGAAACGGACCAATCATTCGCCAACGCATGTCCTGGTAAAGGTTTGGGGAATACTGCTGCGCCATGACAACGGGCGCGAGTGCGGCTATCGCTATTACCGCTAGAACGATCAGAGCCATGCGGCGAAGCTGAATCAAGTTGCACCTCTCAATTTGGCGGAAAAACAGGAGAGCATAATTCATTCCGGGCGTAGGGCGAAAAGAAATATTTGTGCGAAGGCGCTTGTGCGAGCAGATCAGACAATCGGGGCCGGCCGTATCATTCCTCGGGGCAAGCTGGCAAAATAGGCTAACGTCCCGAGAGGCCCCTGGAGGCGATGCGGTGAGCGATAAGTCCAAAGGCCCGGCGATACGCAACGTTTCGGATACAGCGCGTTGGGTGGCCTTTTATCGCGCGATGGAGACGGAGCGCAAGGATGCGATTTTCCACGATCCGTATGCGCGCAAGCTTGCGGGAGCGCGCGGCGAGGAAATTGTAAACACGTTGCGCGGCGGCAAGCGCCAGGCGTGGGCGATGATTGTTCGCACGGCGCTGCTGGACGACATGCTGCTGCGCACGATCGCGGGCGAGGAAATCGATGTGGTGGTGAATCTGGCGGCAGGACTCGACACGCGGCCGTATCGGCTGGCGTTGCCCTCCACGCTGCAATGGGTGGAAGTGGACCTGCCGGAGATGATAGCGTACAAAAGCGAAATGCTGGCGAGTGAGACAGCGCACTGCCAGTTGGAGCGCATGACGCTGGACTTGGCCAATGATGCCGCGCGCCACGAATTGTTCGTGCGACTGGATGCGAGCGCGAGGCGCGCTTTGGTGATCACGGAAGGGCTGCTCGCATATCTTTCCGAGGAACACGTGGGGAAACTTGCGGGCGATTTGCACACGTGCCGGCATTTTCAATACTGGCTTACGGACATTGCTTCGCCGAAAGTAAAACAAATGATGGAAAAGCAGTGGGGCAAGGAATTACGCGCCGCGGGCGCTCCGATCCAGTTTGCTCCGGAAGTCGGCGAAGAATTTTTCGGCCCGTTTGGCTGGGAAGCGATCGAATTTCGCGGATTTTTTCAGGCTTCGCGCGAGTTCAACCGGCCCATGCCGGGCGACTGGATGATCCGGTTGTGGGCGAAGCTGATGCCGAGGCGCACGGCGAAAATGATGAAGCTGTGGCGTTCGGGAGCGACGCTTCTGCGCCGCGTGTGATGCGCATTATTTGCGGCGCGGAGGTTGTTGAGCAGCGGGTTTCGACAGCAAACCGAAAACCGCGACGCCCGTTGGAGTTCCCACAAAAACCTTCCCGCCCGCAATCATCGGCGTGATGAATTTGTTGCCGGTGATTTCGTCGCGCTTGCGCTGCTGATTGCTGTCGTAAAGTTCCCTGGCTAAATCGTTGGCTTCATACGCGCGGAGCACGGCGGGGGTATTGTTCTCGACGGCCCACACAATGGCGTCCTTTGTGCCGTTGGCGGAAAGGCTCGGAGTCGTGCCGGGATAGCCGAAGCTGACGGCGGTCTTCGACGCAGCGGGGCTGACGACGCGCGCGTTAGCAATCTTGAACGCCCGCAGCGAATCGTCGACCGCGCCATAATAAAGCGTGTGATTGAAATAAGCGGGTGCTGCGAAGACGCCGCCCGTTCCGCCGAGTCCTTCGGAATCGTCATTTCCAGTGCGCGGAACCGCCTGATAGATGGCGCTGTTGTTGCTTGGACTGAACTTGCCCATCGAATCGCGATTCACAACGTAGATAATGTCGTCCTTGCCTGCGCCGACGGCGAGGTCGTGCGTTTTCCCTGTATTGTCCTGAAGGTCGGGCAAAACCATCACGCCGCCCGAGCCGAGATCCAAATCCTTCCTCGATTCCTCCACCGTGTCATGCATCATGAAGTAATCGCTCACCGCAAGTTTCCGGCCTGCGGTCGAAAGTTTCATGAACGCATTGCCGTAATCTCCGTTTTCCGGGAAGCCCTGAGAATTGAGAGCAGTGTCGAATGTGCCGTTGCCCGCAAGAAAATAGATATTGCCCGAGGAATCAGCGGCAAGGCCCGCGCCGGACATCCAGATCGCGCCTTCGCTGCCATTGGGCATGATGTTGAGGACGCTCGTTTGCTTTAGAGTGCGCGCGTCGTAACCGATGATCCAGCCCGTGTAGGGATCGAAATCGCAGTGCGACGCCCAACTCGTGTAGACAACGCCGTTGAGGAGCAGCAGGCCTGCGCGCTCTTTGTATTGCTTGGGATCGAAATCGACCTGGCCGTTTGAATTGGGGATGGCCGAGCCGGGATAGGTGGCTTCAATTGTCTGCGGGCTATCGTCAAGCTCAGCGCCTGTGGTGATATCGAGGGCGTGCAAACGCTGGAAATATTTTCCGGAGCTGTTTTTCGACATAGCGACGACGTAAATCGCGCCATGCGGTCCCGCTTGCAAATCAATCACGGGCGTTGAGGTGACTCCGATTTCCGGTTTCACCTGGCCGCAACCGCGATCGTCGCTCGTTCTTTCGTCCGGGCCGAGCAGAGAGACCTGCCAGAGCTGCGCGGAAGTATCCGCATCGAAGGCGTAGACGAGATCGCGTTCCGTGGCGACGAAAACAACATTGTGCTTGGCGCGCGCGATGGCGAGTTGCGAGACGTAGAGCGGTTCCGCGTCCACGAGGCCCTGCACGGACAAGAAGGCAATTTTCCCGAAGTCGCGTGAGTTGACGTTGCGGGGCGTCAGAATTGTTTCGTTGGCGAAGAGGCCCGTGCGCGCATTGTCGTTATGATAGGTGAGGACGTTGACTGAGCTGTTCGGCGCGGGCGCGGCGTCTGCTGGCTCAGTCGTTGCAGTGGAATCGGCCGGCTGCGCCGCGGCGGTGGACTCGCTGGAATGTGAGCTGCCGCATCCGGCGAGCATACCAGCGCCGCTGCCAGAGAGCGCGAAAATTGCGGCGACTGCGAGGATGCGTGTTCTGCTTTTCAAAAAGGCATACTTCACAGGGACTTTCCTCGAAGAGCAATGTGTTCGCGACGAATCAAACAGATGTTTCCGCCGCACGTAAGATGCGAAGAAAACGCTTTTCGTTACGGGAAGCTGAGACTATGAGCCTGCCGGACGGCGGTGCTGGCCGAAGCTGACTTCTATCGGCGTGTCTTTCGGCAAGACCAGATTATTGCCGAAGGTGATGAAGTGGAAATAGACCGACTCGCCCGCGCCCACGAATCCCATCACTTGCCCAAACGCGCGCGACTGAAGTCCGATGCCGAGCGCGAATCCGATGAGTTTGTAGCCGGAGCCGCCAGCGACACTTGTCTTTCCCGGGTCGCCACCCTGGTCGACAGTGCCGCGATCTTCATCGGTGTGCATCGTCGAAGTCGCAATGGCCACGGACAGAGCGGTGCGCAGCACGCGCGATTCCTTGTCGCCAGCGACGCTTGTGTCGCCCTCCGAATCGAGCTTGATGTGCGACGATTTCGCAACTTCAATTCCCTCGAGAGCCATTTCCACCGGCTGCGGCGTGCTCAGCGGCAATTGAACGCGCTGAAGCGTGAAGTGCAACTGGCCATTGCGATGCATGCGTCGCGCAGGCTGCGCATGCACCACCATTCCTTGAAGCTCGGTGCCCACGGGCAGCAAGAGCTTTCTGTCCGGAGAAAAAACGGGACGCGTGAGAATGGCGCTGACAGGCGTGCCCAGATGCGCTGTGGCCGAGCTCAAAGGAGTGGCGAGGCGCGCGTACGCTTCATTATTCACCGCGGGGAGTTGGCCCATCGCACCCATTTCCTCTGCTGCGATCGCCACGGAGCCGAATTCGAGGGGCTGCTCGAGCTCGGTATCGAACACGGTTCCGGCCGCGATTTTCTGCTTGTGATACGGCCATTCGTTCCAGGCGAATTGTTTTGCGTGCTGCCACACGGCGGCGGGTTTGACTTGCGCGATGGCAAGGTGCCATTGCTGGCTGAGCAGGCCGCGAGCGCGGTGAACGGCTCCGTTCTTCTGCGGGTTCGTTTCGAGGCGTATCACCGGACCGACGTCAGGAACTACCGTGGTGCGCAGTGGCATGCGCGTTCCGTCTTTTAGAATCAGCGTGTCGAATTCGACTTGTATGGCGCGATGCGGCGAAAAATCGGCGTTCAGATACGCCGCGGTGCGCTTCATCTTGGAGGGAGGGAGCAGTTCGGTGATGTGGCCGTCGACTTCGGTATCTTTCGGGATCACGACGCGGTCGAAAGAATAGATCGGCTCCGTTGTGAACGCTTGGATAGGCTGGCCGATTTTTTTCACCGGCACGGATTTCTTCAGCATCACGCGCAGGGGGACTCCGGCGTCGACGACGAGTTGCAGGGGAGGCGGAACAATCGGCGGAGAATCCTGCAAGAACGCGAGGTCGCTATTGCCTCCTGGCACGTCTTTCTCGGCCGTTTGCGCGGGCGGGCGGCGCCTCAGCATCGGGGAATTCTGCTGAAATGTCTGCGCGGGCAGATGCAGCGCCATCGCAAAAAAGAGTGACATTCCAATCACCGCGTGTCGTGAGAGGTTGTTCATTTTGCTTTCTGCCCCGTGGCCGATGACCTGTTGGGGTACGCCGAGCGCGTCGATGGCCTTCCAAACATGATAGCTGAAAACGGGCCGCGAGTTGCCTGAAGCGAGGAATATTACGCGCGCGGAGCGGTACAGTTCAAAATTATACTATTGCAATGATTGACTTCGACGCTTAAGACACGGGAAGATGGAGTTTTCCGATTTGTGCCCCAGACTTCGCTGCGTGTACATGATGAGGGCAGGCGGCGGGATGGGCGGCGGGAGAGTTGGAATAGCATGACGACGAGAGCTGAAATCGCCGGGGGGCTGCATCGCATGACGCGCGAAGAGCGCGTGCGCACGGCGTTCTACCGCGGAGGCGATTTGACGCTCGAGAATCCGCTGTATCTTCGCGCCGTGCGCACGCTGATTGATGAACTGCTGCGCGAAGACACGGAGCCGTCAGACCTGACAGTGGAGGCGATGGAAATCGGCGCGCGTCCTTGCACCGTGGAGATTCGCGCCAAGGAAGCAGGTGTGATCGCAGGAGTTGCCGAGGCGGCGTGGATTTACGAGCGCTCACGCCAAAAGGCAACCGCGATTGTTGATGACGGCAGCGACGTTGCGGCGGACGATGTGATTCTGCGCATCACGGGCGACGCGCGGACTTTGCTGACTCTGGAGCGCACATTAGTGAATTTAGTGCAGCGGATGAGCGGCATCGCCACGGCAACGAAGAAATTGGTTGCTGTGGCCCGGCAAGCGTCGGCGACGGCGCATGTGGTTGGCACGCGCAAAACGACGTGGGGTTTGCTCGACAAGCGCGCGATTCACTGCGGCAAAGGCGGGACGCACCGGCTGAACCTGGGCGATGCGATTCTGGTCAAAACGAATCACCTACGGCTGGCATCTAATGAGGTAGCGAATGCGACGCTGCGGCGGGCGTGGGAGCAAAGGAAGTCGGCGGCGTTTTTCGAAGTCGAGGTGACGAGGGTGGAAGAGGCGCTGAGCGTGGCGCGCGTGCTTGGCGAGTTGCAGACGTCGAGCGAGGCCTGTCCGTGCATTCTGATGCTCGACAATTTTTCCGCGAAGGATGCGGGACGCGCGGTGCAATCGCTGCGTGACGCGGGCCTGTATGACGCCGTGCTCGTTGAAGCGAGCGGCAATGTGTCCGAGGAGTCGGTGGCAGCGTATGCGGCAGCCGGCGTGGACGCGATTTCCATCGGCGCGCTGACGCATTCCGTGCACGCACTCGATTTGAGCGCGAAGATTATTCCCGAGGCGAGGTGATTCAGCTGTGAGCGAAGCTGCGAATCCCATTCCATTCGAGGCGCGCTATTCCGTGCCGCCGGTCGAGCTGATCGAGGACTCGCCCGCGGACATTCGCCTGAAGCAGGAGCGCATCACACGGCTGAAAGAAGAACGCAATGCGGTGATTTTGGCGCATAACTACCAGCGCGATGAAGTGCAGGAGGTCGCCGATTTCGTCGGCGACTCGCTCGGGCTTTCTCAACAGGCCGCGGCAACGCCCGCGGACGTGATTGTTTTTTGCGGCGTGCACTTCATGGCCGAAACGGCGGCGATTTTGTGCCCGCAGAAAATTGTGTTGCTGCCGGATTTGCGCGCGGGCTGCTCGCTGGCGGCGACGATCACCGCCGACGAGCTTCGCGCCTGGAAGGCGCGCTATCCCGACGCCGTGGTGGTGGCGTACGTCAATACGTCCGCCGAAGTGAAAGCGGAAAGCGATTATTGCTGCACGTCGGCGAACGCAGCGAAAATCGTGCGCGCGATTCCGCCGGAGCGGCCGATTTTATTTGTTCCCGACAAATTTTTGGCGGCATTCGTCGCACGGGAAACCGGCCGGCCGAATATCATCGCGTATCCGGGTTCCTGCCACGTGCATCGCGCGATACGGCCGGAGCAAGCGCTGAACATGATGGACGAATATCCGGACATCGAGTTGCTGATTCATCCGGAGTGCGGCTGCGTGGCTTCGTGCATGGCGCGCGTTGCGGACGGCACCCTGCCGCGTTCGCGTACATTTTTTCTGTCGACCGAAGGCATGATGCGCCACATCGGCGAATCGAAAGCAGACGAATTCGCCGTGGGCACCGAAGTGGGAATGCTGCACCGGCTGCGGAAGATGGCGCCGGATAAACTGTTTCGCCCCGTCAATCCCGAGGCTGTCTGCGAATTCATGAAGACCATCACGCTGGATCGGATTCTGCGCTCGCTCGAAATCCTGGAGCCGCAGATTTGCGTCCCCGAAGAAACCGCCCGCCGCGCGCGCCGCGCAATCGAGCGCATGCTCGAAATCGTTTGATTCCACTGCACACCCCAAGTTCATAAAATCCGGACTTCTCTCGCCACCACAGGTAGCCTAGAATCGGCGTTTCGCAAACACTGGGATGCGCGCGATGGGAGGGTTCGGCATGAGGATTGCGAAACGATGTGGCGTGATGCTGCTGGCGATTATCGGGATGACAATGGCGGCGACGCGTGTTCGCGCGCAAGCGACGACTAACTCGGCGCGCGTGGTGAGGTACCACGCCACAAATGACAATGTGAAATATGACTACTGCGTGGCGCCGGCGGTGGCGCATGTTCACTCGGGCGACATCATCGAAGCGAACACGCTCGATTGCTTTGGCGACGCGATTCAGCATCGCGGCGACACGCTGGCGATGGCGAAGGGCGATAATCCGCTGACGGGACCGTTTTATATTGACGGCGCGGAACCCGGCGACACGCTGGCGATACGTTTTCTTTCACTCGAAGTGAACGGCAAACAGGGAATCGGTGCGCTGGCTCCGGGATTCGGGGCGCTGAACCCCACCGATTTTACGCCGATGATCAATCAGCCGCTTCCCGAGCGCATCTGGTTTTATCCCATCGATCCGGTGACGAATACCGCGACGTTCAAGGCGGATGATTCGAGTTTCACAACGAAAATTCCGCTGCATCCATTTCTCGGTTGCATTGGCGTCGCACCCGCGGGCGGCGAATCGCGCAGTTCGGTTGTTCCCGCGGATTTTGGCGGAAATATGGACGCGCCCGAGGCGAGCGTTGGAAACACGCTTTACTTGCCCGTGAACGTGGCGGGCGCGCTGCTTTATTTCGGCGATGGGCACGCCGCGATGGGCGACGGAGAAGTGGCGGGTACGGCGATTGAAGTTCCGCTGCGCGTGCGCCTGGAAGTACGTGTGATTAAGGGTTGGAAAATCGCGTGGCCGCGGTTTGAGAATGACCACGAACTGATGGCTGCGGGGATCACGCGCCCGCTCGACGATTCGTTGCGCATCGCTTTCGCGCAGCTTGTCGATTGGATTCATCAGGATTACGGCCTGAGCGATTTGGATGCGTATGAATTGCTGTCGAAAGTGGCGCGCATTCGGCTGGCGGAAATGGTGGATCCGAATTACGTGGTCATTGCGAAAATCGACAAGAAGTTTTTGCCACCGAAAAGAAAATGACGACGCATGAGCCCGACCGGCAGGCGCGTTACGACCGCGAATGGCGAAGATTTCGCCGTTTGCGCGCTGCTTTCTGGATTCTTTTCGCGGGGTTGTTTCCGGTTTTGTTTTTCGGCATGGCGATCAAGAACCTTCTGGGATTGAGCACGGGCGGATTCGCCGAACTATTGCTGGCGTACATGGCGATGGTTTGGGTGACCGGTTACAACGTGAGCCGCTTTCCGTGTCCGCGCTGCGGACGCGTATTCGTGCGCGAACGCTGGCTCGGGCTGGTCTCGACGGCGCAGCGCTGCAATTCCTGCAAACTTCCGTTGTGGGGCGGCTGCGAGGATATAAAGCTGCCGGGAACGCAGAGCTTCTAACACTTATCAATGGGCACGCATCAATGAAAATGGCACTCCGCCGGGCAACGCAGCTCGGGAGCAATGCGTTTTGCTTGCCTAGAGCAACGACTTCCGATAGCGTGCGGTTCACGAGGTTTACGTGGTAATCAGAATTCGCAAATCCGGCGCGACAACGATCCTCGATCTCAATGGCCCGCTGATGGTGGGCGAAACCGAGCAGGAGTTTCGGCAGAGGCTCAAAGAGCTGCTTTACGACGGCGCTCGGCAGATTGCGATCAATCTAGCGGGCGTGACGGACATGGATAGTTGGGGGCTTGGCTCGCTGGTGCGACACTGTGCTGAAGTAAGGCGCTGCGGAGGGCGTTGCGTCTTTTTTTCGCCAACGGCGCGAGTTTTACAGCTTATCAAAGTGGCGCATCTCGACTCCGTGCTAGATATTGCTGCCGACGAGGCCGCGGCTCTCCGTCGCGAGTGAGGGCTCCACGCAATTTTCAAGACAACGACAAAACGTCTGACACCCGTCAGGCGGCCCGATCTTAGTCGGACCCAACAAGACATCTTTTAGTGGTTGTCGGGACTAGTGAAAATCGCTTTCGGCAGCATCATGCTGACGACCTTATTACCGTCGACGAGCTCGCTGATATGCAAGTCGGCAGCGACACTGGAAAGCATATAAGCATCGTCACGCGAAAGATGTTTGTCGTGCATCAGGAAATCAATCATTTCGTGAACGGCCATCTTGGTGGCTTCGTCGAGATTCTCATGGATGCCCATAGTGATGTAGTAATCGGGCGTCTCGGCGCGAGGCCAGAGTAAGTGCATATCCTTGCGGTCGATAAGCTGAAACGTGCCGATGAGTGAGGTTTCCAGCGCGGTGATGTCGACCTCGCCGTCGCCCTGGCCCGCGTGGCCGTCTCCCGCCCAGAAGAGCGCGCCTTCGGCGTTCACGGGAATGTAAAGCGTCGTGCCGGCGACGAGATATTTGTTATCCAAGTTGCCTGCATGCATCCACGGCGGCGCGCTGCTGATGCGTCCGGCGGCTGGAGGCGGTGCATCTCCCAAGCTGCCGAAAAAAGGATGAAGAGGGATTTCGATTCCGTCGGCGAAATGCGCGACCATGCGCTGCGCGTCGAGAGGAATGATTTTCATTCGTCCGTAGGGATAATCGTTGGGGAGAAACCCGCGCCCCGGCCCGAAGGCGTTGTAGGCATACGGAATCGCGAGACGAATGGATTGGATGCGAACTTCCAGAACATCGCCAGGGTCCGCTCCCTCCACGTAGATGGGACCGGTCAAGATGTGACCGCCCGGGCCTTTGTCTTTCACCTGATCAAAAATATCGCGCAGGGATTGTTCGACTTGATCTGCCGGAACGCCCGCTCCTTGCAAAGCCTTCGGGCTGGAAGTGATCAGCGTTTGCATTTCAACGGTGTCGCCGGAATGAATGCGGAGAACAGGCGGAGCGCTGGCAGCGTAAAAACCCCACGAGATTGTCTTTGGCGTGGGCTTGAGCTGAAAAGTGTTGGAGCTTGAAGTTGAGGAAGGGGACTGCTGTTGCGCATTTGCACCGGCAAAACAGAGGATCGTAACGCTCAATAATGCTGCGATGACCAGTCTCTTCATTTTTTCCGTTTCCTCCCGGGCGGAATTCCGGCTCGTCAAGCTTGCAGTTAAGCGGTTCGCGAACTGACGGCGGAGTCTAGCATAGGGAATGGAGAGTAGTACTCCGGCGTTCCAATCCGGTACAGCAGTTGCGGGTGGCACAGGAAAACCGAAATCATCTGCCCCAACCGCTGGGACGCACGACCCAATGTCGTGATTGCAAGAGCGTTGTGCCCCAGCGTCTATGGCGGTTTGGCCACCGTCCTGCTGATTTCTATCCCTGATGCGTAATGTGCAAACCACATGCCGGTTTCTGTTATTGGGAGCAATTACGTGCGGCCTGGCGGGAGGTTCATTGCCAGAACCGGCGCAGAGTCGGGCAAATTATCGAACTGAAGCCGAGGACTTGCACCACTTTGCGGAGTTTGTGGAATGGCCACAGTCTGCAAACGACGGAAATAAAGTGCCGACCACAACCATCAACTTTTGCATCTTGGGTCAGGATCCATTCGGAAGTTCATTGGACAATTCCGTCCTGGGACATCCGGTTGGTGACCGCAAGCCGACCTTGGTGCGCGGTAAGCGGTTTGAGGATTTTGGCGAGTGCGATGTGTTGTTTGTGAGTTCATCAGAAACGAAACTCCAATCGAGAATTCTGAATCGATTGAACGGCTCAGCGGTGCTCACAGTCGGCGAGACAAGCGATTTTGCCGCGAGCGGCGGCATCATCCAGTTCGTTCCGGAGAGCGACCGCGTCAGCTTTTTGATCAATGTGGATGCGGCTGGCCGAGCGGGCTTAAAAATTCGAGCGGCTTTGCTTGCACTGGCGAAGGTAATTCACGATGGCGACAGAAAGCGCAGCGGATAGGATGCCGGCGGCTCCCAAGCATCAATCGATTCGCAGCAAACTGACGCGCATCATCCTGATTTCCTGCGGACTGGCGGTAATCTCCGCGTGCGCGATTTTCGCGATATATGATATTCGCGTGGTGCGGCAATCGCGGCTCCGGACCGTCGCGACACTTGCGGAAATTACCGGGACAAATTCCACGGCGGCCTTGACCTTCGGCGACGAACAAGCGGGAAGAGACATCCTGCGATCGTTACTGGCCGATAAACAGTTGACACATGCGGCTATATACACGCAGGACGGAAAAGTCCTCGCCGTTTACAGCCGGGTCCCGGGCAATATCAAATTTATTCCCCCGCCGATCCAAGCAGACGGTGCGCGGTTTGCAGCCGGCAAGATTGTCGCGTTTCATACTGTTGAATTGGATGGAAAGCCCGTCGGAGCCGTTTATCTGGAATCTGATCTGACCGTGATCGTGGAGCGAGAAGAAGGGCTTGCCGCGATGGCGGGCTTCGCGCTGCTTATTTCGCTGCTTCTGGCGGTGTTGGTGGGATCGCGGCTGCAAAGTTCCATTTCCGAGCCAATTCTGGAACTTGCGCGCACGGCCTTCGCGATAGCCGTGGACAAGGATTACTCCGTGCGCATGGTTTCGAAAACCGGAGATGAAATTGGCTTTCTTTATGAACAGTTCAACGCCATGCTGGCGCGAATTCAAGACCGCGACACAGAACTGGAGCGAGCGCGCACTGAACTCGAAGAGCGAGTGGCGGAGCGCACAGCTTATCTAAACACGCTCATCGAAACCAGTCCACTGGGCATTGTCGCGGGGGATCCGAATGGCGGCATCAAACTTTGCAATTCCGCATTCGAACATTTGTTTAAATGCGTTCGAGCAGAAGTGATTGGCGTCAGTTTGACGTCGTTGGTAACGCCTGTCGAACGAAGCGAAGAATCAGCGGGATTTGCGCGCCGGATGCAGGCAGGAGAGACCGTTCACGCAACGACGCAACGCTGTCGGAGCGACGGAACGCTGGTGGATGTCGAGTTGTATTGCGAACCCTTGCAGGTAAAGGGTGAACAGGCCGGCTTTCTGGTTTTGTATCAGGATATTACTGAACGCAAACAGGCGGAGGAAGCATTGCGGTCAAGCGAAGAGCGAATCCACTTGCTTCTCGACTCGACGGCCGAAGCAATCTACGGGATCAATCTGCTGGGAGAGTGCACATTCGTCAACCGCGCCTGTCTGCGCATGCTCGGATACCACGAGCCGGCGGAACTTCTTGGTAAGAACATGCACCAAGTAGCGCACCACAGCTGGACGGATGGTTCCAGTCATTCGGTGCAGGATTGCTTGATCTTTCAGTGCTTTCGCAAGGAAAAAGGCACGCATGACAGCGACGACGTTCTTTGGCGCGCCGATGGCACTGCCATTCCGGTGGAGTATTGGAGCTATCCGGTGCGTCAAAAAGAACAAGTGGTCGGCGCGGTGGTCACATTTCTCGATATCACGGAGCGGAAGCGCGCTGAAGGTGCGCTGCGGTCGGCGAAGGAACAAGCCGAGGAAGCGAACCGAGCCAAGAGCGAGTTTCTCGCCAACATGAGCCATGAAATACGCACGCCGATGAACGGGATTCTAGGCATGACGCAGCTCACGTTGGAGACAAAACTCAACGACGAGCAGCGGGAATATCTGGGAATGGTGAAATCATCAGCGGATTCCCTGTTGACGCTGCTGAACGACATTCTGGATTTTTCAAAGATCGAGGCGGGGAAACTCGGTCTGGATTCATCGCCATTTGCCCCGCGCGAGAGCATCGGAGAAGCACTGAAAGCGCTGGGACATTTGGCGCACAGAAAAGGTCTGGAGTTGGCGTGGCACGTGGATGCGGGAGTGCCGACATGGCTGATGGGCGACAGCGGACGTTTGCGGCAAATACTTGTGAATTTAGTGATGAACGCGATCAAGTTCACGGAACGCGGCGAGGTGGTCGTGTCCGTGAAGGTGGAGAGCAAGACGCCGGAGGAAGTTGAATTACATTTCAGCGTGCGCGATACGGGAATCGGAATCCCCGCCGAAAAGCGGAAGCTGATTTTTGGGGCGTTCACGCAAGCAGACAGCTCGACGACGCGGAAATATGGCGGCACGGGACTGGGGCTGACAATTTCGCAAGCTCTGGTGAAGATGATGAAAGGCAGCATTTCGGTGGAGAGTGAGCCGCGGAAAGGCAGCGTGTTCCATTTCACGGCGCGGCTCAAGGTTCCCGAGGCGAGCTTCATTCCACCGGCAGCGGCTGAGCCAGCCGCGCTGCGCGGGCTTCGCGCGCTGGTGGTAGACGACAATCAGACGAACCGGCTAATCCTGACGGAGCTATTGAGCCAATGGGGCATGGCGCCGGAGCAAGCGGCGTCAGGCAGCGAAGCGCTGAAGTTGCTGGCGGGTGAGAGCCAGGGGAGCGCTCCCTTCCGGCTCGCGCTGATCGATGCGGACATGCCCGAAATGGACGGCTTTGCCCTGGCCGAGCTCGTCAAGAACACACCCGAGGGTTCCGCTTTGAACATGTTCATGCTCAGTTCGACGATGCAATCGGGCGACATCGCGCGCAGTCACGAAGCCGGTCTGGCGGGCTTTCTGACGAAACCGGTGCAACCTTCGGAATTGCTCGATGCGATTCTGGGCGTGATGAGCAGCACGGGGAACATGGCGGCGGATGCAGAGGATATTCAATCCGTACCACAAATCTCGAATACGGGAACCGGCATGCGCATATTACTTGCGGAAGACAACGCGGTGAACCGCCAACTGGCGCGGCTGCTGCTCGAAAAACGAGGATACACGGTGATCATCGCCAAGAATGGAATCGAGGCGCTCGCGGCCGTGGAGCGCGAAGAGATTGACATGGTTTTGATGGATGTGCAGATGCCGGAAATGGACGGGCTCGAAGCCATCCGCGCAATTCGGTCAAATGAAAAAATATCCAAGCGACATCTGCCGATCATCAGCCTGACAGCGCACGTCATGAAAGGCGATCGCGAAAAATGCATCGAGGCCGGCGCCGATGATTACATTCCCAAGCCGATTCAGCCGGCAAATCTGTTCGCTGCAATGGAGCGAATGCATCCTTCCGAGCGTGACCCTGAGCCGGACGTAGCGGCGCCTGCAGTCTCCGATTCTTTCAACGCCGCGCTGCTCGAACGAGTGCAAGGCGACCGGGAGTTGCTGGCTGAAATTGTGCAGCTGTTCGAAAGCGGGTTGCCGGCGATTTTGCAGGGGCTGCGCGAATCCATCGCACGGAAGGAGGCCGCGGAAATTGCGCGCACCGCGCATATGTTGAAGGGGTCCGTGGGAAATTTCGGACGCGGGAGCGCTTTTCGAGCGCTTGAGGAGATGGAGAGATTTGCGAAGGAAAACGATATGGCGCAAACGGCAAAGGCATTTGTTCCTGTCGAACGCGAACTCAAAGAATTGCTGGCGGCGCTCCAGCCATTTCGCGCTCCGGTGGTCGGGGCAGTAAGCGCGGAGAGGACGGTAATCAGTTAGCGCAAAATGGTCATGAAGATCCTTATTGCCGAAGACGAGGCAGTTTCCCGACGGTTGCTGGAGGCGTTTCTGCGAAAGTGGGGTTATGCAGTCGTCGCCGTCACCAAGGGGGACGACGCGTGGGCACTGCTCGAAGCGGAGGATCCGCCGCGCCTGGCGATTCTGGATTGGATGATGCCCGGAATCGAGGGTGTTGAAATTTGCCGCCGAGTTCGCGACAGGACCGAGCGTCCGTATACGTATTTGATTCTGCTGACGGCGCGCGGCCACAAGCAAGGTTTGCTCGCCGGGCTGAAGGCCGGCGCCGACGACTATCTCTCCAAGCCTTTCGACGCGGAAGAATTGCGCGCCCGTTTGCAAGTGGGCAAACGCATCCTGAAAGTTCAAGACGAGCTAATCGCGGCGCGAGACGCGCTTCATTTCCAGGCGACGCATGACGTATTGACCGGCGTGGCGAGCCGCGGCGCGGCGTTCGAATTTCTGGTTCGTGAACTGGCGCGCGCCCATCGCGAAAAGAAATTAGTGGGAATTGTTCTGGCGGACATTGATCATTTCAAGGCAATCAACGACAAATACGGGCATATGGCGGGCGACGTGGTGCTGAAGGAAATAGGGCGACGCATGACCAAATGTTCGCGTCCCTATGATTGTGTGGGACGTTACGGCGGCGAAGAGTTTCTGATGATATTTCCCGCTTCGACCGACGAAGGTATCCTGCGGTTAGCGGAGAGAATGCGCAAGGCAATAGAAGCCCCGCCGGTGCGAACTCCCGAAGGCGAAATTGCCATCACGGCGAGTTTCGGTGTCTTGGTGACGCACGGCTCCGCCCAGAACGACGTCAGCGAATTGCTGCGCGTCGTGGATGCGGCGCTGTATCGCGCCAAACGCGCCGGACGAAATCGCGTTGAACGCGCGGAATTTGCCGGCGAGCAACAACCCGACGCCCTTGCGACGATTGTTCCAAGATGAACGGGCAGGCGCGGCTCGGTGTTCCTCTTGATGCAAACTTCATTGTGCGATAATTATTCTTCGTGAAGTTTCCGATCAATCGAGACTCTGCCATCGTGAGTGAAACTTTTGTTCGACGGTCGCGCATCGAGGCGCCGGCGGAGAGGGTTTTCGCGTGGCACGCGCAGCCCGGCGCTCTCGAGAGGCTGACACCTCCGTGGGAGCCGATTGAAATTCTGGAGCCCGCCGCCGGAATTCGGGACGGCGCGCACGGCGCATTTCGAGTACGCGTGGGGCCGTTTCGCGTGTGTTGGGAATTCGAGCATCGCGGATATGTGGAAGGACGCGAGTTCCAGGATTTCCAGCGCGCAGGCCCGTTCCGCCGCTGGGAA
>DATNDO010000044.1:0-13114 GCA_035606955.1 Candidatus Angelobacter sp.
GAAGTGGTTATCTCCGGCGAAGTAATTGGGACGAAGATCGGAGCGACGCCGAGCCAGCCTCCGAAGTAAAGGGAGCTTGGACAATTTTCTATTTTCGCTTCAGCCAGCCATTGCGGAAACCCCCGCGGAGCAATCCCGTCACTATGTATGGGCAGCGCTGCATTAAACGCCACAGAAAGCCCGTTCTGTAATTCTCGATCATGATGACGATTGGCCCTTGATTCAATCCGTAGTGCCACGGCGTCACCCAGCCGTAGGGCCTCTTGCCCTTGTGCGGGTAGGTCGGATTAAACGTGGCCTTGAATCCGTATGGGTTTTTCTCTTGCAGACGTAGCGTGTTGAAGTGCCGGATCGTAGGCAGCACGATCTCCGGTGCAAATGGGAGCGACGCAACAACGGCCCACGGAGCGATGGTGCCGTCGTCAGGTCCAAACGGCACGCCGCGCGCAAGATATCCAAAAAACTTGCGGTCGACGCCTTTGACCCGGCACGCGGTGGGTCCAGGCCCATCGCTTGCGGTGATTCCCCAGCAGTGCTCGGCGTAGTGCTCGAATTGCTGAGGATTTTGAATTGCGTATTCTTGCTGCACCAGCGCGGCACGGCGGCTATTTTCGAAATAATCGATTCCCTTCTGGCGCATGGGTTTGTCTTGGATGCCGCGAAAATTCAGCCACAAGTGCGAAAGTTGATGAATGAACAGTGGTCCAGCGTAGAGAAATTTATGTCCGTAGATCGTCTTCCAGCGATACGTGGAAGTCCACGCCGAGTAGCTCCTTGGCGGCAACGGGTGCGTCGGCGAACCGAGACCAAGCACATAGAGCAGCAAAGCCTCGTCGTAGCCTCTCCACCGATATTTCAGGAATCCTGTTTCTGGTTTCCAACCGTGAGTGACGGTTAATCCGCGATTCTGCGCCCATCGCCAATCGGCGCGACGGTAAAGGGAGTCAGCAAGTTTGCGGATTTCTTGTTCCTGTGGCGTGGCACAATCGAAAAATGCGGCTGCTGCGAGCGCACCCGCGAGCAGAAATGCCGAATCAACTGTGGACAGCTCACATTTCCATGCACGCTTCCCTGTGCGAATGTCGAGAAAGTGATAATAAAATCCGCGGTACCCGGTCGCGTCGGGCTCGGGGCCTTGCGCGCTGTTATAAAGAAAACGAAGAGTGGCGAGCGTGCGCTTAACGGCGGCAGCGCGCGTCATCAAGCGGCGTTTGACGCCGATCGGGTAGGCAGCGAGCGCCAAGCCCGTGGCAGCGATACTCGCCGGCCAATCTTTTTTCGTTTTGTCGCGAATCAGCCCGTTCTCTGGATTCGCTTCATGCAAGAAATAAGCGAACGTCTCCCGCTGAAGGTGGTGCAGCATGGCGTGATCAGATCTGTTGCGCGAATAGGTAGGTCGCTGGTCGTTCGTCATTTCTGGTTTGGCATCGCCGAGAACTCAATGACGATGGTCGCAAGGGGCGCAAACCGCAAAGAAAAGATTACATTCACAACTGCCGTTTCAAATATCAACGGCTCGCTTTGCTTTGTCATGCTCGGCACCGCTTTCACGTGTTCTGGCTCACACGCACTCCAATATCAGCATTAACCCTACCACGGCTCCCCCCGACTTCAAGATGCCGGGCCCCAAGATGTGCTGCGTCGCGTCAAGGCCGGCCCTTCAACATAGAAGAAAGCAATCGATGGGAAAGGAATTTTCAGCGGGGTAGTCGCTTATCGAACACCACCGCGCCGTCGATAAGGATATAATTTCCCTTGTGGGAGCGATCCTATCGCGCGGGCACAGATTTTCGAAGTAGAAGAAGTAGAATGGCAAGCTGCCATATACTTCACGGACTTCCTTTAGACCCATCTAATTTCTAGAATGAAAACGAACCATCCATTGATCGCGACGCTTCACGACATTGCGGAACCGATTCGCGCCGAGCTTTTCAGCCTGGAGCGGCTGGAGCAGCACGCCGAAAGTCTGGCGGCGGCGCAGATTGTCGCGAGTAAAACAATGCGCGGCCACCCGCTGATACCTCGCGTCAGGGAAAATGGACGCATCCTGCTTGATTCCTATCGAGCCACTTCGCTTGCGATTGAGCGAGGCCGTTCCATTACGCCAGCGGCTGAATGGTTGGTCGACAACTTTCATATTGTGGATGAGCAACTTCGAGAGATTCAAGACGATTTGCCGGCCGGTTATTACCACACACTTCCGAAACTGGCTTCGGGACATTTGGAGGGATACCCGCGTGTTTATGGAGTGGCGTGGGCGTTCGTGGCGCACACCGATAGCCGCTTCGATCCGGAAACGCTCCGCCGGTTCGTGTCGGCGTATCAGCGTGTGCAACCGCTGACAATTGGCGAACTATGGGCTGTGGCGATCACGCTTCGCGTGGTGTTGATCGAGAATCTTCGGCGGCTGGCAGAACGAATTGTGAGCAGCCGCACGGCGCGCCAGGAAGCGGACCGTTTGGCGGACCTGTTGCTTGGTGCAAGCGCGCGGCCGGAAGCTCTGGCGGCAGCGCTAGCTGAATTTGAAAATCAGCCGATGGAAACGGCCTTCGCTGTGCAGTTGGTGCAGCGTTTGCGCGATCTGGACCCAAAAGTCGCGCCGGTTTTGCAATGGCTGGACAAGCGCCTGGCGGACGCGGGCACGAACGCGGATGACGTGGTACACGTGGAACATCAGGAGCAGGGCGCCTCGAACGTTTCCGTGCGAAATATCGTCACCAGCATGCGTTCGATTTCGGCATTCGACTGGCCAGAATTCTTCGAGGCGGTCAGCCTGGTGGACGAAGTGCTTCGCAAGGACACACATTTTGCGGATATGGATTTTGCGACGCGCGACAACTATCGCCACGCCATTGAAGATCTTTCGCGGGGATCGAAACATTCGGAAATAGAAGTGGCCAAGCGTGTGGTCAAAAATGTTCTGCAGGCCGCTTCTAAAGGTTCCGACGGTTCGCCAAACGGAGATGATCCCAACCTCAACCGAAAAACCGAGCCCGGTTATTACCTAGTTTCGCGGGGACGCCCCGCGTTTGAGCGTGAGCTCGGCTTTCGGGTTTCGCTGAGGCGCTGGCTGCTACGTTTATATATTCGCGGTGCGGTGCCGGGCTATCTGGGCACAATTGCTTTGCTCACCGGAGTCCTGCTGGCCTTGCCCCTGTCGTTGAGCTATGAAACTGGTGTGGGTGTAAAGGGCCTCTTGCTCCTAGCAGTTTTCGCGGCAGTGCCCGCGTCAGACCTGGCGATCGCGCTTATCAATCGTGCCGTCATGGACTCGCTCGGGCCACGAAGGCTGCCGCGGCTGGAATTGCGCGAGATTCCCGCGGAGTTGCGAACCATCATCGTTGTGCCAACGCTGCTGACTACGCCGGCGGATGTGAACGAGCAGGTTGAGCGCCTCGAAGTGCATTATCTGGCGAATCCGGACGGAGATTTGCGTTTCGCGCTGCTCTCCGATTGGGCCGATGCGGCCTCCGAAACGCTTCCCGGCGACGATGATTCACTGGCCGCAGCGGTCGAAGGCATATTGAAGTTGAATCAGCGCCATGGGCCTGCACCGGGAGGCGGCGAACGCTTTTTCCTTTTCCATCGCAAGCGCCTGTGGAACGAACGTGAAGGCAAATGGATGGGTTGGGAGCGCAAGCGTGGGAAATTGCACGAACTGAACAGGTTTTTGCGCGGCGCTACAGACACAACGTTTATCACAAACGCCGGCCACCCTGCGCAGGATCTGAGAAGCGTGCGCTACGTAATCACGCTCGATGCGGATACTCGTCTGCCTCGCGGGACGGCTGCCCGCCTGATAGGAACGATGGCACATCCACTCAACAGACCCCGCTTCAGCGCTCGTGACGGGCGCGTGGTGGAAGGTTATGCCATCGTGCAACCGCGCATCACGCCCGCGCTTCCCATTGGCCGCGAGGGTTCACTCGCTCAAAAAATATACTCAGGTCCGGGCGGCATTGATCCTTACTCGGCGGCTGTTTCGGATGTGTATCAAGACTTATTCCGGGAAGGTTCCTACACGGGCAAGGGGATTTACGAGGTCGACGCTTTTGAAACCGCTTTAGCCGGTAAAGTGCCGGAAAACTCGCTGTTAAGCCACGACCTTTTTGAGGGGATTTTTGCGCGAGTTGGTCTGGCTACGGATATTGAGTTATTCGAAGAATTCCCATCACGCTATGCAGCGATCGCGGCACGTCAAGACCGCTGGGCGCGGGGCGATTGGCAACTCTTGCCATGGCTGTTGGGCGTACATCGCGTGGCGCCTGGGAGCGGCGATTCGATCAAGATTCCAGCAATCGGCCGATGGAAGATGTTCGACAATCTGCGCCGCACGTTGTCGGCTCCAGCGACACTGCTGACTCTGATTGCCGGCTGGGAATTGAGACCACCCAACCCGTGGATGTGGATGCTGTTCATTGTCGTGGGGCTGGCGATACCAGTGTTATTGCCATCGCTTTTCGATTTCATTCCACGACGCAAGGGCATCTCGTGGCGAAGCCATTTTCAGGGCCTGTTTAGCGACTTGGTGCTCGGGCTGTCTCAGATCGGATTGACGTTAACCTTCCTGGCATACCAGACCTGGCTAATGTCCGTGGCGATTATGCGGACTCTGGTTCGCCTCGTAATTACGCAGAGACGTTTGCTTGAATGGGTTACCGCGGCACAAGCCAAGGCCCAAGTGGATTTGACTTTCTTCGGCACATATAAGCGCATGGCGGGTGGATTTGCGATTCTCGCCGGCGCGATCACCGGGATGGTTTTTGCGCCACACAGAAATTGGATGTTTGCCGTTTCGTTCTTGGCGCTTTGGGCGGCGGCACCCGCGGTAGCGTGGTGGATCAGTTTGCCGCCGGAGAGAGAAGCACAGGCATTGACTCCGGAAGGCAGGGAGGGTCTGCGGCTGATTTCGAGGCGGACATGGCGTTTCTTTGAGAAGTTCGTGACTTCGGAGAGCCACGCGCTGCCGCCCGACAATTTTCAGGAGATTCCGAAGGCTGTTGTGGCGCAACGCACGTCACCAACGAACATGGGTTTGTATCTTCTGTCGATCGTTTGCGCCCATGACCTGGGCTGGCTGGGCCTCGTGGAAATGGTCGAACGGCTCGAGGCCACTCTAACGACCATGCGCGAAATGGATTTGTTTCGCGGCCATTTCTACAACTGGTACGACACGTCGGACTTGCATCCGCTCAGTCCAAAGTATGTTTCGACGGTGGATAGCGGAAATCTTGCGGGCCATTTATTGGTGCTGGCAAACGGTTGTCGCGAGATGATGGAGAAATCTCCTTTTGAGGCCGGAGTGCTGGCTGGGATGCGAGACACCAGCCAGTTGTTGCGCGACGCTCTCGCGGGAATTCCGCACACTCCGCGCACACACGTCGTCACCCGCAAACAGCTGAGCAATGCAGTGGATGCGCTTGCGACCTCGCTTGAACAGCAACCAAGTGGAGCGTTGGATTGGGCCGGTCGCTTCGTCCAGTGGAAGACACTGACGCAAAACGTTGCGGACATTGCGCAAACTTTGACTCAAGAGCGCGAAGAAGCCGCCGACTCGGATCTGCCGATCTGGGCAAATGCATTGAAGGCTTGCATTGAGAGTCACGCCGACGATGCAAGAATCTTGATTCCGCTGAGTCAACTGGATTCGAAAGACATCGCTGGTTTTGCGAACTGTTTGCGTGAGCACGCGTCCGAATCGAGTGCGATTGAGCTGCTGTATTCGGTTCCGACGCTCGCAGACGCGCCGGACCGATTTGAAGCGGCGCTCCGCGGACTCACTGTCCTGCGCAATCGCGTGATGGTTGATGTTCAGGACGGCAGTGATGCAGGCAAGCACGACACTGGTGTTCTGGTGGAAGCGCTGATTGAAATCGTAAAGCAATCGTCCGCGGACGCGGTGGCGCTGATTCGCCGGTTATCGACCATCATCCAAACAGCGGAGGACATGGTCGGCGCCATGGAGTTCGGCTTTTTGTTTGATGACAGGCGCAAACTATTTTCGATCGGGTATCGAGTGGACGATGGCGCTCCCGATTCCAATTACTACGACTTATTGGCGTCGGAGGCGCGGCTGGCAAGTTTTATCGCGATTGCGAAAGGCGAAGCGCCAGCGTCACATTGGTTTCGTTTGGGGCGAGCGCTCACGCCGGTGAACGGCGGCTCCGCGTTGACGTCCTGGTCAGGATCGATGTTCGAATACTTGATGCCGGCGCTTGTGATGCGCTCTCCAGAGGGTAGTTTGCTGAGCCAAACGCTGGAGCTTGTTGTGCGGCGTCAAGCGGAATACGGCGTCGAGCGCGGCGTGCCGTGGGGCGTATCGGAATCGGCTTACAACGCGCGCGACGTGGACTTCACGTATCAATACTCGAGTTTCGGGGTGCCTGGCTTAGGGCTCAAGCGCGGCCTCAGCGACGATCTAGTCATTGCGCCATACGCAACGGCGCTCGCCGCGATGATCAGCCCTGTCGCTGCTCTGGAAAACTTTGCGCGCCTGGAACAAGCGGGCGCGGCGGGAACGTACGGTTTCTACGAAGCGCTGGATTACACGTCCACGCGCCTGCCCGAAGGAAAGGATTTTGCGCTGGTGCAAACGTATTTCGCGCACCATCAAGGAATGACGTTAATCGCGCTCGCCAACGTGCTGAACGATGGCGCGGTGCGCAACCGTTTCCATGCCGAACCGACGGTGCAGGCTACGGAGTTATTGTTACAGGAGAGGACGCCGCGTGACGTGATGGTAACGCGGCCGCGAGCGCAGGACGTATCCGCAAGCGCGCAAGTCCGCGAACTGATTCCGCCCGTCGTCCGGCGATTCAGCACTGCACAAACCTCCACCCCTCGCACTCACCTCCTTTCCAACGGGAGATACGTGGTGATGCTCACGGTTGCAGGGTCGGGATACAGCCGCTGGAAGGACCTTGCTATAACGCGCTGGCGGGAGGATGCGACATGCGATTGCTGGGGGAGTTACGTATTTCTGCGTGATGTGAACACGGGTCAAGTGTGGTCAGCAGGTTTTCAGCCGAGCGGCGTCGAGGCAGATTCGTACGAGGCTTCTTTCTTTGAAGATCGTGCGGAATTTGTCCGTCGCGACGGCGCTCTGACCACGGCGCTCGAAGTCATCGTCTCGCCCGAAGACGATGCGGAGGTGCGTCGCGTTTCCATAACAAATCTGGGGACACGCGCGCGTGAAATTGAGGTCACATCCTACGCGGAGACTTGCCTGGCGGCGCAGGGCGCCGATATGGCGCACCCAGCATTTTCCAATTTATTTGTACAGACGGAATTCGTACCGGAAGTCAATGGCCTAATTGCGACGCGACGGCTGCAATCCGATAAAGAGACGACTATGTGGGCCGCGCACGTGTCTGTGGTGGAAGGCGAGACCGTCGGCGAACTTCAATACGAGACGGATCGAGCGCGGTTTATCGGGCGAGGGCATGACATTCGCAAACCCATATCGGTCATCGACGGCCGGCCGCTCTCGAACACGGTTGGTTCAGTGCTTGACCCTGTGATGAGCCTTCGCCGCAGGGTGCGTATTCCTCCGGGCAGCGCCGTGAGCATTATTTTTTCCACTATGGTTGCTTCTTCTCGAGAGCTGGTTGTGGATCTGGCGGACAAGTATCGCGCAACAAAAGCGTTCGAGCGAACGCTGTCGCTGGCGTGGACTCAGGCGCAAGTGCAGCTTCATCATCTGGGCATCGATCTGGAAGAAGCGCATTTGTTCCAGCGGCTGGCAAATTTTGTGTTGTACTCCGATCCCGCGTTGCGGCCTTCCTCGGATGTGTTGAGCCAGAGTGGCCTGGAGCGCTCGGCACTGTGGGCGCATGGAATCTCCGGCGACTTGCCCATCGTGTTGGTGCGCATTGACGATCCGGAAGATGTGGGAATCGTGCGCCAACTGTTGCGCGCGCATGAGTACTGGCGCATGAAACAGTTGTTCGCGGACATCGTCATCATCAATGAAAAACCTCCGTCGTATGGTCAGGATCTGCAAGAGTCGCTTGATGAGCTGGTGCGGGGAAGCCGATTGCGGCTTTGGCCGGATACGGACAAAGCGCGTGGCAGTATTTTCCTGTTGCGGGCAGACCTTATTATTCCGCGGGAGCGAACGCTGCTGCAAACCATCGCGCGCGCTGTGCTGCTCAGCCGGCGGGGCAGCTTATCTGAACAAGTTCTTCGATCGCAGCGGTCGGAGATACTAAACCTGACCATCGCGCGGCCCCGGCGGCCCGCTAAGCGCCAGGACTTGCCACTCCCTTTGCCGGTACTCGAATTTTTCAATGGCCTTGGCGGCTTTGCGGAACAAGGCCGTGAATATGTAACTGTGCTGAGTGAAGGGCTGCGGACTCCCGCGCCGTGGATCAACGTTATCGCGAATCCATCGTTTGGCTTTTTGGCTTCGGAGTCGGGGTCAGGGCATACATGGTCTCTCAATAGCCACGAAAATCAGCTCACTCCGTGGTCGAACGATCCGGTGACCGATCCTCCCGGCGAAGCAATATATATACGCGACGAGAGCACGGGCGAGGTCTGGACGCCGACAGCTTTGCCGATTCGCGACGAAACGGCGATGTACGTGGCATGTCACGGGCAGGGATATAGCCGGTTCCAACACGGCTCGCGCGGGATTCTGCTGGAATTATTGCAGTTTGTTCCGCCAGAAGACCCGGTGAAGATTTCCCGACTCGTTCTGAAAAACAACTCAGGCCGCGTCCGCCGTCTATCCGTGACTGCCTATGCGGAATGGGTGTTGGGAAGTTCACGCAGCGCTTCGGCTCCGTGCATCTTCACGGAGATCGATTCACAGACAGGAGCGATTTTCGCACAAAGCGTGTGGGGCGGAGAATTTGGAGGACGCGTCGCTTTTGCCGACCTGGCGGGCGCGCAAAATTCCCTTACGGGAGATCGCGGTGAATTTATCGGGCGCAATGGAACGCTTGAACGCCCTCTGGCGCTAGAAAAGGGTGGTCCACTTTCCGGCAAGACAGGAGCGGGCCTCGATCCTTGTGCCGCATTCCAAACGTCGATTGAGTTGCAACCGGGCGCGCAAGCCGAGATTGTATTGCTTCTCGGACAGGCAGAAAGCAAAGAGCAGGCTCGCGAGTTGTTGGGGCGTTACCGCACGGCTGATTTAAACGCAGTCCTGCTCGAGGTCAAGCGCCGCTGGGACGATGTCCTCGGCGCTGTGCAAGTCACCACACCCGAGCCGGCCATGAATGTTCTGCTGAACCGATGGCTCCTGTATCAAACGCTTGCGTGCCGGGTGTGGGCTCGGGCAGCCTTCTATCAGTTGAGCGGCGCATACGGTTTCCGAGATCAACTTCAGGACATCCTGGCCTTGTGCGTCGCAGAACGCGACGTGGCTCGCGCGCAACTGCTTCGCGCGGCTGGACGGCAATTCATTGAAGGCGACGTGCAGCATTGGTGGCATCCGCCGTCGGGACGGGGCGTGCGCACGCGCATCTCAGACGATCTGCTGTGGCTGCCTTATGCGGTGGTGCAATTCATCGAGGCGTCCGGCGATACAAGCGTGCTCGACGAAATCGTGCCTTTCCTCGAAGGAGAAACTCTCGCTGAAGGCCAGACGGAGGCTTATTTCCAACCTCGTGTTTCGCAGACTCGCGGAACGCTATTCGAGCATTGCGCCCGAGCGCTGGACAGAAGCCTTTCCGTTGGCAGCCATGGTCTGCCACTGATGGGTACAGGCGACTGGAATGACGGAATGAACCGCGTGGGCGAGATGGGCAAGGGAGAGAGCGTTTGGCTCGCGTGGTTCCTGCACACGGTCCTTTGGGAGTTCGCGAAAATTGCCGATACGCGCGGGGAGGACAAGCGTGCGGAAGCCTGGCGCGTCCATGTGAGCCTTTTGAAAGCGGCTCTCGAGCACGATGGCTGGGATGGCGAATGGTATCGTCGCGCCTATTTCGACGATGGCACACCGCTAGGTTCGGCGGGGAACGTGGAGTGCCGCATCGATTCGATTGCACAATCCTGGGGAGTAATCACTGGCGCAGCGGAACCAAGCCGTGGTTCACGCGCAATGGCCGCTGTTGATCACTGGCTGGTACACCGTGCGGAGGGACTCGTTCTGCTCTTAACTCCGCCCTTCCATAATACTGGGCACGATCCCGGCTACATAAAAGGCTATCCACCCGGCATCCGCGAAAATGGAGGGCAATATACGCATGCCGCCGTGTGGACGGTGATTGCGTTCGCCGTACTTGGCGACGGCGACAAGGCCGCGGAGCTGTTCCGGATGCTCAACCCGATCAACCGAAGCAACACACGCGCAGGCGTGCAGCGTTACAAAGTCGAACCCTACGTCGCTGTGGGTGACGTTTACTCCCAGCCGCCGCACGTGGGCCGAGGAGGATGGACTTGGTACACAGGATCCGCAGGCTGGCTACATCGCGCCGGCTTGGAATGGATCCTTGGATTCCGGTTGCGTGGCAAGACATTGTCAATCGATCCGTGCGTTCCGCAAGAATGGCTGAGTTACACGATACGTTTTCGGTATCACTCAGCGGTGTACAGGATCGCGGTGGAAAATCCACAGCATGTTTCGCGTGGCGTCGCTCTCGTTGAACTAGATGGCAAATCCTTGTCTCTCTCATCCAACGTTCCTCTTGTCGATGATGGTTCAGAGCACCAAGTCCGCGTCGTACTCGGGAAACGAGACACCCAGTGACTAGACCCTGTGGTTTTTTGCCTGCCGCATGAAACTTTGCGAGTTCGCAACGCACTCTCCTCTGGCTTCGACGTACGGGCTGAATTGGGCGCACACTGTAGCTGCGTTTCTTTGCGTGGGATAAGATGGCCTTCGGGCCGGGCACCTAACTGCCTTCGCATTCGAGGAGGTCACATCGATGGACCGAGATTTCTTTTACTCAATCATGAATGGCGAAGGGACGCTCGACTACGAGCTTTACCTGAATACGAAGACGCTGCTTTCCTGCCAAAAAGATTTCAAGGATTTTTGCAACGCAGACGAGTTGCAATTCCAAATCGTCCACCAAGTCGAAGAGATGTGGATGAAACTGATTGGATATACGCTGCTCGACATCGATGACTACCTCCAGAAAGAAGAGACCAACCGCGTCATCACCCTTTTCCGCCGCGTGCACATCGCCTTGCGGCTAATGATTGAACAACTCGCCCTTCTGGAGACGATGTCGCCCAAGGAGTACCAGGAGATTCGCTTGCGATTGGGAAACGGCAGCGGGCAGGAATCGCCGGGATTCCGGACGCTGCTCCGCATGCACACGCCGCTGTGGCAATCGTTCAAGACGTGCTACGTCGACAGACATGGGCTGACAATCGAGAAGATCTACAATTCCGAATACAGTCACTCGGACGCCTACGTAGTCGCCGAGGCATTCGCGGAATTCGACGAGCTATTTCAACGATTCCGGGCAGTGCACATGCAGTTGATCATGCGCACGATTGGCCTGGGAGCAAAATCGTTAAAGGGGCGCTCGGTCGATCTGCTGAATGAAGGCATGCGCGTGCGGTTCTTTCCTGAGTTGTGGGAAATCCGCAGCCAGATGACGGACCACTGGGGCGGTGAGTATGGAGTTGTCCGAGATTCCATCGGCGGGCACTGACGCGGCATTGGAACACTCACCACGCTGCAAAATGAGTTTCGGTCAAGCATTCGCACGACGCATCAAGCCGCGCCACTCGTACGGTGCTTTTCAATCTGCGAGACAACTGCGTCCAGATCGGGATAGCCCGCGCCAAACTTCCGCGTGAGCCAGTTCCCGCCCCGCTGGGCAATCGTTTCGCCATCCGCGAGCACTTCGAACTGACCGGTTTTACCAGGCGTAAGGACGGGGTCAATTCCTAATCGCTTCTTGATGAGGGCCACGAGACTCGTGACGTTTGCCTTGTTGTTCTCTCACGTTGGGCAGTGAACGATTTCGATTTTCATACCGGCCTCCAAGCTGTTGAATGTCGATTCTGAAGGATACACGCTTCCCTGTCCGACCATGCGAATGAAGGTTCCTGAGTCTTTGTGTCGAAACCGAAGAGCGTTGGCGGAAGCGTGTGGGAGTCGAACCCACCATTCGACTCGCTAGGAGCCGAATCGCCGGCTTTGAAGGCCGGGACAGTCACCGGACCATTTTCGCCTCCGCTGGAAGTATAACGGGAGAGGACGGGGCGGCAAAGCAGTCGAATCCGCGCGCGCCTCAACAAAAATGGCGAAAGTTGCCATGCAAGAAAAGAGCAGGAGCACAAAAAGAAGAAAGGTGTTGCGGCTCAGCGCTTTGTCGCGCCGACTTTCTTACGGGCGAGTTCGAGCAACTTGGGATGAACGCAGACTTCAAAGTAAGGACGATTCGTGGGGCCGCCGATTTTGCCGCCGGCTTGGAGTTCGCGCGTCATTCCGCGGCGAATCACAATCGGTTCAAGCGAATCGCCGAAGGGTAATTCGCCGTAGAAAAGTTGCGCGCGATCCTTTCCCCACGGCATTGGGAAGCTTCCCTCCAACGGGAAGAGTGAAATCTCGCCGGTGAGTTTCTGGAAACCCTCCTCGTTGAGCTCGATGCCATTCATGTTGTAGCGCATCAACAGTTCGTCGCCCTCTTCCTCGCCCGCACCTTCGACGATCAAGGTCTGCAACAGGAACACGCGAAATGGCGAAGGATTTTTGGCGAACAAACGGCGAGCCATCTTGGAGCAGCTCGACAGACGGTCGGAAAGATTCAGGGCCTTCGAGATCATAATTTTCGAGTCGCCATCGGACCAGACGGACGGCGCCGAATTTTGAAACGCTACGCCGATGCCGAGCTCGAGACGCGGCAAATTTCCGGCTTCCGCTTTCGCGTTATACGCCTGCGTCACTTCAATAATTTCGCGCGCGAGCACGCATGCTTTCGCCACGGCGCGTTGGCCGGCGCGATTCGATTCCGTTTCGTAGATGGCCAGAATGATGGCGTCGCCTTCAAGAAAAACCTTCGCCGCACCGTGGCGTTCAAGGAGGCGTTTGACAGGTTCGTGAAGCGTCAAGCTGAAATGCGACGCGGGGTTAAGACCGCGCGCCAGCAGGTCTTTGGTTATTTCCGTTGAGCCGCGAACGTCCGCCTTGATGACTGTATGCGATACA
>DATNDO010000067.1:0-5019 GCA_035606955.1 Candidatus Angelobacter sp.
TGTTTGGACGCACGGCTTCTACGATGGATGGGCCCCCAACTACATGATGTTCGCCGAACAGGGCCATAACGGCATTGGGCGCTTCTACGAGACCTTTGGCGGCCGCGGCGCTGATACAGCGGAGCGCACCGTTTCGCCTGAAGATACGAGCCGCACTTGGTTTCGTCCCAATCCGCCGCTTCCCAAGATTAACTGGTCGATTCGGGACAATGTCAACCTACAAGAGAGCGCGCTTCTGGTCGGTCTCGATTACATGGCTCAGCGTCCCGAGCAATTTCTTGAGCGCTTCTACGACATGAGCCGCCGCTCAATCGCGAAAGCCACAACGGAAGGACCTGCCGCTTGGGTAATCCTGAATGATGGCAGGCGGCCGGCACTCTCCGCCCATCTTGCGCGCCTACTGCAAGATCAAGGCCTCGAAATCGCGCGCCTCAATCAGGATTTCACCGTGGCACCGGCTCGCTCGATGCCATCATCGGAGAACGCCAAAGAGAACGCGAAGGAAGGCCGCGCGAAATTAGCGCAGGAAAAACCTTCGGTAGCCACACGCATTCCTGCGGGCAGCTACGTGATTCGCATGGACCAGCCCTACAGCCGCGAAGCAGACATGCTCCTCGACACGCAGTATTACTCTATCCACGATCCGACGCCGTATGACGACACAGGCTGGACCCTCGGCCCTCTGACTGACGTAGCTACCTTGCGTGTCACCGACACGGCGATTCTCAAGGAACCCATGACTCTGATCGACGAGCCGGTTCGCGCTCCCGGTAAACTCGATGGCGGTGGCAGTTTCTTTCTCATCAATGCGAACGCCGAGCCGGCCCTCGCCACTCTTCGCTTCCGCCTTCACGACGTTAAAATGTTCGCAGCAGAGGAGGCATTCAAAGTTGGCGGCCAGGATTTTCGCGCTGGGTCATTTATTATCCCAGCTGACGGCAATGCAGCAGACCTTCGCGACAGGCTTTCCTCGGCTGCACAGGACCTCGGCCTTGAGGTTCACGCGACGTCAGCAAGTGTTTCCGTCGGACGCCACGCGCTCGAAACTCCGCGCATCGCCGTCGTTCACAATTGGATGAACACGCAGCCCGAGGGCTGGTATCGTCTTGCGCTCGAGGAATGCAAGGTGCCTTATTCCTACATCTCCGACGCGACACTTCGCGAAACTCCTAATCTAAAGGAAAAATACGACGTCATCCTGATTCCTCCGTCCATGCCCAACCTCGCGCGCCTGATCAACGGCGTGCCAAAACGCATGCTTCCCGATGGCAGCGATGCGGAGGGACCAATCCCATGGCAAAAATCCGCCCTTACGCCCAGCTTCGGAGACGGCCCGGATCAGACCAGCGATATTCGCGGCGGCCTCGGCCTCGAGGGTCTTGCAAATCTCAAGAAATTTGTCGAGGACGGCGGCCTGCTTATTCCCGTCGCGTCCAGTTCAATTCTCACCACCGAAACAGGCATCACTGATACGGTTTCGGTTGTACCCACGCCGCAGTTGCACGCTCGCGGCGCAATTTTCAATACCACCGTTGAAGACACCCGCAGTCCCATCGCTTATGGCTATGACGCTGATGTGCCCGTCTATTTCAATCAGGCGCCCGTCTTTCATGTTTCGCTCACCGGCGGAGGCGGTGGCTTCGGAGGTGGTAATGGTGGCGAGTCGCGCGAACGCCCTAGCGGCCGCGGTTCGTTGACCGATCCAGACATTCCGCAGGGTCGCCCTTGGAATCCGCCTGCGCCGGCTCCTCATCGCACTCGCGCCGAACAGGAACTGTACGTCAATCCCGAATCGCTCGAGTTTCTGCGGGCGTTCATTCCTCCCAAATCCCTTTATCCGCGCGTCATTCTGCGATTTGCGGATGAGAAAAATCTTTGGATCAGCGGAATGTTGGATGGAGGCGGGGCGCTCGCGGATACTCCTGCGGTTGTCGATGTACCCGTCGGGCGCGGCCACGTCGTACTCTTCGCCATCAATCCGATGTGGCGCCAAATCACACAGGGAAGTTTTATGCTTGTGCTCAATGCCGCGATGAACTACAACCATCTGAGCGATATGCCCGCATCGCATTGATACGGTTGTACTTGTCTCGCGCTATCCCCGAGGTAGCGGAAATCATATCACGGACAAGAACGCTGCCTTGGGCGCGACTCCTACTGTTTATCTAGCTTCCTTCCTGCGTTCAAGCTGTCGAAATTAAGGATCGTGTTCAGGACCAGCGAATAGCTGCCTCGCGTTTCGCCGCGGTAGATGGGATTGTTCGAGAACAAAACCACGTGTCCTGATTCCATCGGCACATCGACTATCGCCGCGTGCTGTGCAATTTCGTCTCCGCCTTCGACCAGTCCTGACACCAGCAGATCGTGGCTATCGGCATACCGAAAAATCACGCGCGGACGTTCTGATGGGGGAATCACGCCGATCCCGTTGCGGAGTTCTTCGTTCGTCACCGGCTCAGCCTGCCACGGCTCAACTTTCGGTTCTTCAGTCGCCGCCTCGTTTGTGCGTCCCACGACGAAATCGGGATCATTCAGCGTTCCGCGTCCTGTGGGTCTGCCGTTCGTTTCTGGGCCGAGTCTGCGGAATCCGCCACGACCCGCAACATTGCTCACGTCAAATGCTGGCCCATTGAAACAATAGACCGACAACTGGTCGCCATATCCGTACGCGATCGGGCTCGTCGAATCGACCATATCCGCTCGAACGACGCTGCCAATAATTCTTTCACGGGACGTGCGCGCCACCGTAACACCATGCGTCAACCCAAGGGCCACAGCAAGGTTCGCCGTGTCCATCACCGTCACAAGCACGCCGCCATGCCTTACGAAGTTCTGCAGGTGCGCCACGCCATCCCAGCCCAACTCCGGCCGAGTGTCATCGGTCGAATCAAGTTTTCCGATGTTCGGCGTTTCCGGCGTGTTCTTCCACGGCAAGGGATTGCCCCAATCCGTCGACAATCCGTTGATGATCAGGTCCGGACTTACGAATCTTCCCACTGGCGGAAAAAGAATCACGTCGTATTTTGAATTGAGATCCGACTCCTTCGCAACAGTCTGCGTGCTGATGTAATCGTAGGGCACATGCATGAAGTCGAGCGCTTCGCGCCACCAGCCCTCGGTCTGCGTACTCAACCACGTATGCAGAATCGCCACGCGCGCAGCCCGGACTGGATGCGTTTTCACAGAGGGCATTGCACCCAAGGCATAGGCTCGGAGCCCCAAGTTCGAAACAGCGTGCTGAAAATCATCGCCGCTCACGCCATGTACAAGAAACGATCCGCGGCTGAACTTGTGCCCGTCCGCATCAAACGGCTCTTCGGCCGTTTCGATCTGCGCGTCTTTCAACTTGTAACGCAACGTCGCAAGAGCCGTGTCCGCATTGTTGTTGATCGCGAAGACCGTCCCAACTCCCGAAACACCGCTTGGGGCCGCGACTGTCGTGACGCGCTCCATGGGTACATCCAGAACCTTTGCATCCGTCACGCGAACGACCTTCACGTTAAACAATTGGCCGAACGTCCAGCCCGTATCATCGTAAGGAGTCTTCTGCGGGTCATCCGGACTCCAATATTGATAATCGAGCAGCGCGTCCGCAATTCGCGAATACGGCTGGTCCATGCGAATGATGTAGCTACCCGCTGGAAAATCCACCGTTTTTGTCCCCGCTGTCGCCTCGGCTTTTTTTTCGCCCTTTTCCCCGGTTGCCTCCCCAGAACTTTTCCTGTGATCACTGCTTTTCTGGACAGGCACGGTAACCGAAAACGCCGAGGTCGCTCGTGAAATTTCGCAATGCTGCAATTGCAATACATTGAGCAGTTCCGCCTGCGCGCCCAGCCGAGGATCATTCGCAGGCAGAACATAAGCTGCCGGGCCCTCAGCTTCCGGCTTGGTGACCGACCGTTTCGCCTTCAGATAGAAATTCTTCAGAAACATCACGCGGTTGTTGGAGAAGAAATGAAGGGACGTGAGCAAACCGGTTTCTTCATAATTATTGTTGTCGCGTTGCGACCACAACACCTTCTGCAGCGGCGGATTCTGCCGCCACCACGTGCGCGAATATTCATCCGGCTGCAACGTACGCTCCTCGGTATCGGCGCCGCCGTTTCCAAACGTTTCGTATAGCCGGCTGATGCCATTGTGCATCGCGGCGAAAAACATCAAATATCCCGGCGACCACGTGTCAAACTCGCCGTGCGTAAACACGCCCGGCATCCCAAATTTCGTCATGTCCTGCACGTTGCGCCAACCGAGAATTTCCCATTCATTTGTCAGGATCGGGTCCACCCAAGCATTGAAAGGCCCGTCGCCTGCCGTGTTGTCGTAGAGATACGGCACCGACTCATGCAGGTCGTGCAGCACCTGCGCGTCCCACGAAACAAAGGCATTCAGCACGTTCTGGCTCAACTTCAGCGTCATGGCCATCGCGTCGCGGTTGTTGTCGTGCGCCACGTAATGCCCCCAATACAGCAGCGGCGGGTAATTTTCCTGCGGATGGGCCAGGTGCCACCTGTAAAGGTCAACCATCCGATCGCGTCCATCGACTTCGACAATCGGCGTAATCAGCGTGATCACGTGGTTGCGAATATCCTGGATGTATTGGCTGTCGTCGACCGCCAGCCGGTAAGCCAGTTCCATCAACGCCGTCGGCGCTCCCGTTTCGGTTGAATGGATGGTTCCCGAAATGTAATAGACCGGCACGGCGTCATCGACAATTTTGTCGGCATCAGCGTCATTCAAATGAATGGTGCGCGGGTCTGCCAATTTCGCCAGTTTCGCGCGATTCTCATCCAGATGCGCCAGGTTCGCTTCCGAAGACACGGCGACGGCGATCATCTCGCGCCCTTCCTCCGTGCGCCCGATGGAAAAAACCTTCACACGCGGACTCGCCTTCTCCAGCATCCGCATGTACTGATACACCTGCGTCGAGTACGGCAAAATGCCAGGAGCTCCGGCGACATCACCAAGGACCGCCTCAGGCGTTGGCACGTTTTTTGATGCGGGCAGATAGTTCACCAGTGG
>DATNDO010000071.1:0-4014 GCA_035606955.1 Candidatus Angelobacter sp.
CACGTCCGGCAATGTTCGCAGAGATGTCCTCGGAGATTTTGATAACGATGCAGGCAGAGGCCAGAAAGAAGTTACGTACGCCGAACCGACGAGTCGGCTAAGCGACCACGGGCTGCTCGGCCGGTTCTTCGTTGGTGAGGAGATCCTTCAACATCGCATGCAGCCGGCGTCGCTCCAGAAAACTCAGGCCGATGAACTCCACTCCCATGCCGCGACCCATATGCATGCTGCGAACGATGGCGCGCGTTTGCGCTTCACCCTGCGGCGTATCAAAAAACAAGTCCAGGATTTCGCCCTCGTCCGCGGGATTCCTGGTGTCTATGTAAATTCCGCCGAGACAAACATTACGCGCGCGGCTGGCCCCGCGGCGTCCGCCGCCCTGCCAGGCCACCAAAAAGACTTTGCGCATCTTGGTTCGCGGGTGACGCCGTTTCCGCTTTTTCTCTTCCAGCAGGATCGAGAGTGCCACGGGTGTCATCCTTTCAAAACAGTTTCAACGGTTTTGAACTTTGCTCAGTGCTAAGTCGCGTCCACCGGAGCAAGCATGCGCACCAGATTCGCGACGCGGTCAAGGTCATAGGGCTTCGCGACGCACACCGTTGCGCCGAGCGCGTGCGCGGTGGCGAAGTCCGAAGGCATTCCTGTGCGCGTGGTCAAGATCACGGGCATCCGCGAATATTTCGGATTCCGGCGCATGATGACGCACAGATCATAGCCAGACATTTCGCCGTTAGGTACGGAGCCGGGAAACGCTTCAGCTTCGCAAATCAATGTGACAGGCGAGCGATGCCGCAAGAGGGTTACGGCCATGGTTGGGTCTGCTACCGCTTCAACCGTGTAACCATCCGCTTCGAGCTGCGTGCGCAGAAGCAAGCGCACCCGCGGGTCTTCATCCACCACCAAAATCAACGGGCGCTGGTTGCGCGTGCTTGCCGGTTTCTCTACTTCCGGGGGCTGCGCGAGCGAACGACCCTGAGCGTCGACCAGCTCGTAAGCCGGCGAGCCTTCCAAGAATGCGACGGCGATGCTGAATCGTTTCTCGCTCGCTCGCGCGACGCGCACCACCTGGCCGCGCTGCTCTTTGACAGGCTCCCAAGATGCCGGAGCGTACGGGAACACAATGGCCACTTCTTCGCCTGCGGCGTAGTTCTGATGCGATGACTCAAACAGTACGCCTTCGCGGGAAACGTCAACCGTCATCGTAAGGTCGAATTCGTTGACCTGAAACATGCTTGTGTGGCGAATGCGCACCGGCGCGGAGATTTTCACGCGGCGGCGATGGCGGCGCTCCTGCTTGGCAGCCAGGCCCGCAGTCGCAGCTTTCCCGCTCTGGCCCAGGTGCTCGCTGTGCTCCGTTTTTTCGATCTTGGCCATAATTGCGGCTACTTCGGCCCGTGCCTTATCAGTGGCCGGTTCCATCGTGGCGCTCGCACTCTCTGGCTTGGAGCGCGCGGGTTTCTCCTTCTTTCTGAAGTCGAATAATCGCGCCATGGTGTTCATTCATCCCCTTCAGTTACAGATGACTGAGCCTTCCCAGCGCTGCCTGCCCGGCCTGGAACATGCCTAGCGGGGGCGCAGACTCAACGGGTAAAGGATAGTATTTTGCGCTTGGGCGACGCACTGGCCTGTCAGATTCATTTGGGATAGTACGGAGGTACTGCCGTAAGCAGGGCAGGGTGCCGGGCAGTACGCAAATCTTTGCGTACTATGAGTTTTTGCGGCTTTTGGGGGCGCTCTTGGCCCCCGGGCGGAGTAGAATACCCGCGCGATGCGATGTTTCCTGCTGATCCTGGCTGCCCCGGTGCTGGCCATAGGGAGTGGCCCCAGAGCCGCTGTGCCGTCTTGGGGTGCGGGGGGCTATATTGTATCCAGCCGCGCTGCCTCGCAACACCCCCATGTCCCGGCCCGAAACTCCAAGCGGTCAGATACTCCAAAAGCCGTTCCCGTTACATTGCCATTTCGCGCGCAGCCCGATGACGCTCTAACGCGGCGCGGTTTTGAGAAGTTTTACAACATGGATTATGACGGGGCGATTGCGCTGTTTCGCGAAGAGCGGAAAGCGCGGCCCGACGACCCCTTCGTGGTGAATCATCTGCTCGCGGCCGTGCTGGCCAAGGAACTGAACCGCGAGGGCGCGCTCGATGCCACGCTTTACATGGGTAACCGCTTTTTGCAGCTCAAAGTCCCGCCCGTGGATCCCAACGTGAGGAGGGAAATCGGCCAACTCTCGCAGCGCGCGCTCCAACTCGCGAACCAGTCTCTTGCGAAGAATCCCAACGACGTGGATGCGCTGTTTGCTCGCAGTGTCGCGCGCGGCCTCGCCACCGTGTATTCCGCGGTGATCGAGAAGAAGTGGATGGGAGCCCTCAAGCAAGCGCTTGGCGCCTACCACGACGACGTGCGCATTCTCAAACTCAATCCGAACTACTCCGACGCGAAACTCGTCGTCGGAACGTACCAATACATTGTCGGAAGTCTTTCGTGGTGGGAAAAGAGCGTGGCCTTTGTGGCGGACATTCACGGCACCAAGAAAAAGGGGCTGCAACTGCTTCGTCAGGCGGCCGACGGCGGCGGGGAAGAGAGCGTTGACGCCGGCACGATTCTGGCGCTCTTTCTGGCGCGCGAAAAACGCTACCCCGAAGCAATCAGCATCGTCAGCAAGTCATACGCGGACTTCCCGCACAATTTCATCTTCGGTTTGGCGCGCGCGGATTTGCTGAACGCTTCCGGTCAAAAAGACGAAGCCATAGCGGCGTATCGCAAACTGGTCGAGCTGGGGCGAGAAGGATTTTTCCCGGACGCGCGCGTCGAGCGCGCCGCGTATTCGCTCGGCCGCGCGTTGCAGAACAATAAAGATTACGCCGGCGCGGCCAGTGCCTATGAGGAAGCAGTGAACTTTCCGCACGCGAATCCCGCGATTGCCGCGCCCGCCGCACTCAATGCCGGAGAAATGTACGACCTGCTCGGCCAGCGGCAGACGGCTGTCGAGTGCTACCAACGCGCGATGCAAATCGCGCCCAACTCAGACTCCGCGCGCACCGCCGCCCGATTTCTCGAACACCCCTACCGCGCCTCGTGAATTTCGGCCGGCAGTCTCCATTTTATTTGACGGTACCAAAAGTCCGGGAAGACCCCAAGACTCGAGGGCGCATGGATGGCGCGTTCACGCGTGACCACCGCCCGCTCGCGCTCTTGGGGAAGGGAAACGCAGGCATGGAATGTCGTAACAGCAGTTGACGACGATGGGAAAAGAGCTAGGGCGAGCCCCGGAAGGCTCGCCCCGCAAAGCGATTTCGTTTAGTTCTTGCTGACGGAAGACGCCGCTTTTGCCGCGGACGCTTTCGCGGACTTGCGGCGGCGCTTCGGGCGCGTGGGGCGGCCCGCAATCTCGCCAACCACCTCTGCCGACCAAATGCTGGTGACGAACTTCTTCATTCCGTGATCGTCGAACTCCACCGTGGTGCGATCGTTGTCTGACTCGGTGACGGTGCCGACTCCGTACTGCGTGTGACGAACAGTTTGTCCTGCATCCAATACTTGCACGGAAAAACCTCCTTAGTAAGGGCTAGCCCCGCCGGAAGTTACTGGCAGGGTGTAATGAAAGCACATGAAATCGGGCGGAAAACGGCCCTGCTTGTTAGATGCCGAAAACTCACTGGCGAATCGCTGAATTATTCGCTGAAAGCGATTAACTGCCTGGAACTCAAGCGCAAAATCGGGCGGAACGGGGTTGCCCACTGCGATCGTTCCGCCCGCATGTGGAATTAGAGGCCGACGACGGCTTCCGCCTGCAGGCCTTTGGGCCCTTTCTTCACTTCGAATTCGACAGCCTGGCCTTCGTTGAGGGTTTTGTACCCCTCGGACTGAATTGCACTGTAGTGCACGAAGACATCTTCGCCACTCTGCCGTTGAATGAACCCGTAGCCCTTGCTGGCGTTAAACCACTTTACTGTTCCTTGTTCTCTACTCAACTTCTTACTCCTCTACATGGAAAGCTATTTGCGCTCGTCGTCG
>DATNDO010000013.1:0-4048 GCA_035606955.1 Candidatus Angelobacter sp.
GTCGATTCGATTCGGAATTGGAAGATTCAACACGGAAGAAGAAGTCGATTACGTGGCGAATCGCGTGGTCGAAACGGTAAATCGCTTGCGCGAGCTTTCTCCGCTGTACGAAATGGCGAAAGAAGGCACGGACGTGAGCAAGATGAATTGGAAAACGGCATAAAGGGAAGATTGATGAACGCACAAGTAGTCGAACACTGGGTTCGGAACGAGGCCTTGCGCGAAGTGGTACGGTCTGCAGCGCATCAAGTGGTCAAGCGTCTGTGGAGCGGGATCAAGGATTTGATCGCTCTACCATCGTTCTTGCAGGCTCTTATCGAGGACCAGTTCGCCGGAATCGGGCGGGTAGCGGTTGGTTGCATTTTTGTTGCGGCGATTGGTGCGATCCTGGTGTTTGCGAGTCGGCATCAGGTTGGCAAGGCATGAGGCTGGTTCTTGTCAGGGCACGGCTTTAGCCGTGCCGAAAGCGAAAGGCAGAACAGCGGTTTTAACCGCTGAGGGCATTTTTAAGGACTTGAGCAAGATTTTCTGGAGGGAATGATGGCTTACTCAGACAAAGTAATTGAGCACTACAACAATCCACGCAACGTCGGCTCGCTCGACAAGAAAGATCCGAACGTGGGCACGGGGCTCGTCGGCGCGCCGGAATGCGGCGACGTGATGAAGCTGCAAATGAAAATCAATCCCGACACGCGCGTGATCGAAGAAGCGAAGTTCAAGACGTTCGGGTGCGGCTCGGCGATTGCGAGCTCTTCGCTCGCCACCGAATGGGTGCGCGGGAAGACGGTGGAAGAGGCGCTGTCGATCAAGAACACCGACATCGTCCGTGAACTTTCGCTGCCGCCGGTGAAGATCCACTGCTCGGTGTTGGCCGAGGACGCGATTAAGGCCGCCATTTCCGACTGGAAGAAAAAAGCTGGCGAGGGCGATGCCGTCGCGCAGGCGGGCGCGGCGCAAGCGCACAGCTAAGGGAGTTTCGCACCCAGCCGCCAGAACGCTGTTTGTGTACGCCGGCAAGAGGCGAGGGCGATGATTCACGTCACGGAAAAAGCGGCGGAGAAAATCCGCGAACTGCTCGTTAAGGAAGGCGTGCCGCCCGACTTGGGTGGATTACGCGTAGGCGTTCAGGGCGGCGGGTGCTCTGGCCTGTCGTATGCGATGCGGCTGGAGACGCAGGCGCGCGACCGCGACAAAGTGATCGAGGAAAATGGCGCGCGCGTTTTCGTGGATGCGAAGAGCTTTCTGTATCTCGCCAATACGACACTCGATTTCGAAGAGACGCTTGTGCGACAGGGGTTCGTTTTCCAGAATCCGCAAGCGACGCGAAGCTGCGGCTGCGGGAGTTCCTTCACAGCCTGATTTTGTTCTGCTTCTTTTTGCAATGTCCGCGGCGGGGGGAACTTGACCATGCTCGATGCCGCGAACTCAGCCGTCTCGCCAAAAAATCGTTTGGGAAATCATCCATGAGCTCCACAAAAACACAGACCGGCGCTGCGCCCACTCAAGCTTGTTGGAATTGCAAGGCGGTTGCGGGCGGCGGGCATTTCTGCGTGGCGTGCGGCAAAATTCAGCCGCTCATCGATGGTGCGGATTATTTCGCGTTTTTCGGATTGCCGCAAAAGCTGAAAATCGACGACGCGGAGCTCGAACAGCGATTCCATCAACTCAGTTGGAAGCTGCATCCGGATAATTTCGTGAAAGCGTCGGAATTCGAGCGGAATTTGGCTTTGGAGCGTTCGTCGGAATTGAATGACGCGTACCGCGCGCTGCGCGAGCCGATTCTGCGCGTCGAATATCTGTTGTTGCGCGAAAAGGTTCGCAAAGAAGGCACCACCAAGCAGCAGGCGCCGCCGGAACTGCTCGAAGAGGTGTTCGAGTTGAATGAATCACTCGACGAATTGCGCGAGGCTAAGACTGGTGAAACGCCCGAAGGCGGAGACCTGAGCGAGTTGCGGGGAAGGCTTAGTGATGCGCAGAAGAATTTTCAGGAGAAATTGGAAGAAGTCGACGCGGAGTTGCGGGGCGTCTTTGGCGAATGGGATGCGGCTGTGGATGCAGGTGCGGACGATGGCGAACGCCACAAGCAGATGGCGAAGTTGAACGAAGTGCTGAACCGGCGTTCGTACATCAGAAATCTGGTGCGCAATGTCGCACAGGAATTAGAGGCTTAGAAAAAGTTCATGGGGAAGACAGTTGGAATTGATTTAGGGACCACGTTCAGCCTGATCGCGTTTGTCGATCCGGGGACGGGCCAGCCGCGGTGCATTCCGGGGCCGTATGGCGAGACGCTGTGCCCGTCCGTGGTGAGCTTGGACGCGAACGGCACGATTGTCGCGGGCGAGCCGGCGCGACGCCGGTTGCTGACGCAATCGAACCGCACGATTTATTCGGTGAAGAGGTTGATGGGACGCGGCGTCGAGGATGTGCGCGACGAGCTGAAGATTTTTCCTTTCCGCATAGACGAAGAAAGCCGCGGTGTGATTCGCGTGAAGCTCGGTGACAAGTATTTTACGCCGCCGGAGATTTCCGCTTTCATTCTGCGCGAGTTGAAATCGTGGGCCGAGGATTTTTTCAAGGATACGGTCGACCGCGCAGTGATCACCGTGCCTGCGTATTTCAACGACGCGCAGCGGCAAGCGACGAAAGACGCGGGACGGCTCGCGGGCCTCGAAGTGTTGCGGCTGGTGAATGAGCCAACGGCGGCGGCGCTGGCCTACGGATTGCACAAGCAGCGGCGTGGCCGGGTAGCCGTATACGATTTTGGCGGCGGCACATTTGATATTTCAATTTTGAAACTGATTTCGACCACCGAGGGCGACATTTACCAGGTGCTCGCCACCAATGGCGACACGCATCTGGGCGGAGACGACATCGATAACGCGCTCTCCGCGATCGCGCGCAACGAAATCGAGAAGAAATATCGCGTCGATTTTGAGCGGCATCCGGAAGCCGTGCAAGAATTGCGCAAGACGTTGATTCACACCAAGCACAAGCTTTCAAGCGGCGAGCGTGCGACGATTCGATTTGCGTTGCCCGACGATCGCATCTATAGCCGCAAAATCACGCGCGCCGAATTCGAAGAAATGATCACGCCGATCATCGCGCGGACCATGACGCCGGTGAAAATGGCTCTGGCCGATGCGAAAATGCAGCCGTCCGAAATGGATGAAGTGGTGCTGGTGGGCGGATCGACGCGGATTCCTCTGGTGCGCAAGACGGTCGGCGATTATTTTGGACGCGCGCCGCATTGCGAATTGAATCCGGACGAAGTGGTGGCGCTGGGCGCGGCCGTGCAAGCCGATATTTTGGAAAGCGGCGTGAAAAACATGCTGCTCCTCGACGTGACGCCGCTGTCGCTCGGCATCGAGACGATGGGTGGCGTGGTGGCGAAACTGATTCCGCGAAATTCGACCATTCCAGCGAGCGCGCAGGAATTGTTCACCACGGGCGTTGATAATCAGACGGGAATCGACATTCACATCCTGCAAGGCGAACGGGAACTGGCCGCCGATTGCCGGTCGCTCGCGCGATTTCAATTGAAAGTGCCGCCGGGGCCCGCGGGCTTGGCGCGCGTCGAAGTGAAATTCCTGATCGACGCGAACGGGATTCTCCAAGTGGCCGCGCGGGATTTGCGCACAGGCGAGCAAAGCACGCTCGAAGTGCAGCCGAGTTACGGGCTGACGGACGCCGAGATGGAACGGATGCTCGAAGAGTCGATTGAATTTGCGGAGCAGGATTTCGAGCAGCGGCAGATCATCGAAGCGCGCAACGAGGCTGACGCGATTTTGCGCGCGACGGAGAAAGCGCTTTCGGGCGTTCACGCTGAGGGGCTTTCGCGCGAAGAGCGCGCTGTGATCGACCGCTCAGTTGTGGCGTTGCGCGAGGCAGCTGCGGGAACAGATTACAAACTGGTGCGCGCGCGCATTGACGAACTGAATCAGGCAACCATGAATTTGGCGGAAATGACCATGAACAAGGTTTTGCAAGCGGCGGTCGGCGGCAAAAGGATCGAAGACGTTTAGTTCGCAATATCTGTGGAAGTGAGGCG
>DATNDO010000094.1:0-5894 GCA_035606955.1 Candidatus Angelobacter sp.
GCCCAGCCATTTTCGTCCGTATCTGCGGACGCGATCGTTACCTATGTATTCGGCGACAAGGACGCCCGTTTCGAGGGGACTATCACGGAACTTGACCGCGCGCTCGGCGGCAAGATTAAGCCTCTCGCCGACAGCGGGGAAGTGAGCGGAAAACCGCTCGAAATGATTTTGCTGCATTATCCTGCTGGACTCGCCGCCAAGCGATTGCTTCTGGTCGGCGCCGGAAAACCGGAAAAGTTTTCGCACGCCGAGCTGCGCAAAATCGCGGGAGCCGCTCTCCGTTATCTGAAAGCTCGCGGCGTAAAGACTTTCGCATTTCTGCCCGCCGACAAAGACCGCACTCCGGCCGCCGCCCAAGCGATCGCCGAAGGCTTGCTTCACGCCGACTACGAATCCGACAAATATCAAACGCAAAAGAAAAACAATAAAGCCATCGACCGCGTTTCGCTCCTCGGCTTTCCGGCGGCGTCTCGCGCGGAAATCGACGCGGCCATCGCCCGCGCAACAATCATCGGCGAATCGGAGAATTTCGCCCGCGATCTGATCAACGAGCCGTCGAATCGCCTCACGCCGCGCATGTTGGCCTCGCGCGCGGAGGCCATGGCGAAAGAGGCGGGTCTCGAAATCGATATCCTCGACGAAAAGCGAATCGCCGAACTGAAAATGGGCGCGCTTCTCGGCGTCGCGCAGGGCAGCGAAGAACCGCCACGTGTAATCGTGGTTCGCTATCGCCCCGCACAGAAAAAAGCAGGTGCGCCTGTCCTCGCTTTGGTCGGCAAAGCCGTGACGTTCGATACGGGCGGCATTTCCATCAAGCCCGCCGCCAACATGGAGGAAATGAAGACGGACATGAGCGGCGGAGCGACGATGCTCGCTGTGCTCCGCGCCCTCGCGCGCCTCAAGCCTTCCATCGAAGTCATGGCTGTCGTTCCCGCCACTGAAAACATGCCCGGAGGCCGCGCGCAAAAGCCCGGCGATGTCCAAATCGCCATGTCTGGCAAATCCATCGAAGTGATTAACACTGACGCGGAAGGTCGTTTGATTCTCGCCGACGCCATTACTTACGCAAAAAAGCTCGGCGCCACTCATCTTATCGACGCCGCGACTCTCACCGGAGCCATCGTCGTCGCCCTCGCGAACGTCCACGTCGGTGCCTTCGGCACTCCACGTGAATTTCTCGACCGCGTGCTCGAAAGCGCTCGCGCCGCTGGCGAGAAAATGTGGCCGATGCCCATCGACGACGAATACGAGGAAATGATTAAGAGCAAAATCGCCGACATTCGCAACACGGGCAGCGGCAAAGGCGGAGGCGCAATCACTGCCGCGTGGTTCATCAAGGAATTTGTGGACGACACGCCGTGGGTCCATCTCGACATCGCCGGAACCGCCTGGCGCGACGACGCGAAACCCTGGTCTGCGTCCGGCCCCACCGGCATCGCCATCCACACCCTGGTCGACTTCGCAATGAAAATGTGAGGAGCTTTCGCCTTCGATTTGGTAGCGCAGACCTTCGTGCCTTTCGAAGGTCTGCGGCTTGTTTCTTTGGAGTGCGACGGCTTGACGCCGCTTTTGGTCTCGCACGAACGATCCGTGGGGCGGCGCAATTCGCCTCGAATGGTGCTACATCTTCTCCGGCGCTTGAATTCCCAGCAATTCCAGCGCCACCACTAGTTGTCGTCGAACTAAAGACGTCAGGCCCCACAGGACAGACTTCTTCCCCTCGTTCTTCTCGGAAACAATATGATGCTTGTGATAGAAAACATTGAACGCCTGCGCCAGTTCGAATGCATACTTGGCGACGAAAGCAGGCTCCTGCGCATTTACCGCTGCCTCGATTCGCGCATCCAGCGATCCTGCCAGCAACGCCAATTCCCAAAGATCGTCTCCCTCTGGCGGGGCGAGGAATGTCCTCATCTCCGATTCTGTTTCGTCCGCGGAAGCGGGAAGACCCTGTCCCGGCTGCGATTCTGTCAGCTTCCTCTCAATGCTTCTCGCGCGCACTACGGCATATTGCACGTACGGCCCCGTCTCCCCTTCGAAACTGAGCGCATCCTTGAAATCAAACGCAATAATCGTTGACCGCGTGTATTTCAGCAGAAAATATCGCAGCGCGCCGACGGCAATGGCGTGCGCCACAGTCGTTCGTTCCACGTCGGAGAAATCGCGGTGCCGCGCGTCCACTTCAGCGAGCGCATGCTTCTCCATCTGGTCCAGCAAATCATCCGCCTTCACTCCCTGGCCCTTGCGTCCGCTCATCTCGATGTATGGCCGCTTCGCATCCTCTTCGGTCACCGTGTACCCGAGCTCCACCGCGCATCGCGGCGTCAGCCCCACCACGTCGTACGCAATATGCACCAGATGTTCCGCCTGCTTCTCGAATCCCAGCGCTCGCAAGCCCTCCCGCACCACCTGCTGCGGATATTTCTGCCGCGAGTCAATCACGTTGAAAACTTCCTGCGCATTTCCAAATTTCGGCACGCCATCCCCGCTGTTGCGCCCATCCATCGACGTCATCCACGTCGTTCGCCCGCCGTCCCATGAAAGTTGCACGTACCGAAAGTCCTTGTTCAGCAGACCAAACTTCCACAGGTGATACGCAATGTCTTTCCCGACATACGTTACCGTGCCGTTCGACCGCACAATAATTTTCGCATCGGCTTCGGCGTCTCCCGCCGCTTCCGCATCCCCCTCCGTCGCGTCGTTCAGCGGCATAATCCAGCAGCCCGCTTGTTTCCCCGACGTCGCCATACGAATCGCCCCGCGCTCGCGCAGCATCTGAAACGCCGCATCCCAAAATTTCATCCCCAGCACTTCGCTCTCGCGCGATAGCAGGTCGTAATCGATTCCCAGGCGGTCCATCGTTTTCAAATGCGCCTGCAGAATCGTCTTCGACACAAACTCTGCCATTTCCGCAACCGGTCCATGCCCCGCTTCGATTTCCTTCATCACCTGCCCGCGAAGCTCGAGCCGCGTCTTGTCTTCCGCCAGATATTGCGTCACCCGCGCGTACACATCCCAACAGTAGTAATCGAAGCGCGGCTCGTTTTTCGCCGCTAGCGCTCGCACATCCGCGAGAGACAGCTTCTCGCGGTGTATGAATCCTAGAATTACGTCCGCGACTTGCACCCCAGTGTTGTCGATATAGTTTTGCACTTCTACGCGCCGCCTCGTCTGTCGCAGCAGCCGCACGAACGTGTCGCCAATCACCGCGTTGCGCAGGTGGCCGATGTGGGCGGCCTTATTGGGATTGATCGCCGTGTGCTCCACGATCGTCTTTGGACCGTCCGCGCTCACACTCGCAGGTTCGCGCCGTGACTCTGCAAAAGTAAGAGTCAAAAACGCCGCGCGGTCTAGAAACGCATTCAAATATCCGCCGCCGGCAATCTCGATGCGCTCGACGCCGTCAATCTTTCCGATTGTGGACGCAATCTCCTGCGCAATTTGCCGCGGCGCGCGCTTCAGACGCTTCGCAAGTTCGAAACACACGGGAGAAGCAATCTCTCCCATTTCGATTTTCGGCGGCCGCTCCGTGACGACGTTGATCTCGACGTCATATTTCGCACGAATGAACGCCGCTAGAGCCGCGCGGACGCGTTTTTCAATTGGCTGATACACGAATTCTCTTTTCGCAAAAAGGGTAAGTGATTATAGGGGGTTCGAGCAGCCCAGTCAAAATAGCGGACGCGGCGTCAGGCGCACAAATACACTGCTCGGAGCAGTTTGACAGTGTCCAGAGCGCAGCATAGTATCTAGTTTTTGAGATTTCTCAGGGAAGTTGCTGTGAATATTGTCTCTGCCGAATTGGAGTATTGGGAAGCGAAGTTCGAATGAAACTTGCGTACTTCGACTGTTTTTCGGGAATCAGTGGCGACATGGTGCTCGGTGCGCTCGTCGACGCGGGCGTCGATTTGCGCGAACTTGAGTCGGAACTGCGCAAGCTGAATCTTGAGGGCTGGAACATTTCGGCGGCGAAAGTTCAGCGCAAGGCGATCTTGGCGACGAAAGTCAACGTCGAGACGCAAGAAACGCATCATCACCGCCATTTATCGCCGATTCTGAAAATGATCGACGCCGCAGCGCTCGCGCCGCGCGCCGCCCAACGCGCCCGGCAAATATTTCAGCGTCTCGGCGAAGCCGAAGCCAAAGTCCACAACATCTCCATCGAGAAAGTTCATTTTCACGAAGTGGGCGCCGTGGATTCGATCATCGACATCGTCGGCTCGGCCATCGGATTCGAGCTGCTGGGAATTGACAGCTTTGCGTGCTCGACGATGGATGTGGGCAGCGGGCGCGTGCAAACAGAACACGGCCTGCTGCCAGTTCCCGCGCCAGCAACCACAGAATTGCTGCGCGACGCGCCGACTTTCTCGAGCGGCATTGAGAAAGAACTGGTAACGCCCACGGGCGCGGCTATCGCGACAACACTCTCGACGCAATATGCCCAAATGCCCGCCATGAAACTGAAAACGGTGGGTTACGGCGCGGGCTCGGCAGACTTGCCGCAGCAGCCAAATGTTCTGCGCTTGATGATCGGAGAATCGATTGGCAATGAGGCGCAGCAGCATTGGGACGCTCCTGTGACCGTCATCGAAGCAAACCTCGACGACATGAGTCCTCAAATCTATGGATATTTCGCGGAACGCGCTCTGGCCGCGGGAGCTCTGGATATTTTTTCCATTCCCGTGCAAATGAAAAAGAACCGCCCGGGGCAGCTTGTGACGCTTCTGTGCGAGATGTCGAATCGCGAGCGGTTGATCGATTTGATTTTTCGTGAAACGACCACAATCGGCATTCGCACGCACGAAGTTCGCCGGCAAACGCTGGCTCGTGAATCCGTGCCCGTAGAAACGCCGCTGGGGATCATTCGCATGAAAATTTCGCGCTTGAATGGCACGCTGCTGAATGCCGCGCCGGAATATGAAGACTGCCGGAAAATCGCCACACAAAAAGGCTTGCCGCTGAAACAGGTGCTTTCGACCGCCAATTTCCACTTTCAGAAATTGGGCGAAGCGGCAAAATAATCCATGGCCAAACCGAAGTTTTACATCACCACGCCGATTTACTACGTGAACGCGCGCCCGCACCTGGGTCACACGTACACGACCGTCGTCGCCGACACGATTGCGCGATACAAGCGCATGCGCGGCTATGACGTGGTGTTGCTGACTGGCACCGACGAGCACGGGCAAAAAGTGGAGCGCGCGGCGAAAGCAGCGGGCGTGTCGCCGCAGGAATTCGCAGACCGCATTTCCGCCGAGTATCGCGCGCTGTGGAAGGAACTCGATCTGCCCGTTGACCGTTTCGTGCGCACCACCGAGCCGCGTCACGAACGCGCGGTGCAAATGCTTTTTCGCAAGGCGCAGGACCAGGGTTACGTCTACAAGGGTGGCTACGAAGGCCAATACTGCGTCTTCGACGAGATGTATGTAGACGAACCGCTGCCCGGGAATCTTTGCCCGGAATGCAAACGGCCGACCGAGCGCGTCCGCGAAGAGAATTATTTTTTCAAACTCTCCGCGTTTCAAGATCGCCTGCTCGAACTCTACGAAAAGCAGCCGGATTTCATCCAGCCCGATACACGCCGGAATGAAGTCCTGGCGTTTGTGCGCGGCGGTCTGCGCGATCTCTCCATCAGCCGTACTTCGTTCAAATGGGGCATCCCGTGGCCAGGCGAGGAGAAGCACATTTTTTATGTGTGGTCGGACGCGCTGACGAGCTACATGACGGGCGTGGGTTACGCGGATGATGAAGTGGAATTCGAAAAATATTGGCCCGCGGACATGCACCTGATCGGCAAGGAAATCCTGCGCTTCCATGCCGTCTACTGGCCCGCGTTTTTGATGGCCGCCGGGGAAACGTTGCCGAAGCGAATCTTCGCGCACGGCTGGTGGCTC
>DATNDO010000015.1:0-5286 GCA_035606955.1 Candidatus Angelobacter sp.
CTCTTCCGCGCCGGCAGGAATGAGTTCAGCGAGAGAATATTTTCCCTGATCGCCGTATGTGAGACTCATCGGTGCACCGAGTTTCGCCGCGACGAGATGCTGGAAGCGAAGCAGGTGAGTGCGGGCGTTGGGCGTTTCGCCGGAACGCTGGAAAGCATGCGCGAGCGCAAATTCAGCCGAAACGTGAAATGGATTTATTTTTAGGGCGCGCTCGAATGCGGCAATGGCCTTGGGATATCCGTGCAAGGCCATGTAATCCTGGCCGAGAAAATACTGGGCGTCGGCGTCATCGGGATCGATGGCAGCGACGCGCTCGAAATCGGCGGCGGAGACATCCGCATGGCCGTCGGATTTTTCGAGAAGGCCGAGGTTGTACCAGACGCGAGGATTCTTCGGTTCGTGTTTCGCGAGTTCCTCGAGGATGGGCCGGGCCTCCGAAAATTGCTGGAGATTCAACAGAGCGATGGCCTGGTTTAGCCGCGCTGCGTCGAGATGGGCATCAAGGGCATAGGCTTTCTGGAATTCCGCGAGGGCGTTCTTCTGTTCCTGACGTTCCATGTAAGCCACGCCGAGATTATTGTGATGAATCGCTTCGGCTTTCGTTCCGGTATTTGCGCCTGCGGCCACCTGAAAAGCATGTGCGCGAGAAATCTGCTGAGCGAAAAACAGAACACAAAAACAAAGAATGAACGCTGCGCCCACAATCGTGAAGCGCTGAAGGCTTCGAAGCCTGCGGTTGTCAGTCCTTCTGATACGGCTTGGCGGCAATGATGCCCTGCCCTTCTTTTACTGTAATCGTCTGGCCGGCGGAGATATTGTGCAGACGATCCTCGTGCCCGCTTGGCCAACGAATTTCAACTTCGGCAGCTTTCGTATCTTGCGCGAGACCAAACGTTAACACGAGTTCGCTTGAAGAGAGATAACTCGAACCGCTTTTGAGCATTTCCGACTCAGTTGAACCGCCCGACGTTACTTTGACGACCGCGCCAATGCCGTCACGATTGGATTTTGTACCGACCAATTTGACGCGAAGGCTGTGATTTGTTCCGCCTTCGTTGCGGAAGAGATATGCGGGGCCGGCATTCGTCGAAATCAAAATGTCGAGTTTGCCGTCGTTGAATGCGTCGCCGTACGCGGCACCGCGAGCCACGCGCGGAGAATCGAAGGCCGCGCCCAAGGAGGAGGTTACGTTGGAGAATTTTCCGCCGCCGAGATTGCGGAACAGAAGAGGCCGCTCCGCATAACGAACCTGGCGCTGCACTTTCTCGATATCGGGATCGATGTGGCCGTTGGCGACGAAGATATCCGGCCAGCCATCGTTGTCATAATCAAAGAAAAAACAGCCAAAGCCAAGTGTGAGGAGGCTTGCATGGCCGATTTCAGAGTTCGGTGCTTGATCGACGAAGAGGCCGTTCCGCTCATTGTGATAAAGCGCCAACATCTGATTCGAGAAGTTGGTTATCAGGATGCTGGGATAACCTGAACGATCATAATCCGCGGAATCCGTGCCCATACCGGCGCGGGCAACACCGGTTTCGCTGAAACCGACGCCCGCCATGACGGCTTTTTCCGTAAAAGTGCCATTGCGATTGTTCATGTAAAGCTTGTTGGGCTCGGTATCGTTACTGACAAAAATATCGGGCCAGCCGTTTTGATTCGCATCGAGAATTGTAATACCAAGGCTCTTCGACGTGGGATCGTAGAGACCGGCTTTGCGCGTGACGTCGGTAAACGTGCCGTCGCCGTTGTTGTGCCAGAGGCGGAGCGACGTGCCGTGATACGCCTCGGGCGTGCAATAGGATTTGGCAGTGCCGTCCAGGGTGCAGAAAATGTCGGTTTGCGGCGTCCACTGAACGTAATTCGCGACGAGCAAATCGAGATGGCCGTCGCGGTCAAAGTCGACCCATGCTGCGCTGGTGCTGAATTCGTTCGGACCCCACAGGCCCGCTTTTTTCGTAACGTCGGTGAATGTGCCATTGCAATTATTGTGGAAGAGATGGCTCTGGCCGAGCGCGGTGACAAAAATATCGCCGCAGCCATCGTTGTCATAATCTCCGATGGCGACGCCCAAGCCGTACATTTCGTCAGCCAAGCCGGCTTGGCGCGTCACGTCGGTAAACGTTCCGTTGCGATTGTTGCGATAGAGCGCCATGGTCGAATGCGGGCCGGCATGCCCGGGCCAATTCGTTCCATTGATCAACAGGATGTCCTGCCAGCCATCGTTGTTGTAATCGAGGAAAGCGACGCCCGGGCCCAATGCTTCCGGGAGCCACATTTTACCGAACGCGCCATTGTTGGCGACGAAATGAATGCCTGCCGCGCGCGTGACATCTCGAAAAGTGATATGGGCTGGCGGCAGCGGCAGTTTCTGCGCGCGAAGGCCAGCGACAGAAAGCAATAGGAGGCAAACCGTTAGGGCCAGCCAGAATCTCGGGAGTGGATGGCCAGCCATCAGCGCTGGCCTTTTGTGTTGGTGGGTGTGTTGAGCGGTGCGTTGCGTGAATACGGCGCGTTCACGGGCGCGAGCGGCGCTGAAGTAAGCTCGTGAATGGGCTGCCGTTCGTTGTTGTCCTCTGGGTGAGTGCGAAGATATGGACCCGTCAAAGCGCCTTCCGCTTCGTTCGCTTTGAAGCGCAAATAGCGCACTTCGTAGTCGTGAGCGCGTTCGGGCTGTCCCATGCCGTTGTAACATAACATGAGGTTGTAATTGGCCTCGACGTCCTCGGGATCGATGTTTAGGACAGATTGAAACTCGCGGATGGCGTCAGCGTAACGGCGTTCGAGGAAAAGTGTGCGGCCGACATCGTTGAGTACGACGCGGTCGGCTGGATATTGCGCGAGCGCCGTTTTGAACTGAGCGATCGCTTCGTCGTAATGGCCCTGGTCGCGCAAGACGCTTCCATAGAAGAAATGAGCGCTGGCAAGTGACGGAGCGACTTTGAGGGCCTGTAGAAGAACCTTCTCCGCTTCGGGCAAGTTCCCTTCCTGGAGTTGGACGCGGCCCATGTTGACCCAGCCGTCGCCGCGATTCGGCGCAGCCTGCGCGACTTTTTCGAAGGCTGCTTCGGCGCCCTGTAAATCCCCTTGGAGCAGTAATCCGATGCCGTAATCGTTCCATCGCTGCCAGTCAGCGGGCTCTACGGCGACGCGGGGTTTGGGAAACGCTGCGCCGGCGGGCAAGACTTGCAATTCCACCTTGTCCTGTCCCATTACGACGATGGGCGGATTCGGAATGCCCGGCCTCTTACCCGAGTCGCCCTTCGTGTCGCCGGTGAAAACCCATTTTGCGTCATCATAATCCGGAGTGACGGAAGGATTGTGCTGGCTGGGGTCGTGAGTGCCCGCGAACGAAAATTGCGTGAACCACCAACTGAATTTACGGTAGTTCAATTTCGCGGTGAGCGTGATGCGATTGCCGACATTCTTCGGAATGTACATACGATAGTGGACCGTGTCGGCGGCACCGGGCGGAATCAGGTGGACGTAGACGACAGCGCGTTCGGCCCAGGCGTTACGTTTGTTTATCGGATTGCCGTGCGAGTCGATCAACAACGCCCGGTAGAATTGCGCGCCCGGGTCGACAGGTCCATTCGTGTCGTTGTTTTTGCCAGCCTCACCGCTCCAAAAGACCGTGTGTCCTTTTTCGTCCGTCGCTTTCAATTCGAGCCACAAATCAAAGGCGTCTATGGTTCCGCCCGGGAAGAAGTGACCAACGCCGCGCGTGCGAACGACCACGTCGAGTCGGACTGTGTCTCCACGGCGAACGGCGATGGGAACTCGACCAAAGGGAGCCGTCAGTTGTGACGCGCGACTTGCGAATCCTTCCTGTCCCTTCGGAGCCGTGAATTCCGACTCTTCGCCAACGCCGAAGGTGGTCTGAAGCTGTGGCGCGACGGCTGCGCTTGGCGGCGGGGATGTTCGTTTGCCTGCGAGGGGTGCGGTTTCTGGGGAAATGCCGAAAATGTCCACGCTCACTTGATTGTCCTTCAAAAACTTTTCGACGGTGTCGAGTTGCGCGGTGTCTTCGTTTTCGTAGGGCAGCGCCGTGTTCGCACCCGGGAAACGGTGCGAGGCAATCAGGCCCGCGTAGTTGCCGAAATCCGTTGAGCTCACTTTGGGCATGTGACAATCCGTGCAGGTTTGCGGCTTGGGCGGATAATAAAAAGACCGCGCGCCTTTGCCAGAAACTGCGCTTGCCTGCCAGTTGTCGTATTCGTTGAAGCCACGCGTCCAGCGATAGTGATTCACTGGAAAATCGAGATGGACTTTGTGACAGGCCGAACAAAATTCGGCGGTCTGATTTTTGACAAATGGTTTCAGGAAAGAACGGCGATGCGGTTCCGGATTCAATTTTATGAGGAAGTCTACCAAATTGTGCACGACGGGATTCTTGCTGGTTGCAATGCGATCAAGCGGCGAGTACGCGAGAACGAAATCGTTTTGCCCCATTGTGGATTGCACCGAGACGATGGAATGGCACATCACACAGCCGAGGCCCGCCTGCCCTTCGGGAGTATTCTCGACTTCACGGATCGGGCGATCAAACATGCCGGTTAAGAGCAATGCGGGATCGTGGCAACCAGCGCACCACTTCGACGGAGTAATGCCCACAGTGTCCTGCATGTACTCGATGCTCTTGCGATACCACTGATTATTGAATGACGAGAAATGATGCGCGGAGCTTGCCCATTCGCGGTAAATATCGGCATGGCAGGTCTTGCAAGTCTCTGATTCGAGGAAAAACTGTGCCGGGACTTTTGCATTGTGGGCGACTTCGACGGACCCTGGGAAATAAGGTCCTGAGGAGCCGGCTCCTTCCTGATTCATCGTGGCGGGAGCTATCGCCGGATTCGTGATTGTATACGAACGCTGCCACTGAACGCTGCGCGTCCACCACGCACCGTACGAGAGCGCCGCAAAAGCAACCAGAATCACGGCCCAACGCAGCGAAGATGCGGAACCTAGCAGAGCGAGCCATTTCTTGCGATTCGCGTAGCTGCCGAGAAGCAAAAGAATTCCGGCGAGCGAGCTGATTATGTGCACGTAGAGAATTGGGAAATCGTTGCGCGGCGTGCCAGTGAAAATTAACACGGCACCAATCACACCGCCGAGTGCCAGCAGACTCCAACCGGCGCGATCTGTGAGAGTTGAGTTGCGCCAAATATTTCCGAAGAAAAAGAAGAGCAGAAAGAGAAAGGCAATTCCCGCTGCCAGGTGGAGCACGACGAAGACGTAGTAATGAATGGTCGGAGTTGGCCAGGCGAAATCGTACAGGGCGGTGAAAAA
>DATNDO010000147.1:0-26164 GCA_035606955.1 Candidatus Angelobacter sp.
CCGTCCGTCTCTGTGCCGACAGTAATCGCGGCGAGGTTCGCGGAAGCGGCAGCGCCGGAGCCGGAACTCGATCCGCAGGGATTGCGGTCGGTCGCGTACGGATTGTTAGTCTGACCGCCGCGTCCGCTCCATCCGCTGGACGAATGGCTCGAACGGAAATTCGCCCACTCGCTTAAGTTTGTTTTACCCAAGATTACGGCGCCCGATTCGCGCAATCGCCGCGCGACGCCCGAATCTTTGGTCGGGGTGAAGCCGGAAAGCGCGAGGGAACCCGCTGTGGTCATCATGCGGTCAGCGGTGCCAATGTTGTCTTTGATCAGAACGGGAATGCCATGAAGCGCGCCGCGCGAGCCTTTACTTTTGCGCTCCGCATCGAGTGCATCTGCGATTGCGAGCGCATCAGGATTCAATTCGACGATGGTGTTGATCGCGGGACCTTGCTTGTCAATCTCCGCGATGCGGTCGAGATATTTTTGCGCGAGAGCGCGCGCCGTGAATGTTCCCGATTTCATTCCCTCTTGAAGTTCCGCAACCGTAACTTCATCGAGCTCGAAGGGTTTCACATCTGTCGGTGATTGTTGGAGTCGTGGTCGCGTGAAAGCCGGAGCGGCGAGCGAGGCCGCGCCCACAACGGCAGCGGACCCTAGAAATCTCCTGCGGCTCAGTTCGGAGGCAGTGTGTTCGTCATGTTTTGGCGACAAAGTGTGTGGCTCCTCTTCTTGAATAAAGGTTGCGAACCATCCGCGGCAATTGGATGCGAAGTTAGCCAGTTGGGTTTTTCAACTGGGCGATTGTAAGCGAACGGTCAGCGGATTTCACGGGCGATTTCATTTGTGAGATTCAGTCGTCATGCGGGGGCGCGCGGCGCGTGCGTTGTTTGACGCGTTGCTGAAAACGGATGGGCGTTCCGGTGAAGTCGAATTGCTTGCGGAGCTGGTTTTCGAGGAAACGTTCATAGCTGAAATGCAGGCGGCGAATCTGATTCGTGAAAAGCACGAAAGTCGGCGGGGCCACGGAAGCCTGCGTGACGTAATAAATTTTAATTTTGCGGCCGGATGGCGAAGTGCCGCGGTCCAAATCGACAGCCGCGAGCCAGCGATTGAGTTCGCCAGTGGACACGCGGCGCTCGCGCGAGGCCATGACCTTGTCGATCAGCGCAAAAAGCCCGCCAGTGCGTTCACCCGTGAGCGCGGAGAGAAAAATGATGGGCGCATAATCGAGGAACTTCAACTTTTCACGAATCAGTTTTTCGTAGTCGCCCATCAGCTTCATCGGATTGAAGGCGCCCTTTTCGGGCTTCGCCTTTTTCTCAACGGCGGCTCGGTTTTGCGCGGCTTCCAGGGCGAGGTCCCATTTATTTATGACCACAATAAGCGCGCTGCCGGATTGCTGCGAGTAACTGGCGATAGTGGCGTCGTGCGAAGTCACTCCCAGCGCGCCATCGACGACGAGCAGCGCCACGTCCGCGCGTTCAAGATGACGCCGCGCCATCACCACGCTCAGCTTTTCAGCGACGAGACGCGTTTTGCCTTTGCGGCGGATGCCTGCCGTGTCGAGAAACCGGTACATTTTTCCGTTCTGCTCGACGACGGTGTCAACGGCATCGCGCGTAGTACCGGGCTCTGCGGAAACAATCGAGCGATCTTCGCCGACCATGCGATTGAGAAGCGTCGATTTCCCTACGTTTGGACGTCCAACAATGGCGATGTTGATTTCCGGCGGCGCCTCGGGCGCAGCGCCGGCGACAAAATCCGCGGTCAGCGAATCGAGAAGATCGTCGATGCCAAGGCCATGCTCGCAAGAAACCGGGAAGACCTGCGCGCCCAATTCGTAAAAAGATGCGGCGAGCGCAATGTGTTTTGGCGTGTCGACTTTATTGGCGACAATTACCGGAGGCTTGCCCGCGCGGCGAAGAAGTTGCGCCAATTCGAAATCGAGCGGGACGGGGCCCGTGCGAGCGTCCGTAACCAGAATCACGTGTGTCGCATTTTTGATCGCCATGTGCGCTTGGCGAAGAATTTCTCCGGGGATACCGGCTTTGTCTTCTGGAACGATTCCGCCCGTGTCGACCACCTCGAACGGCCGGCCTTCCCATTCCGCGGATCCGTAGATGCGGTCACGGGTAATGCCGGGCTCGTCGGTGACGATCGACCGGCGCGTGCCGGTCAGGCGATTGAAGAGCGTCGATTTGCCTACGTTGGGTCGTCCCACGATTACGATGGAGGGCAGTTTGCCTGTGATCGTCTTCGCGTTGCTGCTGACCTTGCTATTCGATTCGCGGTTTGATTTGCTTTTCATAGGGAGCCGATTGTGCAACGCGTGGCCTTTAACCCTACCACGTTGGCGGCGATTATGGTGGTTCGTGTCCTGCCAATTCCAGGCCGCTGTTTGACAGTCATGATGACGCAACTTTGCGTGTTCCATCGGATTGTTATACTTTTTAGAGTAGGCAACGGTCATAGATTGTCGTTCGACTGGGATTAGGAAATGGAAATCGTCGCATTGGCCGGCGGAGTGGGAGCGTCGAAGTTCCTGTTGGGACTTAGCCGCGTGATGGATCCGCGCGAACTCACGATTGTCGTCAATACGGGCGACGATATCGTGCTGCACGGGCTGGCGATCTCGCCGGACCTCGACATTGTGACGTACACATTGGCGGGCGTTGTCAATCCCGAAACCGGCTGGGGCTTTGCTGACGAGACTTTCCACGCGCTTGAGCAATTGTCGCGATTTGTAGGCGCGAGTTGGTTTCACCTTGGCGATCGCGATCTTGCAACTCACATTCACCGCACGGCCATGATGCGCTCCGGCGCGAATCTGTCGGAAGCGGCGGAGTCCATTCGGCAAGCGCTCGGCGTTGAGGCCAGGATTTTGCCGATGTGCGATCAGCCTGTCCCAACGATGATTCAAACGCCGGAGGGGCGGCTCAACTTCCAGGAATATCTGGTGCAGCGGCGCGCCGAGCCTGTGGTCTTAGGAATTTCGTTCCAAGGAGTTGAACAAGCGCGTCCTGCCCGTGGCGTCCTTGAATCGCTCGAACATGCCCCAGCCATCGTGATTTGCCCGAGCAATCCGCTGATCAGCATCGGTCCGATACTCGCGGTGCCGGGAATTCGCGAGAAGCTGCGCGAACGAAGGAACAATGTGGCAGCAATTTGCCCCATTGTCGGCGGGAAATCCCTGAAAGGCCCGTCCGACCGCATGCTCGCGCAACTTGGTTTTGACGTCTCCGCAAGCGGCGTGGCGCGAATGTATCAAGACATTTGCGCGACATTTGTGATCGATCCGGTTGACGCCGGCGAAACACAGGCGATTGAAGACCTGGGCATGAAAGCCATTATGCGCAACACGGTGATGAGCACGCTCGACGATAAGGAACAGCTTGCGCGAGACGTACTTGAATTGTTTGCAAGCAAGGCCACGGGCGCGCCATGAAAGCGATTCTGATTCCCGTGAAAGAATTCCGCGAGGCAAAGAAACGCCTGGCGCCACATTTTTCTTCCGTCGAGCGCGCGGCGCTGGCGGGAGCGATGTGCGAAGACTTTTTTGAAGTAGTTGCAGCAACGCGTTGTGCCGAACGCGTGTTTGTCGTCAGCAAGGAACCCGGCGCTCTGGCGCGCGCGCGCGAACGCGGATGGGAAACAATCCTTGAGACGCGGCAGATCTCGGAAAGCGATTCCGTTGATGCTGCATCGCAATATTGTGCCGCGCACGGCGTTAAGGCGCTGCTCCGCGTGCCGGTCGATCTTCCTTTAGCGGAGCCGCGAGACATCGAAGCCGTTTTTTGCGCGTTTGATGAGAAGTTTGAAGAAAAGTTTAACGGTGCGCCGGCGGCTATTCTGATTCCGTCGAGGGACGGTATGGGGACGAACGCGCTGCTGCGTTCGCCGGCCGGGCTTTTTCCATCACGCTTCGGGCCCAATAGCTTCGCACTTCATCTAGCGGAGGCGGAGCGTTGCGGCGCGCGCGTATGCGTGCTCAGAAACCCGCGCCTCGAATTGGATGTAGATGAACTCGAAGATCTTCGTGGAATACATATGCGCCTGCGATCCAGTTCCGCGACGGCGCGCTGGTGCCGCGAGCACAACATAGGAGATTTGGGAGACCGCGCTGTTACGTCTGATTTCAGCGAGGAGCGGAAATCGGAAGGCCGGTGAACCGCACGCCCGTGCGGTGCACTTTGTATTTCCCGTTGATGGAGAGAATAAGAGCGGTCATTTGCTCAACGACGCGGGCGTTTTCGAGCCGCCCTCCGTTGATGGCGCGGAGTCCGGGGATTTTTTCGACAAGTTCCGCCGTAACCTGACGCGCGCGATCGTCATCCGTGCACACGACGACGTCCGAATCCACCGGGCCGTCGCCACTTAACAGTCCTGCCGAGACATTCTGGAAAGCGGCCGCTACGCTTACGCCCTCAGGAACCATTTCGGCTGCTTGTTGTGCCGCCGAACCCTGCCATACACCCAACGTTCGCGTGGGCAAGCCGCCAACGGTTGCGGCCAGCGGAACCGTTGTATCGATCAAAATAGTGCCCGCTTGGAATGAAGGACGCAGTTTCTTAAGCAATGTTACGTGGCCCGAAAAGGGAACTGTGAGAACGACTATGCCAGCCTTTGCCACAGCATCAGCGTTATCGGCGCCATCGATGTGACCTGTCACTCCGGCCTGCGCGGCGATCTGCGCAGCGGCCTCGCGAGCTTTCGATACCTCGCGCGAGCCGATGATGATCGACTCCCCTGCGCGAGCCCAGCGAAGCGCCAAGCCCAACCCTTCTGCTCCTGTGCCTCCGACAATCGCAATCGTATGTGGCATCGGCAACCCGTGGTAGAGATCTGAGAATCAACCGAGTCCTGCAAACAGCGGAACCATCGCGCATCATACACGATTGGGCACGATTGCGCCTTCGGCCGAGGCGACTCTTCGCTGGAATCAATTTCGGCAAGTCTGGTATGCGGCTAACCTATCGAAACAGGTCTCGTTCGACGGGACGAATCAAATCGTGCCCGCTCCCGAATCGTTGTGGAAGAGCGACGCCGCGAATCACAGCAACAGGAATCGCGTTCGATTTGCCCATGACAAGTTCCGCCGCGGAGGCAAGTTCGTCAGCGACGGCAATAATTGTCGCCTGCAACGCCTTTCCAGTTGCGTCACGCTTCCCGCGATAATCCATCAGCGCGCCGATCCCAGCAACGCCCAAAGCCACGTTTACGAGGCCTTCGCGCCAGGGCCGCCCGAACGTGTCAGAGATCAGGACAGCAACAGAAACTCCAAAATGTTTTGCAAGTTTTGCTTTCAAGCGCCGCGCCGAGCGGTCGGGATCTTCGGGGAGCAACACCGCCGTACCCTTAGCGGTGTTCGAAGTATCAACGCCCGCATTTGCGCAGATGAATCCATGATGCGTCTCTGCGATGAGCACTCCCTTTTCCATGCGCACTATGCGGTTGGCTTGCCGCAGCGCGAGTTCAATGACGTGTGCGTCTTTGTTGAACCTCGCCGCCCAGCGCACCGCGCGCTTGGAAGGCGCAATCGAATCGAGCTTGACGATTTTTCCTTCGGACTTGGAGACAATTTTCTGCGCGACAACAAAGATATTTCCGTGCTCGATTGACAGAGAATGGCGCGCGACGGCTTCGATAATGACGCCGGCGAGATCGTCGCCCGGAACGATTTCAGGCATCCCTGTGAGCGGAATAATTTCGACCGGCGACGGGGCCGGTGATTTGTCAACACGTTGTTGCTTTGCTGTTCGCCGCATCATTTCAGTTTCCAGTTCAATTTTGGGCGAGATGGGATGTGAGTATATCAGTCCGGAGGCAGGTTTAATTTTGCAGAACGCTTGGGGACCTGCGTATTGCCCACAGGAGCGGCGCGATACCAGGAATGTTCGGCGAGCGAGGAAATGTTGACAAACTGCGGGGCCTTGAGTGCGGGAGTCGCCGGACAGCCGAGCGACTCCCTCGCACGTTTCAGGGCAGATCGAGGCGCCAGTTTACTTCGAGGTCTCGACCTGGAGGTTATTCGTTACTGAAAACACGTTTGGGACGCTATTGGCCTGAAGGCCGGCTACGTTCTTGTCTGCTGCGCTGGATACGAACCCCTCCAGCGTGACGTGGCCATTCTTGACGATGATGTGAATCGATTGAAGGTTCCCCACACCATATCGTTGCAGCGAGGCCTGGGAATAGATTTTCCGGTACTCCGCAAAGCGAATCTGGTTGTCCATAGGGCTGTTTGGAAGGACTTCGATCTGGTTGTCCACTTTCTCGACGCCCTCTATATGCTTTACGGCCCCCTCCGCGTCGGACTTAACGGAAGGATTCACAACTTGGCCTTTCAGCGTGACCGTATATCCATTGACCGAGTATTCGAGATTATCGAAAACCGTGTACCAGGGCAGTAACAGCAACTGATGGCGAACTTCCTGTTTCAGCCAGTCGGCGTATCGTTGAGTGCCCTTTTCGGGGACGTTTTGTTGTTTTGCCTGCGCGATCCCTACACCGAGTGTCGACAGCGCTAACATGCTCAGTAGGATTGTCTTCACGAACCGTGTCATCATCAGCGTTCTCCCTTGCCTTTTCGACAGAACAGGGCCGGAGCCGATAACCAGAGTATTGTCGAGAGTGCCGAATCTCAATCCAGCGAGGGAGGTATTTACGAACGGGAGAAGGCCGTAGCGCGGACAGGTGGCTAACTCCCCTCCGACGGCGTTTACCGCGAACGTGCCGCCAGTTCTGTAAATTGTTGGATTTGTACGATTGCATCACCAAGCGTTGTCACGATCAAATCCGAGTCCACGATTCGAAGAAGGACCCTCATGTTATCTGGTCCTCCGTCATATCCCCACAGACCAAGTCCTATTCGTACTTGCGGGAACCGGGATCGCAAGCGTTTGTAGAGTTTTCGGATGGCTGAAATTTCAAACGGCGGAAGCGCTGAGAGGTATAGAATACCGCATACTTGTTCCTCAACTTCGTCGAGCATGTCGTTGTGCGGTCCCATGGCTGCGGCGTGGGCGTCGTAGCCGGCCTGTACCAGGAGGTGAGCGAGCATCATGCCGGCGACTTCGTCGCCTTCGTCACGCGTGGCCAGGCAGCAGACGCTGATTGCTGGGGCGTTTGCGGACCGAGCCAACAAAATTTGTTCCGACGAGCCGACCTGTGCGGGGGCATCCGTGCGCGGGTGTTCCCTTGTATAACGAACGGCGAGATCTTCAACAATCCTCTTTAACTCTTGGAAAAGATATGCGCTCCGATTGCCACCGAAGGCTGCATCGTGTTTGCTTCTTTCCGCCAGAATCAAGACAGGTATAAACACGGTGTCGTAAACTTCGCGGAGGGATTTTTCGTGGAGGCATTTCTCAATGACCTGTTGCGCCTCATCTATGTCCAGGGCGCTTAAGCTCTGATAAAGCTGTACGTCCGTTGCCAACACACTCCTGTCCCCGAGAAGGACGGTAAGAAATTCCAGTTGCGGAATGTAATGCCCCATGACAACGAGACAAACCGTCAGGGGCGTCGATAGCAGCAAACCCACGGGACCCCACAAAGCAGCCCAAAAAACAGCGGCGACCAGAATTGCCAATGATGAAATTCCTGTGTGCGCTTCGTAAAGCAAAGGTTCAATGAAGTATCCGGAAACCACCTCCAACACGACAAATATTCCCAGAGTCAGCAGTGGACGCGTCCATCCCGCGAAGAGAGCAAAAGACAGAATGATGGGAACAGCTGCTCCAATGAGAGTTCCGATGTACGGAATGAATCTGAGAACTCCCGCAAGAACGCCCCACAGCAATGCGTTTGGGATGCCAATGAAGTACAGTACGACTCCAATCACGGCCCCGAAAGAGAGATTCACCAGGGATTGAATCCAGAGGTAGCGCACGACGCGATTCGCAGCTTCGCCAAAGGCCTGCCTGGTTACGTGTATTCGATTTAACCCGGCGAGGGTGAACAGTCGATCTCGAAGATCTTCACGCCGTAGCAGTATGAAAGTTGCAAAGACTATCATGATGCCGATCGTTGCTATCGGCCCGAGCACCGGTCCCAAAAGAGATCTCAGTGACCTGACGGAACTTTCCGGACTTGCCACTACCTCGACCGGGACTGGGTGACGGTTTGCTGGCGCTGATGACAAAGCAGACCGATCATTCGCTGTTCGGGAGGCCCAACCTGAATTCGCCGCGGGGGCTTGTATCGTCTGGGATAATTCTGTGCCCAACTTATTGACGGTCGATGCGGCTTTCCCTAATCCGCCATTTTTCACACCCCGTATCGCTTCGATTTTTTTCGATATGCTGTCGCTGTAATGGGGGATCTCGCCCGCCAGATTGATGGCCTGTTTGCCTACCACCCACCCAAGCGCAACGAGCACCAAGATCGTGCCTACAACCGCGACGATGACCGGGCCGGTCCGGCCAAGGTGCCATCGCTCCAACCGTCTGACTGCCGGCGCCAATAAAAAAGACAGCAAGATCGCCAGAGATATCGGAACCAAGACTGCCCGGGCAAAGTAAAGAGCCGCAATGCATATGATGGCCGTGACGATGGGCGGGAAGGAGCCGTGCTGCTCATGAGAACTGGTGGAGTTCATATTATCCTTAACCGACGCAATTTAGACTGACGAGGCGGGTATTACGTCACTCAGGGCTTTCCGTGCACTGACTTTGCTTTCCTCAGACTACCCGGATTTTTAATTCTTGCTACAGCGTTCACTCGATTGCCGCTGGCTGGCGTGCTGTTTAGTCTCGAAAATGCCCCTCGGCCCGGTGGTGAAAAATCACCGATCAATCCCCGACTATCTAACTCGGAGGTCCCAATGAAGCAGAAGACCCTAAAAGAACTTTACGTTGACGAATTGAGAGATCTCTACGACGGAGAGCAACAACTCGTTAAGGCTTTGCCGAAAATGGCTAAGAACTCTAACTCAAGCGAGCTTCGTAGCGGCTTTGTGGAGCATTTGCAGCAAACGAAGGAGCACGCGAAGCGGCTCGAACAAATCCTCGAAGGCCTAGGGGAAGCCCCTAAAGGTAAGAAATGCAAAGGTCTGCGCGGCATTGTCGCCGAAGGTGCCGAAGTGCTCGGTGATGATTTCGACGGAGACGTCAAAGATGCAGCCTTGATCGCGTCGGCCCAAAGGGTTGAGCATTACGAGATTGCCGCCTATGGGACGGTGCATGCATTCGCGGAATTGCTGGGAGAGAACAAAGCTTCTTCATTGCTCGAGCAGACATTGAATGAGGAAAAGGAAACGGAAGAAAAGCTGACCCAACTCTCCAAGACGATTAATCCACAAGCATCGAGAAGTGGCTTCGGTGTCGGCGATAGCGAAGAGCCTAAAGGTATGCATAAAACCGCCAAGGTTGGGGGGCGTTGATCGGAAAGCCGGCCTAAGACGAAGAAAGGGAAGACTGCCCGATTCGGAAAGGCGGAATTTCAGTGCTCCTGCTCATTCTGGTGATCGTTCTGTTGATGATGATGTTCGGCAGTCTTCCTACTTGGCCGCACAGCAGGTCGTGGGGCTACTATCCCAGCGGCGGGATAGGAGTCGTGCTCTTGATTCTCGTAATTTTGTTTCTCTTGGGGTGGCTATAGACAGCTTTGGCAGCTCCGGCGTCTTTGTGCCTATACGGTTTTATCTGGTGGGAATCTCCGTAATCCTCTGTATTGGTCAATCGCGCTAGATGCCCTAGCCTTTGATTTGTGAATACTGCGGTTATCGTCTGGAAAAGGACACTGCTATGTTAGGGAAAAACCCTGGGTTATTCGGCATCTATCTGAACTCCACGTGCCTGCAGAAGTGTGTGGAGTGCCTCAAGGCCGTCGGCGTTCGGACCAATGATATGGCAGTGCTCTTGACTGCGTCACAGAGCGGAAGCAGCGGAAGGCAAACAGAGAGAGCCATACCGAGCTTCCTGGGTTCATTGACGCGTATCAGCATTCCCGCCTCCGGAGTGCTGACGGACACGCTGATAAATCTCGGCGTATCTGTGTATGACGCCGAGCGATACGAAAGGCGAGTCCAGAATGGTGGCGTGCTGATGTATGTGCGGTGTGGGAGTCCCGGATGGCTGGATCGCGTCGGCGAAATTCTAAAGCTGACAGGCGCGGAGGATATTTCTCCTAGTCGCGATGCCAGAGCGCAAATTCGGGCGGCGCACGTCGAACAGCCGTATGCACCTGAGCTGACCATCCGAGGAAGCGGAGCTGTATTAGTGCAATCGAGCGCCAGCGCAATGACAAAGAACGAAATATAGGCTCTCCGTGTTCTTTGCAGGAATCTTGGGACTCAACGGAGTTTGGGTGGACGCATCTTCTCATTTTCGTCGCGGTGTTTGTCCGAACTGCCATTGCGAGGTGGTACGCCGCTCTCATCGAGTTGGATTACTCGAACGAATCGTACTAAACGCATTGTCCGTGCGTCCTTACCGGTGCAGCGATTGTGACAAACGCTTTTACCGATACGACGGCGGTCTGCTGCGCGCCGCTCCGGTGCGCTCGCGCTAAGAGTCAGCTCCTCCCTGGTCGAATCCCGCGTTGGATTGGCCTCTCCACGATTGCGATTTACTTTTTTGCGAAAACGCGGCCAATATCCAGCTTGAACAGCGGTTTTTCCCGAGTGCCGGTGATTTTAATGGGCAAGACTGTGCCCGCATCCTTTGATTTGAAGAGCGGGTCAATCATCTTCAGAAACAATGATTTCACGCCCGTGGTGGTTTGGGAGAGTTTGGCTTGAAGGTTTAATGTCCCACGAAAATCCAGGTTCTCCGCATTCAGGTCATATGTGCCATGCAACAGAACTTTTGCTCCGGAGACGGTGAAGGTTAGCTGTGAGAATTTGGCTACGCCGTTTCTCAGCGTAAAATTTCCCTGAAGACTTGATACGGCGGTGTCGTCATCGTTCGGATCCGTGTCTCCGCGGCCCCGCCGGCTCAGGGAATTAACTTTTTCTTGAACCGTGTTCTTCGCAAAGCGAACTGCTCCCAAGCCAAATCTCCCATTCAAGAGGAGCCGGTCGGTAATATCCTCTTTGTCCGCGTTGCGTGACGGAAGCGCGAATTTTGTCTTCAGGCTCACATTTCCAGTCATTAACGGCTTTTCGGATTTCACCACAAGGCGCAACAGATCCTCGATTCGCGCATTCTGCGCCGTGACGTCCAGCACGATCGTGCGGCCGGCATCTCCGGGCATCTTCGCCACCTCGCCTTTGCACAATAGCGAGGAGTTCAGTAACTGCGCGTCGACGGAGTTCAAAATTGTATTTCCATTGATTCCGTCCACAATGGCGTTGAATTCGGTGTTTAACGGGACAGGATGGTTGCTGGTCGTCAGCGCGAAATCCGGCGTCTGCGTTTTTCCATGCACCTGAATGTAGTCGAGTACGCCGCTGAAGACGCCTTGCGAAGACAGAAAACCGGAAATGCCCTTGAAGGTCGCGAGGTCAGCCCGCCAGAATATGTAGTTTCCCTGTACAGGCGCCTGGCTTGGTTCGTCTCCATTCCATGGTCCAAACTGGCCGTGCGTTTGAATTTCTCCGACAGGCCGGGGATTTGTCAGAGTAGCGTAAAATTCCGCGGGCTTTTCCGGTTGAAACGACACGATATTGAGTTGATGAAGAAGGAATGTAAGCGTGGGCTTGTCATCTGTTCGCAGGATATCGAGCTCTGCGTTTGAAGAGGTGATTTCATCAATCATGAAGTTCGTGCGTACCCGAGCTTTGTCGTGTTGAGCCTCTTCGCGTGGTGGAATATTTATTTGCAATCCCTCGAGTCGTAGAATATGGAAATGAGGCGGACGCTTGGAGAATCCCAGCCAGTTCGCGTCCAGAAAAAATTCTCCCTTCCAACTGAGATCGAGAGAGAATTTGCGCACTGCCATCAGTGGAGGCACATCCGTTCTTCCACGATACTTCAGGGTTAATCCTCTTCCCTCGATTCGCAAGCGCGGCAGTACCGAGACCCTCAAAGAAGTTAAGTCGAGGTCACTATTGAACCTTTTGCGCATCACGTTGACCGCTTTGCGCTTGATATAGGCGTCGAGCGGGTGAGTACGGTGCGCCCATATGCCAACCGCCGTTGCAAAGATACCAACTGAAAGCAACGCAGCCGCCAGATAACCCTTGAGCGGGATTTTCATCCGGCTACTTCGAATTCGGAATTCGTGAGGGGGTAAAGACACTCCATCGTATTAGTTAACTGCACGTTACGCGTGTACGGCAATACGGTGAACTATTGAGGTCCGGCACAGTCTCAGCGTAGGAAACGAAGCAAGGTTCCCCGGTGCTTCGTTCAGGTGGAAGAAAGCCCAGAAGACAAGTGATGATATTGGATGGGTGACCCGCCTTTAAGAAGGAAAAGAAAAATCTCTTTTACCGCCGTAGAGCAAATTAAGGATGGCCGGGACGGGCTATGACGAAGCGTCACAGCCGTTCCGGCCATGGATCACTGCCCCAACTGCGGCGAGTGGGTTTTATTAATCCCTGGTTTCCGCGCGGGATCCCTGCGGGGACGCCTTGTCCAGCAGGGAAACTAGTCTCTCCGCAGCTTCGGGAGTGCGCGTGTCATGGCCCATCACGATATCCTGGGCATCGACCTTGTGTCCGTACAGTTGTTCGTTGCCTTCGTTGTCCGGATGCAAGCTCGCGCCTTCTAAAGAAACGCCTGCGAAAAGGCCGCGGGAACGCGAGTACGTCAGGATCTCCGCGCGCATGTATGCATCGGTGTCCGCCTCTGCGGAACGCCCGACCGGTCCGGCTGCGGCGGAAATGTCGGCTCCGAGTTTCACTTTGCTATGCAACAGACTGGTTGCACCGTGTTCGTTCATGACCAACAGAACGAAATCAGTAGCTGATCCACCAATCTGAAATCCAAAGCTCCCGCCCTCCAGGACCATCATCGATGGCGCGCCCCACTCGCCCGTAAAATGGTCTCCGGTACGGCACACCATTGCGCCGCGGCCGTAGCTTCCACCTATTACAAAGGCTGCTTTAACCACGGATGGAATCACGACAACACACTTGGCCTTGTTCAGCAAATCCTGCGGTATGTCCTCGGGGATGTTCAGTATTTCGCTCAATACCTGGCCCGAGTTTTGCAGACGCTGTTCCTGTTTCGATTTGTCATTGTCAGCAGCGGTGACGGTGGTTGCCACCAGTAGAATTGCGATCAACAAACTGTAAAGTCCCTTCATTTCTTTTGTGCCTCCTCTTGCAGAGATTCGGGCAGCCGTTCTGCCAGTCTACGTTTTCACGGACTCTAGAATCGAGAATGCCTCATTCCATTGTTTGCCACGGCTGTCAAAGCCATCAATACATACTGTTGCGTATTTCAGGAGGCGAGATGACCTGACTTGCATGTGCAAGTCGGCTGCGTGTCGTGAGCGTCTGTGTGGAGGGCCAGGACGGAGCGGGAACGCGTTCGCGGGAAGCGCTAGTTTTATGTGCAATTGTGAACAGTCGAATCTACTGATTCGAGGCCACCCATTTATCGCGGTAACGCGGATACAGCAACCTCCGCCCAAAGTTACAGCATGACTCGGATAGACCCAATTGGCCCTTTCGGTTACGGTGCTCAAGGATTCAGCGGCACGATCAAGGAACGAGAAATGAAGCGTTTTCTTACATCCGATTCATATAGCACCGGTCGCCCCGCGCCGACATGTGTACAGACGCTTGGGAGTTATTTTCCGCGCTCCGCGAGCTTTACTCATTCGTTTAATAAACGGCGCGGGGAGACCGTCCATATCATGGAAGGATCACATTTTGCAGTAGCGCATCATTTTCATTTTTTCGGAATGCCCTCTGAATTCCTCAAAGGTCCTGCTCAGCTCACACTCACGCGAACTCACCGCTTCAGCAGCAACATTTGGACTCAAATCTCGCTAGCCGATGCCACGAGGTAATCCTGTGCCAAACGATCGTAGAAATTTCGAACCTACTGCACCCAGTGAAGTGCCCGAAGCTGCCACAGACCAGAACGCCATCGACGAAGCCCTTCTTGTGTTACAAGCGCAGTCTGGCGACAGCGCGGCTTTCTCCAAGCTGATCCGCCCTTATATGCGCAAGGCCTATCATGTAGCGCTCAAGATTACCGGCAATCGCGAAGACGCCGAGGACGCAGCGCAACAGACTTTACTGAAAGCCTACGCGCACATCGACCAGTTCCATGGGGACGCGCGCTTTTCGAGCTGGCTGATTCGAATCGCCATCAATGAAGCGCGTATGAAAGTACGGAAACGTCGCTCGGAAGACTGCTACCTGTCGTACGACGTCAGCACTCCCGGTCGAAACCCCAGCACCGTCGAAATGCTCTGCGCCGGTGAATCTTCTCATCCCGAGGTCCTGTATTCCAAGAGCGAGACCCAGCGCGTGCTTCGCGAAGCCATTGACGGGCTACGCAGTTCTTCGCGAGTTGTCGTGTGGCTGCTGGGACTGCAGGAACGCCAAACCAAGGAAGCCGCCAAGATTTTGAATCTGTCCGAATCTGCCGTTAAGACACGGTTCTTGCGCGCCCGGCAGCAGCTGCGCGAATGCTTGACGGAGCGCATCTAAGGAATCACGGAGCAACAAACCCAAACAAGGCAGCACTAACATGATCGGACTCTCGGTGACAAGACGAAGTGAGCTGTGCACAGCCACCTGCCGTAAGGAGAGAGTCAGCCAGGTTCTCTACCCAGCAGAATGTTTCCAACAGGAGTCTTTCGTTTCGCCCCAGCCCAATCCCTAGCCCACATTGATGTAGCAAATCAGCTCAGGAGGAAAAACCATGAGGCGAGTCTTTCTCTGTTTGATTGTAGGTCTGTTTGCCACACCGTTCGCACTTGCCCAGGCATCCGGCGATCATGTAGAAGCCGGGGTCTTCGTTGACTATTTTCGTCTGAATCCGCCGGATTCGAACTATGCCGGCCTGGGCGCGCGCCTCGGCTTCAACGTCAGAAGGAACATCCAGTTGGAAGCGGAGATGAATTACGATTTCAACCGCGTCTTCACTGAGGATTTCAATTCGGGTGGCTCAATCACCACCACCCAATCCAATCTGCGGATTCTCCACGGGCTGATAGGTCCGAAGTTCCAGACTGGTTCGGGCGCCGTTCGCCTTTTCGCGACCGTTAAGGGAGGATTCGTCAATTTTAGGTTCGACCCCCGACCGGCGTCCTTCTCAACTTTCACCAGCAGCGTCGAAGGGCTACGCGACGACAACATCAATGGCGTCGTTTACCCGGGCGCAGGCGCGGAGGCGTTTTTCGGACCAATCGGCCTTCGTCTTGACGTTGGGGACGAGATTTTTTTCAATCACGGAGCTCACAACAATCTGCGCGTGACGTTTGGTCCGAGTATCCGTTTTTAGCTACTTCCTGTCATTTTCCGGCCCGCTTCGTCGAACCAGGCTCTTATCAGCGAGCGGGCCGTCTTTGTCGTCGGCGGTCATACATTCAAAGGTATCGAACTTAACGATCCTTTGGATGGTCAATGGTGGGTCACTCTAAGAGACGGGCTGAATCAGCGGAATTGGCTTTGGGGTTCGAAAGGAACCCTGTCGCGGGACTCCTCGGAATCTTCCCAAGGAGTCCCAGAGCAAGGTCTTAAAACGTAGGTGTGCTTACGACTGTGGAGTTACGTGAACGGTCACTGCAACGTTGTTGCCATTGGCATCGGTGCGATAGCTTACGTCTGCATTCGCTCCAACTGCCAGTTTCCCGTCGACCGTTGTGTTCTGGTCGATCGTAAACGTCATCTCTTTACCCTGATCTTTGCTCTGATTCGGGTCCTGACTCTGCATGGAGGCTTCACTACGGCTCGGCGGATTGGTTGGGACGGTCTTGAGCGTGAATGAGCTGCTGGAGACGGCCGTGATCTTCCCCGAAGCTGACTGCAGTTGCGCCGCACTCTGGCTTGGCGTTGCGGACTGGTGTCCTGCTGGTGACGCAGGCAAAGCCCATGCCGCGCCCGCGAGCAGCGCGCTGGATATAATCGAAAGAGCGATATTGCGAACGTTCTTCATGCGATAAACCTCCTCAAAGTTTCAACTACGTCTGTACTACTTGCAATACTGGTACCAGTCGTACTTCATGTTCTCCGCGGATGTCGAAGCTCTGCAAGCACAGTCTTTACCAAAGAGCGCAATTTGTTCTTGTGGTACTGAACCTCAGCAATATCTTCTCTCTACGATTCCAATCTACATTGTCTCTTGACTACAGGATATGGGTACGCTGGATGTTTCTCGGTGAAGTGCCTTGGACCAAGATTATATAATTTTGACCACTTTAACCCGGAGGTGCTAAGCTTCGGTTGGCGGTAATCATCGTAGGGACTTTTCGGTATTGCAGAAAACGCGATCCACAAGTAAATCGAGTGCAAGCTGGTCGGTGAATGAAAACTCTTCGCATCCTGATTGCCGATGATCACGACCTGATGCGCCGGGGAGTCAAGGCGCTCCTTCAATCCCACGCGGGCTGGGAAGTTTGCGGAGAAGCTCATACGGGCCGCGAGGCCGTGGCGAAATCTGAAGAGCTCAAACCCGATGTTGTGATTCTCGATATCAGTATGCCTGAATTAAATGGTGTGGAAGCTGCGCGAAGGATTCGCAAAGCCTCTCCGAATACGGAAGTCCTAATTCTGTCAGTGCACTATTCCGACCAGTTGATTCGCGAAATTCTGGATGCCGGCGTGCGCGGATACATGGTCAAGTCAGATTCGGATCGGGACCTGGTGATCGCCGTCGAAACGCTCGCCAGCCATAAGCCTTTCTTCACTCCACGCGCCACCGAAGTCATTCTAAGCAATTTCAGCGGTGGCTCTCGCGCCGAGCCGCCGGAATTGGTAGGGGACCGGCTCACATCGCGAGAGCGCGAAATTGTTCAACTGTTGGCAGAGGGTAAAAGCAGCAAGGAAGTGGCCTCCTCGCTTTGCATCAGCGTAAAAACCGCTGAAACTCATCGCGCCAACATCATGCGCAAACTTCAACTGCACACGGTAAGCGAATTGGTTCGCTACGCCGTGCGCAACCAAATCATCGAGCCCTAGTCCTTAAGACCCCCAATCTCATCTATCTACAAGATCCGTCTTCTGTCCCCACGAAACACTCGAATGCTGCCTACAGCAAGTTCCTAAGCCTCTCTAACGAATCGACGGTATTGTTTGAAAAACCGATCCCGAGGATTATGCGTGTGCGGAATGTGAATTCCGTTTCATAGGAAGAAGAAGACAGGAAGTCGAGGCGCCTTGAGAGATCAAGGACAGAAGGGCTGGGCCGGCTTCCTTCTTCTTCTCCCGGATTTGGATTAGAGAGGTTCCCGCCGATGAACACTGTAGTTGCCTCCGCCCAACAACTCCAGGGTTTCAATTCTTTCGTGGATGTTGCATTGGCCCCAGAGGCTTCGACAATCCTTGTGGCAAGTTGTGATTCGCTCGTTTCGGACGGTTTAGCCAGACTCTTGGAGCCGTATCCCATCAACACCGTCTGGGTGAAGGGACTGGCAGACGCAAAAATCTGGTTTGCCACCGAGAAAATCGCGGCATGCCTCTGCGGGTTCTGGCTTGAGGATGGAACTTGCCGTGAATTCGTCAAGCAGACTAAGCGCGAATCCTCAGAAATCCCGGTTATCATCGTGTCCAGCCCGGCTTGCGAAAACGAATACCGCGAATACCTCGCGGCAATGAATACCGGGGTTCTCGATTTTCTGTGCTATCCGTACCGTCGCCTGGAACTCGAGAGAATGCTTCGTCGGGCCATAACAATGCATGCACGCGCGGCTCGGGTAGCCGTGTAATGACAAGTTTTCCGGAAACTGCCCGGGCTGTTTAATAAATCCCCTAAATCCCCACTCAGCCCGGGCTGTTCTGGATCCTCTACGGTCGTGCCTCTTCTGCGCCCCGTCGATGGGTTAACGTCCTCACCAACGAATCATTGACACCGAAGGGCCGAAGAACCAAACTACTGATGCCCCTCAGTGACATGTTCCGCCATTTGCCGTTTGGCGTTCTCGCCCATGTCTCGTCCCATGAGCAAAAGAATTGAGTCCCGAATCCTCGACAGAAATCATCTAAATTATCAGAGGTTCCGATGCTGAGACGACGCTGCAGAAGTTATCCACAAGAGCCCAAGGCTCACGCGAATTTTACCCCCGAGATGGCGCGCAGCTCGTCGCCCCTGAGGTGGAGGCTCAAGTCCGCAGCGATTCTCGTTTTCCTCTTCATATTTGTTGTCCAAGGCTCGCAGGGTTTCTCCGTCCTCAGTCATGAGGCGATTATTGACAGCGAATGGGACCCCGTCATTAAACCGCTGCTCTTGCAGCAATTCCCGAACGCGACTCCGGACGAGCTGAAAGAGGCCCACGCATACGCCTATGGCGGCGCCATCATTCAGGACATGGGCTACTATCCCTTCGGAAACAAGTTCTTCAGCGATCTCACTCACTATGTGCGTAGCGCTGATTTCGTCAGGGCTCTGATTCGCGATTCCAGAAATCTCGACGAGTACGCCTTCTCTCTCGGCGCCCTCGCCCATTACGTCGCAGACAATGACGGCCATCGTCTCGCCGTCAACCACGCCGTTCCGCTGCTTTATCCAAAACTTCGGCGCAAATACGGAAACATAGTCGTTTACGATCAGGATCCCGCGGCACATTTAAAGACGGAATTCGGATTCGACGTCTTGGAAGTCGCCAAGGGCCATTACGCCTCGGACAATTATCACGACGCCATCGGGTTCCAGGTTTCCCAGGAGTTGCTCCAGCGGGCTTTTCAGGATACCTATTCCCTTGAGCTGACCTCCATAGTCACCAAGTACGACCTTGCCATTGGGACCTTTCGTTATAGCGTCAGCAACGTGATTCCTCAAATGACAAGGGTGGCATGGCAGACCAAGAAAGACGATATCCGTAAGGAAATTCCCGGTATCACGCGCCGTAAGTTTATTTATAATATTTCGCGGGCCAGCTATAAGAAGAGTTGGAAAGATCAGTACAAGAAGCCTGGATTCGGCACAAGGCTCCTAGCTTTCCTGTTCCGGATTGTGCCCAAGATAGGACCCTTCAAAGCTTTGTCGTTCCGCGCCCCGACGCCTGAGGCTGGTCAACTTTTCATGGCCAGTTTCAACACGACGATTAAGGACTACTCCGACGCCATCCATGAAAAAGAACAGACTGGCGAGCTGCAAATCCAAAACGACAATTTCGATACCGGGACCGTCACCGGCCCCGGCGACTATCCCCTGGCTGACGCGACTTATGCTGAGCTCGTCGACCGCCTGGCCAAGAACCACTTCCAGCAAATCTCACCGGAGCTTCGTCAGGACATTCTCGCCTACTACAGCAATCTCGACGCGCCATTTGCGACCAAGAAAGACAAGAAGGAATGGCCTCGAGTAGTGGGCGAAATTGATGAGTTGAAAATGGTAACTCCTGCGGTCGTTTCCGTTGCGGCACCTGCACAGCGCTAGATCCTTCGGCATCCAGATGTAGGTTTGCTGGTTGAGATAATGGGGAATCCTGGCTAAGTGGGCAGAACACTAGCGCGACGTTCTAAAGGATCATTTAAGGCGTTGCGGTGTTTGTGAAGGCTTCTATCTTTCTCGAGGGCTATGTCTTTCCCTTGCTGCCCGCCACGACCAGAATGATTCCTCCCACCAGCAGGATGCCGCCGAATATCGGCGACAATGGAATCGTCTTGCGCTCGGTTGTGGAGGCTTGTATGGGTCCCAAGTCCACCACTTTCTTGTGTGTGGTGTAGGTGATCCCTTGATATGCGAAGGAAATTACGGCAAGAACAATCAGGATTACGCCAATGACCGTAGCAGTCTTCATCAGTACCTCTCGTAAGACAGGCTGGGTGTCGCGGGGAACTGGTCCCCGCGAACCATCTTACACTTGCTTGCATCCAATCGGGCCGCTAGTCCTTGCTAGTTTACGTTGCGAGACTACGTCCGGCGCATTAATCCGCCAACCAGCGACACGAGGAACAAAATGATGAAAATGAAGAACAGGATCTTGGCGATTCCCGCTGCGGCTGCCGCGATCCCGAAAAATCCGAACACTGCTGCAATGATCGCTACGATGAGGAATACCACAGCCCAACTCAGCATCATGCCTCCTCTAGGGGCAATTATCCTTCCCAGGTTTTAACGCGACACACGCCCCTGTGACCCAACCCTTTTAGGCTCTTTCCCGACCCAGTACAATACAACTATTCAGGTATCGACGGTCATGGTTTGCTGTATAGCTCTAAGTGCCACCAGGTGTGCCACTTTGGCTACCCGATTCTCCCTGACCCTATCAGGATTACCCCGTATTCCGTCGCGCCTCCCGATGGTGTCTTCTGTTATTAGCGTGCGGAGGCTGTTTCCCGCGCCGCCGGCAAGGCATTCTCCGTCGGCGACAAGTCGAAATGCTTCTAAACGGAGGCTGCAAATGAACTGGGACCAACTGGAAGGGAAGTGGAAACAATATAAGGGCAAAGCCAAGGCGAGATGGGGCAAGCTGACCGACGACGACCTCGATGTCATCGACGGCAATCGCCAGCAGCTCGTTGGAAAGCTCCAAGAGTACTACGGCGTCACGAAAGAAGTCGCCGAGAAGCAAACTCAGGAATTCGCGGAAGCTCTAAAGGCAGAACAAAAGCAAGCTCAGCGCGTAGGTCGGTAAATAATTGCAGTCCCCTTAAATCCTTAATTTTTTGTTGCAGTCTGGCGAAGCGCCTTACCTTCGGCAAGGCGTTTCGCTTCGTCACTTAGAAAAAGGAGACCTATGGCCAAAGCATCATCTAGCTCCACAAGTGAGTCCGGTTCACGTGAGCCGAAGATTTCCCGCAGAGAGCTGATTAATTTGCTGAATAAAGATCTCGCCCGCGAATATCAGGCCATCATCGCTTATGTTGTGTATTCCCAGGTGCTCAAGGGCGCCGCATATATGAACATTGCTGCCGAGCTCGAAAAACACGCTCAAGAGGAGCTCAACCACGCCTTAATCATCGCCAAGCAGATTGATTATTTGGGCGGAATGCCTGCGGTGAAGCCTCTCGACGTTCGCACTTCCGAAAAGGCAACCGACATGCTGCGCTACGATCTCGAGCAGGAGAATGAAACCATCCGCGATTATCGTGAACGTGTCCGCCAGTGCGAAGCCCTTGGCGAATTTGCCATGGCCGAACACATTCGCGACATTCTCGTCGAAGAACAGGAACACCAAATGGATTTGGCAGCCGCCCTCGGTGAGGACACGCCCAATGCCGCGACCACGAAATGACTGTAGAACGCGTAACGTATACTCCGGCGCTGTCTACGTAGAATCTCCGGGAGAATTAAAGTTTTCCGCTGATAGCCTTGTTCTCCGCGTTTCCGTATTCTGTCCGCGTAATGTTCACCCGACCGCAATACTCACTCGCCTTCTAGCTTCAACCCTCCAAAAGGGGCCGTTGCAATTCCACCCGATAATGACGGCCCCTCCTACCTTTTCTAGTTTCGTACAAAGCCGTACGTTCAATTTTGCCGTTTGTTACAGCGTATGCTGGATGGCTTGCCGCTCATCAACGCCTCAGAGTTGCTTAAGCTCAGGAGACACGATCCCGGCGATCGTAACCGTGAAGCAATACAGCTAAGTCCAGAAGTGAGATTCCGCACGGGTCTTGAGGAGGAGAAAATGTCAAAACAACAGCGTGGTTTCTCACTAACCGCACGGCTGGAACAACCTCCTCAGCCGGATCCGCGCCAGCCGGAACCTGGGCGCAGGCGCAAGCGTCGATCGAACGATCCCACCAAGCCCGAGCCGCGCCGTGATAAACCGAGTCCTGAGAATCCTCACGACCCCGAAGATCTTCCCAGCCAGGAGCTGAGCAGCGTCAGTAGAAAGTAGGCCCCGATTTTTAGATCGTGTTTAAGAACCTTCCATGTCCAAAAAAGATTCTCGAAGGAGAAACCGAATGAACGTCGTAACAAAATTTAGCCGGCGGTTTCCGTGGTTCGCATCTGTCGGACTCCTCGCGTCCATGTTTATGTGTTTTGCTCCCTCTCGGGCAGCGGCCCAACAAGTTTCACCCGACAACACCAAGAAAAATCAAAACGCCGGTTTGACCGCGGATCAGCAGAAAAACAATTCCTCCGATATGGAAATGACGCGGCGCATCCGGCGCTTGATTGTGAACGACAAGGCTCTTTCGACATACGCCCACAACATCAAGGTGATAACCAAAGACGGACACGTCACGCTGAAGGGGCCTGTCAATTCACGTAAAGAAAAAGAAGTGATCGCGGCAAAAGCTACGGAGGTTGCAGGCGAAGGAAATGTGACCGATGAAATCCGGGTGGTTCCCAAGCCGGCGCAATAAGCAAAAATAAAAAACAATTGGAGGAACACTATGGCTGGCAAGAATACGGCAGTGTTTGGTATTTATCCGAATCGCCCCAGCGTTGAATATGCTCTGGGAACTTTGAAAGACGCGGGATTCCGCAATGCCGATATTTCGGTCCTTCTTCCCGAGAATCTCGGCTCGAAGGATCTTCTCACTGAGAAAAACACCAAAGCGCCGGAAGGCGCAACTACGGGCGCGGGTTCCGGCGCGGTCATTGGCGGAGCGCTCGGCTGGCTCGTGGGCATTGGTGCGCTTGCGATTCCAGGTCTTGGGCCGTTCATCGCGGCTGGTCCGATTCTGGCCGCCCTCGCTGGCATTGGTGCCGGCGGTGCAGTCGGCGGCTTCGTCGGAGCCCTTGTAGGTATGGGCATTCCCGAATACGAAGCCAAGCGCTATCAGGGCCGCATGGAGAAGGGCGGAATTCTCCTGTCCATCCATTGCGATAATTCGGAATGGGTCAAGAAAGCCAAAGAGATTCTAAAGAATACCGCGGCGGAAGATATCTCCTCCACGGGCGAATCTTCTGCGGACTATGCCGAGAGCGACCGTCCGCACTCTCGCGGAGCGGCCAACTAACCAGTTCAGCGATCCCAAAAGTTTCATATCACTTATACCGGCTGCGCGAAGAGCTCGAATCGGAGTCTTCGCGTAGTCGTTTTTAACGCAAGAACAATTCTCCTCACAAAAGAAATCCGCTTCCAAACTCCTCATCCTTTGCCCTCTCCGTAAATAATAAAGGAAACTTGTAGTCTCAGCGACGCGTAGTAACATCGAGGATGGTAAATGCCACAGGGTAACAACGGAGTCGCAATTCACGCGGACAACGTCTCGCGCCATTATCAAATGGGTGCCGCGCTGATTCGTGCCGTGGACGATGTGAGCCTTAGCGTAGGCACAGGCGAATTCCTGGCGCTTCTCGGTAGTTCCGGCTCCGGCAAATCCACTCTTCTGAATTTGCTCGCGGGTCTCGACCGTCCCACGACCGGCGCGATTGTCGTCCGAGGACGCAATCTTGCGGAAATGGACACCCACGAACTGGCGCGCTACCGCAGCCTCACCGTCGGCATGGTTTTTCAAGCGTTCAACCTGTTGCCGCGCATGACCCTCGAGGAAAATGTCGAGCTCCCGTTGCGTTTGGCGGAAGTCGACCGTGCGGACCGTGCGGCGCGCGTTCGCGAGGCGCTCGAGCACGTGCATCTGGAAAAGCGCCTGGCGCATCGTCCCAGTGAGCTCTCCGGAGGCGAACAGCAACGCGCCGCGCTCGCTCGCGCTTTAGTGAATCGCCCGACGATTCTGCTGGCCGACGAGCCTACCGGAAACTTGGACAGCGTTACCGGCGAAGAAATCATGCTGCTGCTCAAGAATTTCAATCAATCGATGGGCATGACGATTGTGATGGTCACGCATGAGCGCCCACTGGCCGAGCGTTTTGCGCATCGCATCGCCACCGTGGCCGACGGGAAACTAATCAGCGTCACAGCGAAGTCCGGCGACGGAGCGCAGTCATGAAAATCGGTGACTTAACCGAACTCGCCATCCGCAATCTGCGTGAAGCCATCCTGCGGAATTCGCTCACCACCTTGGGCGTTGCGGTGGGCGTGGCTTCTTTGGTCGCGATGCTCTCGCTCGGTGTGGGCCTGCAGCAATTCGCTTCGCAGCGCCTCGCGAACAGCGGATTGTTCAACGCTATTTTCGTCTCGTCGCGTTACAACACTGGCGATTACGAACGCCGCTCACGACAGAATCAACCCGCCGATTCTACTCCAGCGCGTCCGCTTGACGAGTCGGCGCGCCGCGAAATCGCTGGGCTCTCAAACGTCAACGAAGCCTATCCCGAGATTCGTTTCATGACGGAAATCCGTTACAACGAAAAATCGTATCCAACGATGGTCGCCGGCATGCCTGATTCCGCGCGCACGGACGGCGCTTTCGACGGCATGCAAGGCAAATTCTTCTCCAGTCCCGGCGCCGATGAAGCCATTCTTCAAATCGAATTCGCCAAAGAGCTTTCCGCCCAACCCTCTGCGCTGATAGGCAAAGATCTCGTCCTGCGCTACGCAGAACGTCAAGCCCTTACCGCGCAAAGCGGCAAAGCTGCGCAATCTTCCGCCGGTAACAATGAGAGTTCCGGCAGCGGCGGCTTCTCAGTCGTTCCGCGCGAAAAGAAATTGCGCATCGTCGGCATTATCTCCACGGAACCAGAGGGCGGCTTCGGCGCTGTCGGCCGCAGCCGAGTATTTATTCCGCTCGCCGTCGCCGAAACGCTCAGCGCCACGCAAGTCAACGATCTTCGCGATGTGTTGAATGGCTCCAGCAAGACGAGCAGTTACGCCAGCCTCACGGTCCGCGTCAAAAGCCCGACGCAGGTGCCACAAGTAGAGGCCGCCATAAAAAATATGGGTTTTACCACCTTTTCGCTACTCGACACGACTCGCAATCTCCGTTTGTTTTTCACCGTGATCGATCTGCTCCTCGGAATTTTCGGTAGCCTCGCTTTGGCCGTCGCCACGCTCGGTATTGTCAACACTCTCGTCATGGCCATTCTCGAACGCCGCCGCGAAATCGGCGTTTTCAAAGCCTTGGGCGCTGATGATCGCGACATTAGGAGACTCTTCTTCGCGGAAGCGGGCGTGATGGGCCTTGTCGGAGGCATTGGCGGAGTCGCGCTCGGCTGGCTGATCGGCAAAGGCGTCACCCTTGGAACCAACATTTATCTCAGCCGGCAAAATCTGCCGTCTGTGAACATTTCGGCCGTACCCCTGTGGCTCGCGCTCGGCGCGATCGCTTTCGCCATCGTCGTCAGCCTGGCTGCGGGAATGTATCCAGCTTCGCGCGCCGCTCATTTAAATCCCGTCGAGGCTCTACGGTATGAATAATCTGCGCAGCGCTGCGGTCTTCGCCGCGCTCGCGTTCCTCTCCATTGCATGTCCTCCGCGCGCCCACGCGTCATTGGGTCGCATCGAATGCCGGTCGACGCACAGTCAAATTCTCAACCGTGCGGTGCGCTACTGCGCCATCCTGCCGCCGAGTTATGACGAAAATAAAACGCAGCATTATCCAGTGCTCTATTTTCTTCATGGTCTGGGCGAAAACGAGCAGATGCTCGTCGGTTCCGGCGGGTGGAATCTGATCGAAGATCTGTGGGAGCAAAAACGGCTCGGCGAATTTTTGATCGTCACGCCGGATGCCGGCATGAGTTTCTACGTCAACTCATACGACGGCCGCGAACGCTACGAGGATTTCTTTATCCGCGAATTTTTGCCCTTCATCGAACGCGCCTACCGCGCGCGGCCCGGCCGCCACTATCGTGGCATTGGCGGAATTTCCATGGGTGGTTACGGTGCGCTGCATCTGGCTTTTCGCCATCCGGAATTATTTACGTCGGTCAGCGCCAACAGCGCGGCCTTACTCGGCAAGCTTCCGGACGTGCGATTCTCGAATCCCAGGCAATCACGCTTGCTGCGCGTCCTCGCCGTTTTTGGCACGCCACCCAACGCTGCGTTCTGGCAACGCAACGACCCAATAACGCTGGCGGGTAGCGCGCATCTCGCAGGCCTGAAAATTTATTTTGACTGCGGCACGGAAGATGATTTCGGTTTCGAGAAAGGTGCGCAGACTCTTCACGAGACGCTCGCTTCCCGACACATCCCGCATGAATTCCATCTTTATCCCGGAGGCCACGATTGGCCCTATTTCGCCGCGCATCTGCCCGCTGCGCTCGAGTTTCACTCGCGCGCGTTCGGTCTTGGGCCGCCGGGATAGTGTTCTCGGCCACGCAGGGAATTGTGCAACCGGCAATGCGATTTCACATCCAATGCATTGGCTTCAG
>DATNDO010000153.1:0-12485 GCA_035606955.1 Candidatus Angelobacter sp.
GCGTTGGTGATAATCGCGTCAAACGGCTCGCGCAAAAACATTTCCATGTTCTTGCGCGCCAGGCCTCGCGCCACGTCGCGCACTCCGGCATGTGCGGCAAGCGCGCCGCAGCACACTTGCCCATCGGGCACGACGACTTCGCAGCCGTTCGCCTGCAACACGCGAATCGTCGCGTCATTGAGCGCAGTGAACGTCACTTGCGCCACGCATCCTGCAAAAAATGCCACGCGTGCGCGCCGCTCCCCACGTGCGGGAAATGTTTGTCCCAGCCGCGAATAGAAAAACTCGCGGTCGATTCGCGGCAGAAGGGCGGCTCGTTGCTGCAATCCCATCAGTCGCAACAATCCGCTTCCGCGCGCGACGGCTTCCAATCCTGAACGCTGATAAAACCGCACAATTCGCGCGATTCGCGCAATGCGCTTCGGCTCAATGAGCAGTCGCCGGTAAACGAAATTGCGAATCGCACGCGATGCCCGGGGCCTCTTGTAATTCTTCTCGATTTGCGCGCGCGCCTGCTCCACCAGCTTCCCGTATTCCACGCCCGACGGGCACGCCGTCTCGCACGCACGGCAATCCAGGCACCGGTCAATGTGCGTGACAAACGCTTCGCCCAATTCCATCCGCCCCTGATCAATCAGCGCCATCTGACGAATGCGCCCGCGCGGCGAATCCGCTTCGTTGTGCCACAGCCGGTACGTCGGGCAGGCGTTCAAGCATAGCCCGCAGTGAATGCAGCGCGAATAATCCGCGTACTCGGGATTGTCTCCCGCTGTGAATCCGCTCAGCGTCTCGGCGAACTCTCGCTGCGCTTCTTCGTGGGTTTGCGGTGGCGCGCCCGGCATTTCTAAAGCCCTCCCACAAATCGTCCGGGCGCAAAAATGCCGTGCGGATCAAACGCCTGTTTCATGCGTTGCATCAAAGGAAAGTCTTCGCCCGGCGTGCCCCAGACGTTCATTTCACGTTTCAGTTCGAGCGGGCTTCGCAGAATCATTCCGCGGTTATTCTTTCCCGCGCCGGAAACGATTTCCTTCGCGCATTGCGCCAGTCGAGTCATCGTCGTCGCGTCGCGTTCCGTGGGTAATAGTGCGAAATAAATCACGCCAACTCCGCGTGCAAACACAGCGCAAGGCAGACGGCGCTCTGTCGCAATGTTTTTAAGCGTTCGCACGGTCTCGGCCATTTGCGTTGGCAGCGCGGTGACCTTTGCGATCACGCAGTCAGTAAACTTGTTCGCCGTCAACGCCGGAAATTCTCGAATTGCCGCGCATAGCTCTAAGGCAGCCGCTGCATCAAGCGCTCCAAACGCAACTGCGTTCGCGTTGCTCGACATGTTTTGCAGGTCGCCCGCGCTGCGCTCAAGAACGCGCTCGTTTCCAGCCACTGAAATCGCGACGCTCCATTCGGTTCGACCGATCGGAAGCGCGGAACCCAATAACGCCGCGGCTGGCCCGTCAAAAATCTCCAAAGTCTGTGGCGCGAGCGGCGATTTGCGAATACTTTTTGCGAACGTGAACGCCTCCTCCGCGCGCGCAAATCCGGCAAGCCATCCGCGTGTCTCCGCAGCCAGCGGAAAAGTTTTTAAATTCACGCGCGTGATGACGCCGAGCGAGCCAATGGCGCCCAGCATCAGTTTGTGCAAATCGTAGCCGCTCACGTTTTTCACCACGCGGCCGCCGCTTTTCGCCAGCGCGCCATCGCCCGTGACGAATTCCATGCCCAACACAAAATCGCGCGTCGTCCCATACATCTGCCGCAGCGGAGAATCGACGCCGCTAGCGAGCGTCCCCCCAATCGTCGCGCGCTCGTACAAGGGAACTGCGAGCGGCAAGAATTGTTTGTGCTCGGCAAGTGCTGCCGCGAGTTTCGTAAGCGGAATGCCGGCTTCAACGCTCAGCGTCAAGTCGCCGGGATCGTAGGAAATCACGCGGTCAAGCCGCGTCATATCGATTGCGAGGTCGTATCGCGCGGGCGGCATGCCGATGCCAAGTTTCGTTCGCGCGCCCGTGGGAATCACGGCGAGTTTTTCCGCGGCCGCGAGTTTCACCAATTCCGCGATTTCGCCCGCCGTTCCGGGCCGCGCCGCAGCGCCCGGCCGCATGCCATCGACTTCGTATGTTGCGAGCTGGGCGGGATCGTCCGTAACGTTTGTCGCGCCCACAATTTCGACGGCGCGCGAAGGCATCGTTTTCGCCGGAGTGCTCAAACGTGATCCCCTTCGGCGCGCGGCGCTCCAACCCCCGAGCCCCGTTGCGGCATGGGGCGAATACGAACTTCTCCGCAGCCTTTGCCTGTAGGGAAAATCTTGCCGGGATTGAGCAGCCGCGCTGGATTGAACGCATCGCGCACCTTGCGCATCAGCGCCAGATCCGCCTCGCTGAAAAGCAGCGGCATCAACCGATCCTTTTCCATTCCCACGCCGTGCTCGCCAGTGATTGCGCCGCCCATCTCGATGCAGAAACGGATAATTGCGTCGGCCGTCGAAACCGCGCGCTCGAATTGTTTCGGCTCGCGCGCGTCGAAAAGAATAATCGGGTGCAGGTTGCCGTCGCCCGCATGAAAAATATTTCCGATCTCGAAACCATTTTCTTTTCCGATGCGCTCAATTTCCCGCAATGTTTGCGGCAATTTCGTGCGTGGAATCACGCCGTCCTGCACGTAATAAGTGGGCGACAGCCGCCCGACTGCCCCAAACGCGTTTTTCCGTCCCTTCCACAGCAAATCGCGCTCGGCTGCATCGCGCGCCACCCGAACTTCGCGCGCTCCATGCATCTTGCAAACTTCGCTGATGTCTTTCGCATGCTGCTCCACGGCTTCGCGCAATCCATCAACCTCGATCAACAGCACGGCCGCGCTATCCAATGGAAATCCCGCGTGCACCCACGCCTCGACCGCGCGCAGAGTCCAGCCATCGAGCATTTCACACGCCGCCGGCGTAATTCCACGCCCCGTGATTTCGACGACCGTCTCCGTCGCGCCGTCTACGCGATCGTAAATCGCCAGCAGTGTCTTCACCGCTTCCGGCAAACGCGTCAGCCTCACCGTGACTTCCGTGACCAGCGCGAGCGTTCCCTCGGATCCCACAAACAAACCGCACAGATCGTAGCCCGGCGCGTCCACCGCTTTTCCGCCGATGCGCGCCAACTCGCCCGTGGGCATCACCATTTCGAGTCCCAAAATGTGATTCGTCGTCACGCCATACGCGAGCGTGTGCGGGCCGCCTGCGTTTTCCGAAACGTTTCCGCCGATTGTGCACGCCTTCTGGCTCGACGGATCTGGCGCAAAATGCAATCCCGCGGACGCGACCGCCGCATTCAAGTCTGAATTCACCACGCCAGGCTGCACCACCGCGCGTTGATTCTCCGCGTCGATCTCGAGAATCCGATTCATCCGCGCGAACGAAACGATGATGCCGCCCTCTCGCGCCAGCGCTCCGCCGGAAAGCCCGGTGCCCGCCCCGCGTCCCACGATTGGGATCTTGTATCGGTTCGCGAGTCCGACGATTCGCACCACGTCGGCAGCCGTCCGCGGGAAAACGATGCACTGTGGGCGCGCGACCTCCACCGACCCGTCGTATTCATAAAGCAACAGATCCTCAGGCCGGCTCAAGACGCAATCCTTGCCCAGGAATTGTTCGAGTTCGCTAAGGAGATGGCGATCCATAGTTGATTGGACGATTGGTTAGACGCGCGAAAACCACTATAGTCTCGCGTCTCTCCCGTCGTCAACGTGACGCGAAGGCATCATGGTTTTCCGTGGGGCATGGCGCGAAACACTTCTGAGGTCGCGCGGGCGAGCCAGACGAATCCGTCGACCACAATCAGCGCCCCAATCGCGCGCCACATCATCAGGCGCGCGCGGTACTGTGGCTGTTCCGAATCGACGAAGCGGGCGCGCGGCGTGGCCGATCCGGCCGGACGTTTTCCGAGCCAATACTCCCAGAAGTGCGTCAATCCGCGCGCGATTTCCGTCGCGGAAAGCAAAATCACCAACCCCACGCTCAGAATGCAGGTGCCGATGAGATACTTAACCAACGGATTGTGCATTGAACGCGAATATAGACTGGAACACGCTGGCATGCAATCGTGATACTTGTGCGGGTGGTGGGTCAGTTTGAAATTTTCTCGGTCTTGACACAAAGAGTCAAAATTAAAACTGACCCATTACCTTGTGCGTGCTGCGTTGACACATCGCGTGGCGATATGCTACTCACCCTCTCGTATTTTATCGGGGATGTTGATAATGAAACCGAAAGTATTCGTCACTTATGGGCTCTTCGCGCCTGCGCGCGCGCTGCTCGAAAAGCATTTCGAAGTGGATTATTGGCTCAGCCAGCCTCGGCCGCCTCGCGACGAATCGTTGCGGCGTGTCGCTGGTAAAGATGCGCTCATCTGCTTGCTCATGGAAAAAATAAATAATAAAGACGTGATTCTCACGCCGCACATCGCCAGCGCTTCCGTCGAGACGCGCACAAAAATGGCATTGATCGCCGTGGAAAATGTGATTGCGCTGTTCGACGGCCGTCGTCCACCCAACGCGCTTAATCCCGAAGTTCTCGCCGCAAAATAGAGAGCGCCAGCTAAGGAGGAGATGCCATGGGAAACCCCGTCGTGCATTTCGAAATCGGTTGTCGCGACAGCGCAAAGACCCAGAGCTTTTACGCCAAGCTGTTCGGCTGGAAATTTGAACAGGCCGGCCCCGCGGCGATGATCAATACTGGCGGCGCGGTCACCGGACACATCACCGCGCTGGGGCACGAGCCGCATCACTACACCATCTTCTATGTCGAAGTCGAAAACGTGCAGCGCTATCTCGACAATGCGCAATTGCTCGGTGGAAAAACGCTTGTGCCGCCCGTTGACATTCCCACGGGAACTTTTGCTTGGATGCAGGATCCCGAAGGAAACACGGTCGGTCTGTGGAAAAAGAAGTGACTCCTTTTCAGACACTCCGTCGCGGCAAAATCTGACATCACCGGCAAGGTGAAATCATGGCGCTCATCACACGAAATCATCCGAAGCTGACGCTCGAAGGCGCGCGTGCCGTTCTTTCCGCGGCGGAAAAGCACGCGCAAGAAATTCGCTGCCCCATGAATATCGCCGTGGTCGATGAAGGCGCGCATCTGCTGGCCTTTGCGCGCATGGACGGCGCAAAGCCGTCGTCGATTTCAGTGGCGTTCGTCAAAGCGCAATCTGCAGCGATGCGCCGCGCTCCCACCGGCTCCGCAATGTCAGGCGATCAACCGAATGTCGTTCTGTCGCTCGGACTCGCGCTCGCGAATTCCTCCGAGCAAACGCCGATTCGCGGCGGCGTCCCGCTCAGTGTCGATGGCCAGATCGTCGGCGCGGTTGGCGTGAGCGCCGGTTCGGAAGATCAGGATTTGGAAGTTGCGCGCGCCGGAGCCGCCGCCCTCGAAAAAGCATGAATTGTTTTTGTTTCGGAATGCTTTACACGAAAATCGAAGGTTACGATGGATGATCGCAAGGCTCTCGCCCGGCAAATCTTCGCTAACACGCTCGCGGGCATCGACATTCCGGCAACGCTCGCCGAGAAGCTCTCTCGCCGCGATGGCCTGATTCAAGCGGGCGATTTCGAAGTGGATTTGCGCAAGTATCGCGAAATTGTCGCGATCGCCATGGGGAAGGCTTCCGTCGCGCTCGCCGAAGGAATCACGGCCGTGCTCGCGCCCGAATTTCACGTCCGCGGAATTCTCGCCGGCCCTGTGAAGCCGCCGCGCGCGCTCCACGGCTGGAAATCATTTGTTGCCGGGCATCCCGTTCCCAACGAAGAAAGTTTTCGCGCCGGACGCGCGATTCTCGATTTGCTGCGCGCCTGCAACAGCGAAACGTTGATTTTCTTTTTGCTTTCCGGCGGCGGTTCATCCCTGGTCGAATTGCCGCTCGACGAAAATATTTCGCTCGACGATTTCGTGAAGCTGAACCATGCGCTGGTCACGTGTGGCGCGCCGATCGAGGAAATCAACGCCATTCGGAAGCATCTCTCCGCCGTAAAGGGTGGTCGTCTCGCCGCCGCCGCGCCCAAGGCGATGAAGCTGACGTTCGGCGTCACGGAGGTGCCGGAGGGTCAGGAGTCGGCTCTCGCTTCAGGGCCCACCCTGCCGGATCCCACGACCATCGCCGACGCGCAGCGCGTCGCCCAAAAATACCATCTGCTCGATAGATTACCCGCATCCCTGCGTGCGAAGTTCGACAAACATTCGCTTGTCGAGACTCCCAAGCCCGGCGACCCTGCCTTTGCGCGTTCGAAATTCGAATTGCTCCTCGGCCGGCGCGATTTGTTTCATCACGCGCACGTTGCCGTCGAAGCCGCCGGATTTTTCACCGTCTGCGACAACGCGACCGACAGCTGGCCCGTCGAGAAGACCGCGCAACATTTGCTCGCGCAGCTCGATGCGATCTCCCGTTCGTTTGAGGGCAAGCCCGCCGCGCTGATTGCCGATGGAGAAGTCAGCAGCCCCGTGATGGGAAAGGGAATCGGCGGGCGCAATTCCGCCTTCGTGCTGGCTTGCGTGGAGAAAATTGCAGCGCGCAAAATTACTGTACTGAGTGTCGGCACGGATGGAATTGATGGCAACAGTCCTGCTGCCGGTGCCGTCGCCGACGGCACCACTCTTGACCGAGCCCGAAAAATCGACTTGGACCCTCGCGGCTTTTACAGCCGCAGCGACGCCTTCACTTTCTTCGACCGCCTCGGCGACGCAATTATGACCGGCCCCACCGGAAATAATCTCCGCGACTTGCGCATCCTCCTCGCTCGTTAAGCCGCGAATTATTCTCTCGCCTCTTACAACAAACTTTTCGTCCAGCCGCCGTCCACGGGAATCGAGCAGCCATTGATGTAGCTGGCGCGCTCCGACGCGAGAAACGTCACTATCGCCGCGAATTCTTCAGGCCGCCCAACGCGTCCCACGGGCACTTGTGCGCTCAAGCGCTCCAAAATCTTTTCGCGTTCGACTCCTGCATTCTTCGCTTGTATTCCCACGAGTTCATCAAGGCGCTCCGTGAGCGTGTAGCCGGGACAAATGCAGTTCACCGTGATCCCGTCGCCGCCGAATTCATTCGCGAGCGTGCGCATCAAGCCCGTCACTCCGGCGCGAATCGAATTCGACAGCAGCAGATTGTCGATCGGCTGCTTCACGGAAACGGAAGTAATCGCCAGCAAACGTCCCCAGCGATTTTTCTTCATGCGCGGCAACACTTCGCGCGCAAAATAGACGGCGCTCATCAGCGTCAAATCCACCGCCGTGCGCCATTCGTCAATCGAGATATCCAGGAATTTCTTCGACGGCGGTCCGCCCGCATTCGTAACGCAAATGTCCACGCGCCCAAAGCGCTTCTCCACCGCCGCCACAAAATCGCGCACGGCATCGTAGCGCGTCACATCAAGTTCCTGCGCAAAGACTTCGCGTCCCGTGGCCTTGCGTATACTCTCCACTGCCTTTTCAAGATTCGCCGCCGAACGCGCGCAAATCGCGACTTCCGCTCCTTCGCGCGCAAATTCTTCGGCGCACGCGCGGCCCAGCCCTTTGCTGGCCGCCGCTACAATCGCCACTTTTCCTTTCAGTCCCAGGTCCATGATCGCGCTCCTCAGTAATTCGGAGAAAAACCGCTGCCACAATTATCCGCGCAAATACGCGTCCGTTTTCTTGATCCAATCCTCGCGCGGCGGACCAAAAATATCCATGTCCACGGTATCCTCCATCGCTTCGGCCGCGTGCGGTACGTTCGCGGGAATCAGCAAGATTTCGCCGTTGCGCAGAATTCTCTCGCCGTCGTCGAAAATTAATTTCAATGCGCCGGAAATAATCCACGTGATTTGTTCGTTCACGTGTGAATGGCGGGGCACAATCGCGCCGCGCGCCAGAAAGATACGCGCCAGCATTGCCTTCTCGCCGAAAATCATCTGCCGCGTAATGGTCGCGCTCAGTTTTTCTTTCTCGATTTTGTCCCACGATGTTTTTTCTGGCATGTTCGCTCCCGCTTTCTGGTTTCAGCCACGTTCTGGAACTTGGAATCCTCCAACGAAAGCGTCGCGCCGTCAATGCCCGTACGAAACGAAAATGTCGTCGCGCGTTTGCGCCTCTGCGCGCGCTGTGTTAGCGTCGCAATATGATGGCCCGCGCCGTCTGCCTCCCGCAAATTCGCCAATTCTTCTCCGTGCTTTTTCTCGTAGCCATTGCCACAGCGCCCTCGGCGCGCCGCGTCACGGCGGACGCTCGCGTTCATTTCACGCCGCATTTCACCGCCGGACAGGTTTTTCACTATAGCGTGCAGATGCACATCGACGGCGCTTCGCATTCCTCCGGTCCGGTCGTCGATCCCGAAGGCCCCACAAAGACAGGCGAATCCGTCAACGTGGTTCTGCGCTTGGAAGTCCTCAAAGTCTCCAGCACGTCCGCTGCGCGCATCCGCGTCACGTATGAGACCGCGGCAGCGAAGAGCACCAGCGATTCTTATGACGCGGACACCGCCGCAATTGCCGACCAGTACAAAAAGCTCCAGGGCCAGTCCATCGAGTTCACCCTCGAGTCCACCGGCAAAATCACCGATGTCTCCGGTCTAAAAGGACTTCTCGACGATCAGTCCCGCTCCGCAATCGTGAACCAGTGGCTCAGCCAACTCACGTTGGGAGCTTCCGTCCCAAAGAAAGGCATTGCCCTTGGCGAAAAATGGTCCACCGAGCAGGCCATCGACAACGTCCCACTCGCCGGCCTCGCCTGGCATGTCGAATCAACCTACGTGCGCGACGAGCCTTGCCCCGCCGTGCGTCCGGAGCCGCCAGTCGGTGCCGTCGCGCAGCAGGTAACTCCATCTGTCGTTCCGGATCAGTGCGCCGTCATCCTCACACGCTCCGAAATCACGGGCGCGCCCGCCCCGCGCCCAAGCCAGCAAGCCGCCAAATCAGGCCAGCAACCCGGGCAGCCCACGGACGAATCGCCAAACGAACAGAAAGACCGCACTCCGGAGATTTTCCGCAAAAACGGCCTGCGCACCTTCGGCGAATGGACCGGCTCAGGCGACGGCCTCACCTCTATCTCGCTCCGTACCGGAATGGTCGTCAGCGTCACGCAAACCGCCACGGCTCACATGGACTTCACAATAATGACCACCACTGCCCACAATAAAATGCGCTACGCTGGCGACACCCGTAGCCAGTCCGAAATCACCCTCCTCTCCCAATCCGTTATCCCCTGAGGACCCCGCCAACGACGCTCTCCCTTTCTCTCCTAAGTGGTTGAGAATCACCGCTGGTGGTGGCTGAGAGCCATTTCCTAGTCGGTACCACAGGGTCGTTGCGGCAGGCGTGCCTCCGTATATCTATGAATATAAGCTGCTTACTGTATATCTTGATTTCTAATCGCTTTGGCCCACGTCTTGCCCTTTAGTAGTTCGCCTCGCCAGTATAGCGAGGTAGCCCGGGTCACCTCAGCGGACAGTACGGGCGATGAAGGAGGCCGAAAATGCGTTATCTAAGGTACCTGGCTTTAGTGGGGATTTTCCTGTTTGCGGCGGGCTACTCTCAGGCTCAGGTGTCAGTCGGTATCGGGGTCGGTCCTGTTTACGGAGGCTACGTAGCAGCGCCAGTATGCCCGTACGGCTACTATGATTACTACCCGTACGACTGCGCGCCTTACGGCTACTGGGCCCCGACGTATTTCGTTGGAGGCGAATTCATCGGCGTCGGCCCGTGGTATCGCGGCCGCTTCGATCATGACCGCTACTGGGGCGACCGCGACCGCTTCGAACACGGACGCGGCTTTGCCGGCGACAGAGGCCGTGGCAACTTCCGCTCTTTCGGGCGCGACGGCGACAACCATTTCGACCGCGGCAACCGAGGCCGCCAGTCATTCAACCGCGGCAACGGCAATAGGGGCGGGAACTTCCAGTCCTTCAACCGTGGCAATGGCAACCGGGGCAGTAACTTCCAGTCCTTCAGCCATGGCAATGGTAACCGAGGCGGCGACCGCCAATCCTTTAGCCGTGGCAACTCAGGCGGAGGAAATAGTTTCCGTGGCGGTTCCGGACGCGGCTCATCTGGCGGCAGCTTCCGCGGTGGAAACTCACGCGGCGGTGGAGGCTCACGTGGCGGTAACCACGGTGGAGGCTCTCACGGTGGCGGGCGCGGTCACTAATCGCCTGCTTCTCTCGTAGAAACGCAACGGCTGGCAGCATCCCTGCCAGCCGTTTTTATTTCCACGCAGTTCACCTCCGTTGACGCATAAGCTTTCTCCCCGCAATCCATTACAAACGTTGGTGGCGGGTCAGTTTGAATTTTCTTGTTCGTGACACAAAGAGCCAAAATTCAAGCTGACCCATTACCCAACGTCTCATCCATAGACATACGTCGCCGAAGAGAGTAAAAACTGGTTGGTTAGTGCCGATGGCGACCGATTCGTTGCAAGATTGCGCCGGGCGCGTGAGGTGAACCATGTCGCTGCAAGATGTGAAATTCGCGGGACGAACTCTGCGAAAGAGCCCTGTCTTCACACTCACCGCGGTACTTACGATAGCCTTGGGCGTCGGCGCCAGCACGGCGATCTTCAGCGTCACGAACGCTGTCCTGTTGAAGCCGCTGCCGTATAAAAATCCGAGCCAGCTGGTGGTGGCGCGGAGCGACATGACCGTGCGGCACGTCCGCGATTTTCCATTTTCCAACGAAGAGTTTATTGATTTGCGCGACGGGACGAAGAACGTATTCCAGGGAATCGCTGGCGTGTTTACCTTCAAATTCATTTTGCCGCAGGATGACGGAACGCCGGAACAAGCGCGCGTGGCCGTGGTGACGACGAATTTCTTTGACTTGATGGGTGCAAAGATTGCGTACGGCCGCGATTTTGCGAGTCAGGATGGGTTGCCGCAGCCTCCGCCGCCGGCTCCGGGAACGGCGCAAACGGGAGCGCCACCGCCGCCGCGGCTGCCGGTAATGGCCATTCTCAGCTACGAATATTTCGAGCACAGGTTTGGCGGCAATCCCGCAATCATCGGACGCACGATCCACACGCAGGCGCAGGGGCTCAGTCCTGTGGTTGTGGGAGTGCTCGCGCCGGGTTTCAAGCTGTACTTCCCTCCGGAGGCGGAGACGGAAGCGGATCCCGAAGTGTGGGTTGCGAACCGATTGAATTATGACAACAGGAATCGAAATTCGGTTTCGATGCGCGCAGTGGCCAGGCTGAAGGACGGCGTGTCTCTGGGGCAGGCGCAAGCGGCAGCGGACAATGTAACGGCGGACACGCGGAAGAATTTTCCGATCGAGCGGACGGCGGGGTACGCGGTACGGCTGGAGCCGATGCGGAAACACTTGGTGGCAGAGGTCCAGCCGACGATTCTGGCGCTGATGGGCGCGGTGATTTTTTTGCTGTTGATTGCGTGCGCCAACGTGGCGAATTTGCTGCTGGTGCGCGCGTCTCTGCGGGAACGCGAACTGGCGGTACGTGCGGCGATGGGTGCGAGCCCATGGCATCTCGCGCGGCAGATGCTGACCGAGGCATTTCTGCTGGCGGCTCTCGGCGCTGTGGGCGGACTGGCGCTCGCGTGGGCGGGAATTCGCGAGTTGCTGGCTGTGGCTCCGGCGAATTTGCCGCGCACGGATACGATTCGAATCGACGGTCCCGTGCTGGCGTTCACGGTGGTAGCGGCGCTGGTGGCTGCGGCGATTTTCGGATTGGTGTCGGCGTGGCGCGCTTCGCGACCGAATGTGTCCATAGTCCTGGGAGGCAGCAGCAGAAACGAAGGACTCACGAGCGGCGGATTATTGCGGAAGCTGGTGGTAGTGATTGAGGTAGCGCTGTGTTTTGTGCTGTTGGTGGGCTCCGGGCTGATGTTCCGGAGCTTTCGCGATTTGGAACACATCAATCCTGGATTTGATCCGCACGGCCTGCTGACATTTCAAGTTTTGGGCAGGCTCGGCGGACAAACGTCGGCATCGCGCGCGGCCGCGGTCAGGGAAATCCAGCAGCGGTTGCAGGCGATACCTGGTATTGAGAGCGTGACGGCGTCGGACCTCTTTCCGTTGGGCGGCGGTTTTTTCCCGATACGGTGGGGAAACCTGGACGCGGGCAAGGACACAAGCAAGTTTCAGGCGATGGATCCTGAATTTGTGCTGCCGGGATATTTCGAGACAATGCATATACCGTTGCTTGCCGGACGCACCTTCACGGACGCGGACAATACGCCGATTCCGGACGCGGTGCTCCAAGGCAATAATCCGGGCAGCGCAGGGCACGATGTGGTGGTGATTGATGAAGACTTGGCGAAGAAGGCGTTTCCAAACGGATCGGCGGTGGGGAAGCAGATTCTGATACGCATACGGACGCCGGAGGCAGAGCCAGTGGAAGTGATTGGCGTTGTGGCGCACACGCGCGATGAGTCGCTCAGCGTTCCCGGGCGCGAACAGACCTACTTCCCGGATGGTTTTGGAGGATCCGGCGCGGTGCAGCAATGGACGATTCGAACGAGTGGGAACGCGGC
>DATNDO010000160.1:0-13803 GCA_035606955.1 Candidatus Angelobacter sp.
GAGATGCCGGCCAAGGCTTCGCCACGCGAGGCAGTTCTCGCGTTCGTGGAAGGATATTTCAAATTCCGGATCGAAAACCCGAATTACGCGCGGCTCATGCAGCACATGATGATGGAAGATCCGAAGCAATTCCGCTGGGTGGCACGCGAGTATTTCGAGCAAGGATTCCGACGGATGACTCGGACCATCAAGACGGGGAGCGCGCAGGGTGAATTTCAGCCGCTGAATGCCGAACATGCGATGCTCAACATCATCGCGATGATCGTTTTTTATTTTTCGGGCGCTCCCGTGAACAGCGTGTTGTTGCGACGAAACGCGCTGCAACCAGGCGCGGTGGAAGAGCACAAACGCGCAGTGATCGACCTGCTGGAGCGCGGATTGTTTCGTAAGCCTGCGAGGTTGCGATGAACGGACGTAAGTTTTTCGGCTTGCTTGGAACGCTGTTTTTGATCGTGCTCATTATCTATCTGATTACGACACCGAAGGGCAATGCCTATCCGCTGATCGGAGTCGTGGACGGAAACGAGGTGATCGTCAGCCCGCAAACGGCGGGGCGGATTGTAAAGCTGACGGTGGACGAAGGTTCGGAGGTAAAGAAGGGCGAGTTGATCGCGGGGCTTGATAGCGCGGCGCTGGAAGCGCAGGTGCAAGCGCAAGAGGGGGCCATCGAGAGCTTGCAAGCGCAGGTGAAGCAGGGAAAGGCGAATCAGGGGATGGTTGATAGCCAGACTATCGCGGCGATTCGCGCGGCCCAAGCCAATGTGACGTCGAGCGAGGCAGAATTGGAGCAAGCGAAGGCGACGATGCAGCTTAACGACGCGAACATGAAACGAAGTCTGTCCCTATTCGCCTCCGGGATTGTGTCGGTGCAGGACCGCGACTCAGCGGTGTCGACGTACAAAGCATCGGCGGCAAATGTGAACGCGCTTGCTGAGCAAGTGAAGTCGCAGCAGGCGGCGCTGGCCGTGGCAGAGGCAAATCGGAAGCAGGTGAACGTGCTGTACAGCCAAATCGCTTCAACGGAGGCGCAACTGAATCAGGCGGTTGCTACAAAAAATCAATTCAAAACGCAACTCGGTTACACGGAAGTGTTCGCGCCGATCAACGGGATTGTCTCTGTGCGCGTGGCGAAGCAAGGAGAAGTGGTACAGGAAGGAAGCCCGATCGTGGTGGTGGTGGACGTCGACGACCTGTGGGTGCGCGCCGACGTGCCGGAGAGTTACATCGACTCGATTCAATTCGGAGAATCGCTGCCGATCCAGCTGCCATCCGGCGAAATCGTAAACGGAAAAGTGTTTTTTAAGGGAGTGGAAGGCGATTTCGCGACACAGCGCGACGTGAGCCGGACAAAGCGGGACATCAAGACATTTGCGATCAAGGTTTCGCTACCGAATCCGCAGCACCGATTTTTTACGGGGATGACGGCGACGGTGCTGCTTGCGCCAGAACCAGAAACGAAACACTGGTGGCAGAGACTGTGAAGGCGCGAGATGTACAGCCTCAGGTCAGTCCCGGCAAAGATCGCCGGGACGGGACCTGAGCTACAGGAAGAACGCAAAGCCAAGACACACGGCTCATGTCGCGGCTGGAGCCGCGAGCCACAAAGCTTTCGTGGTTTTCAGCAAGCTGTCTGGTGGGGACTGCAATCGAATGCATGCCATTGAAGTGGACAAGTTAACGAAGCGGTTCGGCGATTTGGCTGCCGTGGATGCCGTGAGTTTTACGGTCGAAGACGGCGAAATCTTCGGATTGCTGGGACCAAATGGCGCGGGCAAGACCACGCTGATCCGGATGCTCACGACGCTAACGCCCCCGACATCGGGAACGGCGCGAGTGGGAGGATACGACGTGGTGCGTGAGGCGGATGCGGTGCGGCACACGCTGGGCGTGATTCCGCAGGCGTTTACTTCCGATCCAGAGCTAACAGCGGAAGAAAATATGCTGATTCACGCGAAGCTTTACGGCGTGCCGTCAGGGCAACGCGCGGCGCTGATTGACCGGCTGCTGGAGACCGTGGATCTGGCGAAATTTAAATCGAAACTGGTGCGGACTTTTTCCGGCGGGATGCGGCGCCGGCTGGAAATTGCGCGCGGGCTGGTGCATTCGCCCAAGATTCTGTTTCTCGACGAGCCGACGACGGGACTGGATCCTGTGTCGCGCACGAACGTGTGGGAAATGATCCGGCGCCTGCGCGATGAATCTCATCTGACGATTCTGCTGACGACGCATTACATGGATGAAGCCGACAAGCTGTGCGACCGCATCGCCATCGTCGATCACGGAAAGCTAGTTGCGTTAGATTCGCCGACGCAACTGAAGGACAGTATTCCGGGGACCGACACGGTGGAAGCTGAATTCACGAATGCGCCCGCGGATTGGACGGAACAATTACAGAAACTTTCGCATGCGGCGAGCGTGATCGCGCGGGACGGCGCGGTGCATATTGCGTCAAACGACGGCCCGGCGACGGTGGCCGCTCTGATGGACCTGGCGCGCGCGGAGGGCGTGACGGTGAGACGCGTGAGCGTGCAAGGGACGACTCTGGATGACGTGTTTCTGCACTACACGGGGAGCGCGTTGAGAGATTCGGCGAACGAAGGCGCGGTGCATGACATCAGCCACCTCTATCGCTAAAGAACGGATGGCATCTCGATCATGAAATTCTATCGCATGTGGGCGCTGGTTGAACGAGACCTGCGGAAATTCTTCCGCAGCCCGGCGCTGATGATGGCTTCGATGATCTTCCCGCTGGTGCAACTGATCGTGCTTGGCTATGCGTTCGGAGGAAAAATTACGAATGTGAACGTGGGGGTGGTGGACCTGGACCATACGGCGGAATCGTGGCGCGTGCGCGAAGGTTTTGCGGGTATCGCAACCGGCCCGAAGATGTTTCACGCCCTGCCCTATGACTCGATGCCCGAAGCGCTGAATGATCTGCACGCAGGCGTGGTCGGCGCGGTGGTGGAGATTCCGGAGAATTTTTCGCGTCGCACGTATGCGAACGACCGGCCGCAGCTGGCGCTGATCGTCGACAACACGGATCAGTTCGTCTCGAGTTCGCTGGAGGCGGAAATGCAGAGTTTCGTCGACCAGATGAATGCGCCCAGTGTTACACCGCGACTCGCTAGTAACGTCGCACTCGACGTTGTGGAAGTGTATCCGTACATCCCGTACGTCAAGTACCTGCTTCCCGGCACGGTTGCGATGGCGATTTTCATCGTGGCGATGATCGGCGGCGGAATCACGTTTATTGACGATAAGGCGCGCGGACTGCACGAAGGCTATCTGGTGACGCCGATTCAGAAATCGGAGCTGGTGATGGGATTGAATCTGGCGGGCACGGCGAAGGGACTGATGGCGGGGCTGGTGCTGACGTTCATCGGCGGATTGATTGCGGGAATTCCGCGATTGTGGGATCCGGTACGGCTGTTTTATCTAGTCATCGTGGTGGCGATCGCTTCGCTGACGATGATCAGTTTCATGTTCCTGGTGATGGTGCGCGTGGATGATCCACTTGTGCCGCGGGCGATATTCGGCGTGTTGAATACGCTGCTATTTTTTCCGTCCGGCGCGATTTATCCAACGCAAGGATTCCCGATATGGCTGAAATGGATCTCGGTGGTCGATCCCTTTACGTACACGGTGCATGCCTTGAGGAATCTGCTGCTACGAGGCAGCGGCATTGAAGGCATCTACCGTGACGTGTTAATTTTGATGGGAATCTCGGCGTTAATGATTACGGGAAGCATTGCGCTGTTCAAAAGGCAGATATAAGATCGGGACTGTTGGAGAAAGATACTTGAGTTTACTGGAAGCGAATCAAGCGCCACCGTCGAAGACGCCGCGCTACGTGTTCCTGGGAGTTTTGGTTCTGCTGGCGATTGCAATTTTCGTGTGGCGCACGGTTCGGTACAAGGCGGAAGAAAAGACCGTGGACGCATTCTTCAGCGCGCTCGCCGCGGGCGACATGCAGCAGGCCTATCAATTGTGGAAGCCGTCGCCGAGCTATTCGTTCCAGGATTTTCAGGAGGACTGGGGGCCCAGCGGCTATTACGGTCCGGTGAAAAGCTTTGAAGTAGAATCCGCCACCGCGCCCCATAAAAGTGATACAGATGTTGCGGTGACCGTGCTGGTCAGTCCGTATCAACCGTTTCCAAAAAATGATCCTGCGCAACAGAACAAAACTAAGGAAATCACTATCTGGGTGAACCGCAACACACACTCGCTCAGTTTCCCTCCGCCCGCGATGTCGCAGATGATTCGCGTAATACCGCCGCCAACTCATCGCGCGTCAGCGTCGCGGTTCCCAGCTTAGCGACAACAACACTAGCCGCCGCATTTCCCAGCACCGCGGCTTCGCGCAAAGACGCGCCACTGGCACTTGCGAGCGCCATGGTTGCGAGGACTGTATCACCCGCTCCCGTCACATCGAACACCTGCCGGCCGCTTTTCGCGTCGCGATCGGGCGCGCGGCCAATCAAGCCGATCGGCGTTTCCTGATTGAGCGCAGCTACGTGAAAACCGCGCGGATCTTTTTCGAGAGCATCGCGCTCGAACAGAGTGAGGCCTTCGGGTCCGCGCGTTATTACGACCGCTGAACAACCAAAATGATCGAGCAAGGCGCGGCCAGCTTCGGCGACGGATTCCGGGGTGTCGAGCGGGCGCGTCACCAGAAATTCAGCTTCCTTGCGATTGCAAATGACGACGGTTGCTCCACGATACGCAGGGAGGCGCGACCACTTGGGTTTGACGAATGATGGAATTCGTCGGCGCGCGCAGGCGTCGAGAATACGCTCGGCGAGAGAATCGCTGACGACGCCTTTGTCGTAATCGGAAATGACCAGGGCGTCGAGGGATGTGAGCGCCGCAAGAATGCTTTTCATGAGCTGGGCTTCGACTTGCTCGGGCAAATGCGTGCGGATTTCGCGGTCGACACGGACGACCTGTTGCTGGCGAGCAATGATGCGTGTCTTTAGAGTGGTGGGGCGGTCGCGCGCGTCGACGATTCCCTTCTCCGGCAAATGCATTTCGCGCAGACAGCGGCGCAGCGCGGCGCCAGCTTCGTCGCGTCCCGCAACGCCAAAGGCACCAACGCGCGCGCCAAGCGCGGCGAGATTTGCCGCCACGTTTCCCGCGCCGCCCAAAGTTTCGCTCTGCTTCACGAAATCGACTACAGGCACGGCCGCTTCGGGTGAAATGCGATTCGCGTTTCCCCAAACGTAGCGATCGAGCATCCAATCGCCGACGACGGCAAGGCGACGGCCTCGCATACGTTGAAGGATTTGTGTTCCGCGTCTTTGTGAAACGAAACTGCTCATCGAGTGTTCCCTTTCGTCTGCATCACTGACCAAACCAGTACACAACTACTGGCCTTTTCTTGCTTGTATGGCCGCGGGGCTGAGCACGTCGGCCGCGCAGGATGTTTCCGCGAGCAGGGACTCGGAAGCGTCGCGAACCTGATCGAGCGTGACAGACAAGATACAGCGAGGCCCGGCAAACACATAGCAGCGATCGCCGCGGCAAGGATTACACGGAAAATCGTTCTGCACGACGCGATTTTTTGTCAGCCAGGGGCGCCAGTGCACGGAGCTGCTCGAGCCGAAGATTGCGACAACAGGGCGCGCAAGTGCCGTGGCGATATGCGTGGGGCCGCTGTCGTTGCCGATGAAAATGCGGCAGCCCGCGATGAGCGCGATAAGCTGGCGCAGGTCGAGCGAATCGAGAAGGACGAAGTCGCGAGCGCATTGGCGGCGGACTTCGGCGGCAATTTCGGATTCGCCGCGCCCGAGATTGAAAACGGGCTCGATTCCATGTTTGCCGCGCAATTCGCGCGCCAGAGCCATAAATTTGTCGATGGCCCAACGCTTGGTGAAATATTTCGCGCCGGGATGGAGCACGGCGTAGGGTTTGCCCGGTGCAATACCATGGGCGGCGAGTTGCTCCGCGAGCATCAGCTGCGCATCGGGCTGCGGAAAAACACACGCGGGTGGAATCGGAGCGCGCGGGAGTCCGGTGGCGTAGAACTGCTCCATGCGATGTTCGACGGTATGTATGCGGTCACCAGGATCGGGAATGAGCACGTTATAAACGAACGAGAATTGGCGATGGGTCCAGCAGACGCGTTGCGGCACGCCAATGAATGCGACCAGCAAGGCGCTCGTCGGCCCAGCATGCTGATTGTAGACGACGGGAAAATGACGACGGCGCAGCTGGCCGGCGGTGGCGAGAAAAGTTTTCGCCAGCAAGATTTCGGAAACGGCAGGATTGCCTTCGAGCAGTGGCGCGCAGAATGGCTCGACGAGAACACACAAACGCAGGTCGGGACGCCAGGAATGGAGGGCGGAAAGAGCTGGGGTCAAGAGAACGACATCTCCGAGCGAACGAAGACGAATGATTAGAACTGACGCGCCCTGAGGCAAGCTGGGCAGGAGGGACGATGGATCACGAAGGGTCAACGCGAGCTTCGTCCACAAGCATCACGGGAATGTCGTCCCGAACGGGATAAACGCGGCGGCACGTGGAACACTTGAGACCCTGCTTATCGGCAGTCAGCTTGACCGGCGTTTTGCAAACGGGGCACACAAGAATGTCGAGCAAATCCTGGGAAACTGCCATTCGCACCTCCGCGAGCAACTTTAGCAGAGGGCCATTGGGCGGGGCAACCGAACATCTTGTTTGGGTCGATGCAGAGGTCAGTGAATCGGAGAAACGGTGAACGTGAGGCGGCCAGTCCAAACGCGGCCCGGCTGAAATTCGACCGGCCATACGGCGAGAACTTGCGAGCCTTGATAGATGCGCTCGAAGCCTTCCTCGGATTCGGAGATTGTTTCGACGGGCGCGACCCAGTAATCACGCGCCTTCGGAGCCTGGACGGTTACGCTGACTTTTTGCCACTCATCGACGAGGCGGAGTTGAGACGCGGGCGCGGCGCCGGACCAGCGCAAGGGATTCCGTTTGCCCGCCACTTCGATATAACGATCGGGCGCGTCTGGCGCGAGGAAATTGACGACAAGCTCCAGACCCACGTCCATTTTCGCGGGAACTTTTCCGGCGTAGGTGAGCCTTAAATCACAGGCAATACGGAAGCTTTCGTTCGTAGAGGAAAATGAAAATGCCTTTTCGATTTTCCATTCACCGGGCGTTTCCATTGTGAGTGCGACTTTTGCGGGAGTAGCTTCGCGAACATGGAAAGCTCCAGCAGCGATGGCCTCGTTTTCGCCTAGACGCAAGTTCTCGTAATCTTCCTGCGTTCTTTGCTGAGGAAAGACGAGCACCCGAAATGCGTGGCGCGGCCAACGGTCGTATCTGAGGAGCTTCTCGAGTCCCGGCTCTTTGGCACGCACCTGATCGTGAATCGAGGCAACTTGCCCCGGCCCGGCATTCGTTTGGCCCAGACGAGCGTGATATGCCTCGGGCCGCCGCATCAGTGAATTGATGAGCGCAACTCCAGCAGTGCGAAAATCAATAGCTGCGATGGTGCCGCCGTCTTTTGGAGAGAGCAAAACAGCGGCGCGATTCGTGGTGAAGTAGATTTCTTCATGGCTGTCAAAATCGAAGTCGAGGCGGTCGAGCTCCGCGAAACTGGCACCGCCGTACGAAACGGAATCAATGGAGGTTTCGGCGCGCACGAGAGATCTCCAAACGGCATCGCGCAGATGGGGCGCATAAAGACCTCCAAAAACGCCGTGCCAGTAGGCGTCGTTGGACTGCCCGCGCAGAAGATCGGTCTTCGCTTCGTTCAGTTGCTGGAGAGAAGCGGCGTCACCGGTGAGCTTCGCTTGCAAATGTCGGAGCTTCCTTGACACAAGCATGGATTTCTTCTGCATCAAATTCGATTCGGGATACTTGGTGAGGAAATTGCGCCAGAAACCGCCGCGGAGAAAAGCGAGAACATCCTCACGCGGCGCGAATTCCTTTTGCAGAGCTTGGAAACGGACACGCGCTGAAGTCGGTAGGGACCACTCCGCCATTTCAGCGTAGGAGCAGGCGGCGAGGTCGGCGCGGCCAAGCGCTGGTTGCGAAGAAACCATCTCGCCGGGCGGGACAGTTGCGAGCCAGTCCTGATTCGCTTCAAGCGCTGCAACGAAACGCTCGATCCAGCCGTTAACGTAGCAATGCTCGTAGGTGCCGGGCCAAACGCCGAATTTCTCCATGTCATCGCCCATGGCTGCCATGCCGCCGGGATGCTCGCGGGCGGCGCCGCGAAGGAATTCGATGACCTCTTCCGTGGAGCGAAAGGGAATGAGATAACGAAGAGGCTTGAGACCGGGAATCAGACGAACAGCCTGGGCTTGGTCCTCGGCAACGAAAGTGCCGAAGAGCCGGCTGGGATCGAATCCAGCGTTTAGGAAATGGTTGTCGTCAACGAGGGTATATTCAACGCCGGCGGGAGCGAGAACCGAGGGCAGTTGAGGTTCCCAAACGCGCTCGGCGAGCCACGCTCCGCACGGGCGCTGCCCGAAATGAAGCGCAATGTAATCCGCCAAGCGTTCAATTTGCTCGCGCGCGTCCTCTCTGGAGATGGCAATTAAAATGGGCTCATAAAAACCGCCTCCCACGAGTTCGACCTGTCCGCGCTCGACGAGAGTTCTCAGGCTCTTGAAATACTCCGGATGCGCTTTTTCGAGCCATTCAAGCAGGCCTCCAGAATAGTGCAGGCCGACGCGAAGAAACGGATGGCGGAGGAGCAGTTGGACAAAAGGCAGATAGGATTTTTGGTAGGCGCGCTCGATTACCTCGTCGAAATTGCCGACGGGCTGGTGCGCGTGAACCAAGAGGACAAAATTAAAACGAGACACGTCCACGCCTCCGCGTGTAAATCTCAGGATACCCGGCTCTGGAGATTCTTGCCAGCTAAGCCGACAAACATTCGATGATCCTCCGGGCGAATGGGGCTGGTTGAACCGTTAATTTTGTTTCAGCCGAGGATGCGTATACGCGTCTGCACGGCGCCGGCGAAGCCTGAGAGTCGCGCAGCTTGACGATTTGCTGCCTGCTCGACCGCAACGTCTGGCGACGAGGCGGGAGCATAGATGACGGTGAGGACCTCGGTAACACCCTCGGAGATCTGCGTACGGGTTGAATCGCTGATGGGGCTGCCAAAGGGACCGGCAGCGTCGGCGAGCACGGGACGGTCAGTGAGATGCCAGATGCGCTTGCCGATACCTTCGTAACGTTCGCCGGGACCGCCGAGGCGCAGCGTAACCGGCGGCAAGATCTGCGAGCGGTTATAGACGCCGTAGGGCCAGCCTGCTTCGACCGAGCCTAGATTTGTGAGATCAACGACATTCGACACGTGGTACAGGCCTTTGCCTTGAATCACGCGGCGCAATAATGCCTCCGACGAGGGACGATACTTGGATGGGTCCACGCCCCAATGGCGAAACATGGCGCGCACGGAGATTATCGATTCCGCGCTGGCAAGCGATTCGAGCGTGAACTGTTGGCGCAGGCGTGTGCACAAAGTCTCCATTTCATGGACAAGTTGCGCGCCGGATGGAGTGACAGCAACGCCATCCGCTTCAACGACGGCTAGCCTTACGCCCGGAAGTTGAACTTCAATATTCACGATGAACCGACCCGCGAAACGCTCTGCTATGATGAATACCACCGCGAGTGATTTTGACGGAGCCAATCATCACGAACAGCGACGAATTCGACTATGAGAAGCTTCGACAAGGAATCATTCTCTTCAATTCCGCGGAATTTTTCAAAGCGCATGAGGTTTGGGAAGAGCTGTGGCTGACAGCCCGGGAAACCGACAAGTTATTCCTGCAGGGCATGATTCAGCTCGCTGCCGCGTTCCATCATTACACGCGCGGGAATCTGAAGGGAACCAAATCGCTGCTCGAAGCGGGTTTGGGCAAGCTGAGGAAATTCCCCAAGGAGTATCGCGGAGCGAATCTGAATGCCTTGCTCCGAGCTGCGGATAGCTGTCTAGGGGCCGTGACGAGAGGTGGATCGGCAGCGGTGGCTGAGTTCCCGCGAATTGAGTTGTTGCCTCCGGGCCAGTCGAATCCAAGCACATAGTTGAGAGTGTCCACAATTGAACATTATTGTTTTTGTGTTGGTGGCACCGTGCGTACATGAGCAAAAAAACGCGTAGAAAGGAATCAAATAAAACGACGCTCACCCGCGTGAAGAAAGAGATGGCCGCACCACGCGTAGCGAAGTCCGCCCGGAATGAAGATGCAAACCGCACCTCAGGAAACAGGTCCGGGCAAAACCAAGGGCGCAGGGGACGCCACTCCGCGTAATGCTCCGCGACAAAGCGTCCCGCGCATGCTAGCCTGCACGTACATTCAGCCATGCCGACGACTAGCGAGCATTGGCCGGAAGCCTGCGAAGAACACCAACACTACGCAGACGAGAATCAAGCATGCCAAGCGATGAGTGGATTAGAACACTCGAAGACGGTAGACGAGTGAAGTTCACAAACGAAAAACTGCCCCAGGACGGATCATTCATCACAGCACAGGTCGAAGGCAACGAAGTGGTCTACTCGGTGGTGCTGAATAAAGAGAAAAATCCGTTGAGCCGAGACGAGGTTGAAACGCACTTTAAGAGTGAGCTTTCGAAAAAATAGGATTCCCCATCCCACCTGCCACGCGGGCCCGCGCGGTCAAATGACTCGAACGCTGCAAGGTTCGACCGCTTGAATTGTGAAGCTACTCGTCGACGATGAGCTCGCCCTTCATTCCCATGTGGCCAAAGCCGCAAAACACGCAACACTTGAAAGGATAGCTGCCGGGTGTCTGCGCGACGAATTCAATCGTGACCGTTTGGCCCTTGGGCAGCTTCCAGCAGTCCTGAGGTGACGTGAAAACCAGGCCGGGCGCGCCATTGGCCGCCGTGCCGTCGGGATAGGCATTGATTTTGAATCCGTGATTGTGATCCGTTGAAGTGATGCGCAGCTCGACCTTAGTTCCCTTCTTGACATGGACTGGCGACGGCGTGAAGGTGTATTTCTTCGCCGTCATATCGATGACTTGAGTATTTTGATTTTGCGAAGGTGGCTGCTGTTGACGCGAAAAAGCGCTGACTGACAGGAACACTACGAAGATCATGACCAGGAAAGCGCGAAAGAGTTTCAACGGTCGTCCCCCTCGATAAATTTGAGACATCGCAAAAGCCTACCGCCCGCAGCAAACATGTTGCCACAACTGCCGAAATTGTGGCGCGAAAATGTGCGGACTATCCCCGGGTGGAAACAACTGAAGGATTATTGGGAGTATGGCGCACGCATGCGGTGCGGGGCGCCGGACGTTGACAGCGTTGATAGCGTGTGGAATCCTGTCTTTGGGACTCCCCACATGCGAATCAGCGCGAAAGGCGAGTATGCGGCCAAAGCCGTCCTTTACCTGAGCTTGAAATATCCCAAGGTAGTAACCATTCACGAAATAGCAGAAAACCACAAGATCCCGCTAAAGTACCTGGAGCAAATTCTCCTGGTGCTTAAACGCGTGGGTGTGCTCGAAAGCCATCGCGGCGTTCGAGGCGGGTACACGCTGGGGCGAGGTCCCGACCAGATTTCGATTGGCGAAGTCTTGCGGGCAGTCGACGGGAAATTCTCGCGATCAAGTTGCGTGGAAGTCGACCTGCAGCGCCACCATTCCTGCCCCGAAGAGAATTCCTGCGGCTTGAAGCAACTTTGGCAGGACGTGCAGGTGGCCGTGGAGAAAATTCTGTTCGAGACCACGTTTGACGAACTGCGCAGGCGCACGCTTGCGGGCATCGCGCGCGAGGGGAATTACGTCGCGTTCGAAGTTTAGCCGTTCCAGCATGGAAAGGGTCGCAGGAGATAAAGAATCTCAGTTCTCTCCGAGGCGAGTTTTTCTTTCCGCCGAGTGGCGGAACCTGGTGATGTTGAATTACGAGATTGATCCGGACATTTTGAGGAGCCGTGTTCCGCACGGCACGGAGGTGGATTCCTTTCAAGGAAAGACTTTCGTGAGTCTAGTTGGATTTCAATTCCTGCGCACCAAGCTCTTTGGCATTCTTCCTGTTCCGTTCCACACTGATTTCGAGGAAGTGAATCTTCGCTTCTATGTGCGACGTCGGGAGGGAAACGAAGTTCGCCGCGGAGTGGTTTTCATTCGCGAGATCGTCCCGAAGCGCGTGGTCGTGCAGCTTGCCCGGCTAATCTATGGAGAAAACTATAGCTACTGTCCGATGCGCCATGATGTCCGCGCGAACGGAACGCGCAGGACGGCTGAATATCAATGGAAGCTCAACAGCAACTGGTGCACGCTGCATGCCGAAGCAGCAGGCGATGCTGCACTGCCGAAAGAACAGAGTCTCGAACAATTCATCACTGAACATTACTGGGGTTACGTCTCGCGCCAGGGCAGTTGCCTGGAATACCGCGTCTCTCATGAACCCTGGCGAGTGTGGACATGCGCGACGGGGAGTTTTGAAGGCAATGGCGAGCCACTCTACGGACCTGAATTGGGTGGCACTCTGCGTCGCCCGCCAAGTTCTGCATTTATTGCGGACGGTTCAGCGGTCCTTGTTTTCGCTGGCAGGCGGATTTCATGACGGATTCGCGCCCAGCACAGGCCCTCGCCACTCCTTCGTCTGGCTGGATTCTTTATGATGGTGAGTGCGGCTTCTGTTTCCGCTGGGTTCATTTTTGGCAAGATGTGGTCGAACGGCGCGGATTCGCTCTTAAGGACCTGCAAACTGCGGCGGTTGACGGGACATTGCAAACGTCATCGAAAAGCCTGCTCGATGATATCCGCGTATTGACCTCTGGAGGCGAAGTGAAGTCCGGAGCGGACGCGTACCTTTATGTCACGCGTAGGATTTGGTGGGCGTGGCCATTTTACGCGGTATTCAGTCTGCCCGGATTCAATTGGGTGCTATGGCGAGGCTATCGCTGGTTTAATCGGAATCGATATCGCATTTCGCGGCACTGCGAAATACCCAAAAGGTAGGAGGCCTGCCCAAGAAAAGAAAACGGCGACCTGGGAAGCTCGCCGCGTACGTTCATGGTACAATCCCGGGCAAGGAAAATTTACGCTGTAGCCTTTTTCTTCTTGAACCAGTCTGCGTTGATCGCCGTGTAACCTGACCATTTCTCGGGCAAGTCCTCGAGGGCGAAAATTGCCGTCACGGGACACACGGGAACGCAAGCGCCGCAGTCGATACATTCCTCGGGATTGATATAGAGCTGTTTTTCGCTCTCGAAATCCGATTCGTCCTTGCGCGGGTGGATGCAGTCCACAGGGCAAACATCGACGCACGCCGAGTCTTTGGTTCCGATACAGGGCTCCGCAATTACATAAGCCATTTAGCTCTCTCCGAAAACTACTAGAAATAGCGCCACCTGATTAATGCTGGTATCAATGTTGAAGCGTCCGGCGAAGAAAAACAAGCATTTTATATCATCAAAAAAAAGGGCGTACAAGCCCTCCTCGCGGCTCCGAAAATCCCATTCTGTCCAAACGGCACCCGCTTCGTAATGTCACCGTTCCACCCAGCTAGTGTCTCCATTTCTATATTACTCGGCGAACATAATTTCATAGCGTATCTAACGTGTGAGTAAAAATCGCTTGACACATGTCCCACGGGGGGGGGCAGAATCCGGCGCAAAGGGAGGTTATGTTTATGAAACGTACCCGCCTGGTTACGCTTGTCCCACTACTTCTCGCAGCCCTATGTATTCTGTACTTCATCTCCAATCAACCCAAAACCGTGCTCGCCCAAGGCGGTTGGGTCGCGGGGTCTCTCCATAACAGCTCCGGTGGCGGCATGGCACAGTATGGCGCCGCGGAGTTGTCCTCGACTTCTGCATCTTCTGAC